>JAKATH010000022.1:0-16232 GCA_021828055.1 Actinomycetes bacterium
CCCCCGGCACTCCTCCCGGCACAGCGGTGCGAGCGGCAGCTCGAGGACGACCGCGTCCCGCACCATCGGGCCGAGGTCGAGCTCGTCGTCGACGACCGGGTATGCGTCGTCGTCGTCGGGGTCGCCGTAGCGGGTGCCGGGCTCGGTGAACCGCTCCCGCACGGGGATGCGGAGCATCCCCTCGACGGGCGTGGCGCACCGGCGGCACAGCCCCTTCCACGGCGCTGCGACCGTTCCCGTCACCATCACGCCGCCTGCGAAGGACTCGAGTGTGACCTCGCAGATGGCTTCGGCGCCCAAAGGGACCGTGCTGTCGGCCGGAAAGCGCGAGACGATCACGCGCTCAGGGTCCACCGGCCCGGTTCGCACCTCGTGCCATCGGGTGCCCAGCACCCTGCGGAGCTTGGCCACGTGCACCACGAACGGGTCCACCTGTACCTCCTTTCCTGCCCGCTTCCTGCCCGCAAGCGGGCAGCGTGTCCGCCTATGCGAGGTCCTGGTCGAAGAAGCCCGGCTCCTCTCCCTCCGGGGAAGCCGCCTGGACGGGCGGAGCGGCGGAGACCGTCGCCTGGAGCTTCTCGCGCCCGGCGCGCACCGTTCTCGTGATCCTGTCCAGCACGATCTCCATCCCCGCCAGCTTCTGGTCGCAGTAGTCCTCGGCTTCGTGGCGCAGCCGGCGCGCCTCTTCGTTGGCGTCGTCGAGGATCCGCTGGGCGACCAGGTTGGCCTGCCGGACCATCTCGGAGCGGGAGACCATGTGCTCCGCCTGCGCCCGGACGTCCGCCATCAGCGCCTCCGCCTCGCGCGCGCGGTCAGCGAGGAACTCCTCCTTCTCCCGCAGCAGCCAGCGCGCCTGACGCAGCTCGTCGGGAAGCCGATCCAGCGCCGCCTGCAGCACGTCCAGCAGCTCCTCGCGCGAGACGAGCACCGACGCGGACAGCGGCATCGCCTTCGCACCGCTCACGACGTCGATGGCGCGCCGGACCAGCGCCTCCGCCCCGAGCTCTTCGTCGGTCCGGACCGATCCGGCGTCGTCGCCGTGAGCGTCTTCGAACACGTCCGTCACGATCCTGTCGTTCCGCTTCCTTCGCCCAATTCTTCCGCCCAGCCCGGTGCCCGGCCGGAGAACTTCGCCTCGAACCGCAGCCCCACGGGCTTCGGCACGAACGCGGAGATGTCCCCACCGAAGCTGGCGACCTCCCGCAACAGCCTCGAGGCGATGAAGGAGTACTGCGCGCTCGTCGGGATGAAGATGGTCTCCACCCCCGAGAGCTGGCGGTTCATCTGGGCCATCTGCAGCTCGTTCTCGAAGTCCGAGACGGCGCGCAGCCCCCGCACGATCGTCGACGCGCCGACTTCACGTGCGACGGTCACCACCAGGGTCGCCACGCCGACGATCCGCACGCTGTCGAGGTGCGCGAGCGACTCCTCGAGCATCTCGGTGCGTTCGTCGATCGTGAAGAGCGGCCCGCCCTTCTGCGGGTTCCGGAGCGCGGCGACCACGACCTCGTCGAACAAGCGCGATGCCCGCTCGACGACTTCGAGATGGCCGTTGTGGAACGGGTCGAACGACCCCGGGAAGAGGGCGACGCTCACGACCGCCACCTGCGCGCGCTCGCCGCCGGTGCGTCGGACATGCGGGCCACGGTCACGAGCGTACCGCCGTACCGGCGCGACCTCGCGACCATCCAGCCCGCCGGCAGCTCGAGGGCGGCCCCCGACTCGAGCACGGCCACCTCCGCCTCGAGCTGCGAGAGAAGGGTGCTCCAGTCGCCGAACGCGTACGGGGGATCGCACAGCGCCAGGTCGACGTGAGGAGCGCGCCCCAGCCAGCCCGGGAGCTCCGCCCGCACGAGGGACGCTGCAGGCGACGCCAGGCCGGTGGCGGCGAGGTTCGCCCGGACGGCGGCGAGCGCCGCGGCGTCGTGGTCGACGAACGTCACGGCGCCTGCCCCCCGCGAGAGCGCCTCGACGCCCAGCGCGCCGCTGCCGCAGAACAGGTCGAGCACCGAGGCGCCCTCGACGCCGCCCATCGAGCCGAGCACGTCGAAGATCGCCTCACGGACCCGGTCCGAAGTGGGCCGCACGCCGCCCGGCAGGCGGGCTGGGAGCCGGCGCCCCCGGCTCGAGCCGGCGATGACGCGCACGACGCCACGGTACCGCCCGGAGCGCGAGCGGGTGAGCTCGCGTGCCACCCTGTGCACCTGATGCACGGAGCCGCAGAACCGCCGGCGGAGATCTCGTCGACCGAGGCACCGCCCGCCGCGCCTCCGGCGGGCGGTCTCGCGCCCGCGGACGGCCACCCTCCGGCGGACGGCCCCCTTCCCGCGGACGGCCACCCTCCGGCGGACGGCCCCCTTCCCGCGGACGGCCACCTGCCCGCGGACGGCCCCCTTCCCGCGGACGGCCACCCTCCGGCGGAGGGGAGCGGGAAGGACGCCGATCGCTCGGTGCGGCGCAGGGACACCGGCCAGCTCGCGGTGGTCACCTTCTCCCATGCGGTCCAGCACGTCTACGTGGCCGGGCTGGCGGTGGCGTACCCGTTCGTGATCGCCTCGCTCCACGTGTCCTATGGGACCCTCGGGATCGTGCTCGGAGTCGCGGGCATCGCCGGGGGGCTGCTCCAGGGGCTCGCGGGGGTCGTGAGCAGGGTCTCGTCCCGGCTGCTCCTCTCCGTCCAGAACATCGGGATGGCCGTCGCCAGCCTGCTCGGCGGGATCTCGTCGGGCTTCGCCCTGTTCGGCGCGGCCCGCTGCATCGGCAGTGTGGTCTCCTGGCCCCAGCATCCCGTGGGCAGCGCGGAGCTCGCCAAGCGGTTCCCGGAGCGCCGCGCCTATGCCCTGTCCTGGCACGTGGCCGGCGGCAGCATCGGCACCGCCGTCACCCCCCTCGCGGTCGCCGCGCTCATCGCCTCGTACGGCTGGCGGGTCGGTGTGGCGTTCCTCGCCGTGCCGCTGGCGGTCGGCGGGGTGCTCGTCGCGTGGAAGCTGAGGGACTCCGGCAAGGAGGGCGGGTCGGGTGCGGAGGGCGACCGGGACGTGGTGCGGGCGCCCGGGAAGACGGGCCCGGCGGACGATGCGGGCGGGCTGCCGAAGGCCGGCCGTCTCGGCGTCCTGCGCGACATCCTCCGGAGCCGGGAGGCCTTCGGAGCGATGATCGCCGGGACGATCGCCGCCGGCGGGCGCGGCCTCGGCACCTTGGCGATCTTCGTCCCCGCGTACCTGAGGAGCGGGCTCCACCTCCACGCGCTGACCGTCGGGGCGCTGTTCTCCGCGCTGCTGGTCGGCAGCATCCTGGGGCCGGTCCTGGCCGGGTACGTGGCGGACCGCGCCGGGCGGCGGCGCGTGCTCTTGGTCGTCTACGTCGTGGGCGCGGCCACCATCGCCGCGTTCGTGATGGTCGGAAGCAGCCTCTTGGCGCTCGTGGTCGTGGGCGTGCTCATGGGGACCTTCGCCTACTCGGAGTCGCCGCTGCTCCAGGCGGTCTTCGCCGACGGCCTCACCGGCACGAGCCACCAGGGGGCGTTCGGCTACTACTTCGCCATCTCCTACGGCGTCGGCTCGCTGTGGACGATCGCGCTGGGCGAGATCATCGACACCGTCGGGTTCCATTGGGCCTTCTACGTCATGGCCGCGTCCTTCGTCGCCGCCGCGGCCGTCGTGCTGTGGGCGCGCCCGCGTACGCCCTGACGCCCGAGAGCCGGCAGCGCCCATGGCTCGGCGCTCAGGACTTGAAGAGGTACGCCTCCTCTTCGGGGTCGAGGAAGAGGCGGATCTCGTCGGCGAGAGCGGGGTGGGCGGCGAGCCTTGGGTCCTCCCCTGCCACCGACTCCGCGACGCGGCGCGCCGATTCGAGGAGATCGGCGTCCCTCCGCAACGACGCGAGCACGAGGTCGCTCCTGCCCTTCTGGCGCGCGCCCAGGATCGTGCCCTCGCCGCGCAGCTCGAGGTCGACCTCGGCGAGCTCGAATCCGTCGGTCGTCTGCACCATCGCGGCGAGGCGGCTCGCCGCCTCCGGCGTCTCCGCAGGCCCGAGGAGGTAGCACCAGCTCTCCCGGTCGCTCCGACCGACTCGGCCGCGGAGCTGGTGGAGCTGGGCGATGCCGAACCTGCCCGCGTCCTCCACCACCATGACGGTCGCATCCGGGACGTCCACCCCCACCTCGACGACGGTCGTGCTCACCAGCACCCCGGTCGTCCCGTCACGAAAGCGCGCCATGGCCCGCTCCTTGTCGGCAGCGGGCATCTGCCCGTGCAGCAGGCCGAGCGCGAGGCCTTCGAGCGGCCCTTCGGCGAGGCGCTCGAGCTCTTCGGTCGCCGAGCGCGCCTGGACGCGTTCGGAGCCCTCGACGAGGGGGCAGACCACGAAGGCGCGGCGGCCCACGGCGACCTCCGCCCGGACTCGCCACCACGCTTCCTCTTCGGCGTCAGGGGTCGGGGCCCAGACCGTCTCGACGGGGCGTCGCCCAGGCGGGAGCTCGTCGAGCACGACCATGTCGAGGTCGCCGAAGAGCACCATCGCCGCCGTCCGAGGGATCGGGGTCGCGGTCATGACGAGGAGGTCGGGGTCCGCGCCGGCCCAGGGCCCCTCGGCGCGTGCGACGACGGACTCGCGTCCTTTGTCGCGAAGCTGCGCGCGCTGCTCGACCCCGAAACGGTGCTGCTCGTCGATCACCACGATCCCGAGCGAGTGGAACCGCACGTCGTCGGTCAGGAGCGCGTGCGTCCCGATCACCACGTCGAGGTCGCCCGATTCGAGGTCCGTGCGCAGGCGGGCCCGCTCGGCGGCGCCGGTGCGGCTCGTGAGGAGCGCCACCGAGAGCGGGCGGCTCCCGCCGAGCCGCGCCGGGTCCGGCACCGACAGGTCGCCGACGAGGGCGCGCACCGCGAAGAAGTGCTGCTCTGCGAGCACCTCGGTCGGCACCATCAGCGCTCCCTGATGGCCGCCTTGCACCGCGGCGAGCAGCGCCGACAGCGCGACCACCGTCTTTCCGGACCCGACGTCGCCCTGGAGCAGCCGGTGCATGGGGAGCGGCCCCGCCATCTCCGCGAAGATCGCGGCAATCGCCTTGCGTTGTGCGTCGGTGAGGCGGTACGGCAGCCCCGTCAGGAAGCGCTGGACCAGCGTCCCGCCGCCGGCGGCGGGCTCCACCACCTCGCGCGGCGACACCTCGTGGCGGATCGCCCGGGCGTCGGCCTCGAGCGCGTGGCGGCGGAGGACCAGCGCGAGCTGGAGCCGGAACAGCTCGTCGAACGCCAGCCGGCGCCGGGCGGCGACGGTCTCGCGGATCGAGCCGGGCACGTGGATGTCGCGCACCGCCTTCGTCCTGGCGATCAGGCCGAGCTCGCGTCGCCACGCGTCCGGCAACGGGTCCTCGAGCTCCCCGTAGAGCCGGATCGCCTCCTCGAGGAAGCCGCCGATCTCCCAGCTCGACAGCCCGACCTTCCCCGACGCCCGGTACACGGGGACGATCCTGAGGGTGCGGCGCCTGCGGACCTCCTCGTCGTCGGCGTCCTCTGCCCCGACCACCACGTCGACCAGCGGGCTCGTCATCTGCCGGCGGCCGCGGAAGGAGTCGAGCCTCCCGAAGAAGAGCGCCTCGGTCCCCGAGGGAAGCTGGCGAGCGCGCCACGGCTGGTTGAAGAAGACCACCTCCATCCCCGCGGTCCCGTCGTGGACCGTGAGCTCCACGAGGACGCGGCCGCTGCGAGCCCTTCTGGCTCGGGTCTCCCGCACCGTCGCGAGGACGACAGCCTCGTCCCCGACCGCGAGATCGGCGAGATCCGCCCGCCGGCTCCGGTCGATGTAGCGGAACGGGAACGTCGTGAGCAGGTCGAAGACCGATTCGATCCCCAGCTCGCCCAGGGCCTTCGCCTTGCGCACGCCGAGCCCGTGGAGCCGCGTGACCGGGATCTCCACCAGTTGGCGAAGCGTTCGCGCCGGCGTGGTCGTGGCGGTCACTCCACGCCGAAGAGGTAGGGGTACAGGGGCTGGCCGCCGTGGTGGACCTCGGCGGCGATGTCGGGGTGCTCCTCGTGCAGCCATTCGGTGATGCGCCGCGTCGCCGCCGCCGTCGAGCCCTCTCCCTCGATGACCGTGACGAGCTCGTGGCCCTCTTCGAGGAGGCCGTCCAGCAGGCGGAGAGCCGCGCCTTCGGGCGAGCCGGCGATCGCCACGACCCCCCCGCGAGACATCCCGATCCACTCGCCTTCTTGCACCGGGCCCGCCTCCGTCTCGCTGTCGCGCACGGCCCGGGTCACGGCTCCTGGCAGCACCCTCGTCGCCGACGCGCCCATCGCCTGCGCGTTCTCGTCCGCGCCGGCAGCGGGGTCGTAGGCGAGCAGCGCCGCGAACCCCTCGACGATGCTGCCGGTGGGCACCACGCGCACCGTCTTGGCGGTCAGCCCGTCCACCTGGCCGGCGACGGCCTGGATGTTCTCGTTGTTCGGGAGGAGGACGACGCCGTCCGAGCGCAACGACTCGACGGCCTCCACCAGCTGTGCGGTGGAGGGGTTCATCGTCTGGCCGCCGCGCACGAGCCGCTGCACGCCGAGGGAGCGGAAGATGCGGCCGACGCCGTCGCCGGCGACGACCGCCACGACCGCGGTCGCAGGCGCCGGGACCTCGTGCGCGCCAGGGTCCCGGTCTGCGTCGCGGACCCAGCGCTCCTCCTGGACCTGCCCTTCGAGGTCCGTGACGCGGATCTGGTGCGGCCGCCCGATGTCGATCGCCGCCTCGATGGCCGCGCCGACGTCGTTCGTGTGGATGTGGCAGTTCCACTCGCCGCCCCCTCCCACCACGACGATCGAGTCCCCGATGCCGGACCAGACGTCCCTGAACGCTTCGATCGAGTCGTCGGGCGCGTCGAGGAAGTACATGACCTCGTAGCGCAGGTCGCCCACCTCGTCGGCACCACCCCCGCCGGCGGCTGGCGCCCCCGCGCGACCCTCCACGACCCCGGCCCCGCCCGGCGCTCCCCGCACCGCCTCCCAGGCGAGCTCCTCGTCTCGAGCCGCGGGAGGGGGGCGCCCGTCGATGACCGAGAGGAGCGAGTCGAACAGGAGCACGTAGCCGGCACCCCCGGCGTCGACGACCCCGGCGCGGGCGAGCGGCTCGAGCATGGTCGGGGTCATCGCGAGCGCCTCGCCCGCCGCCCCACGTGCGTGCTCGACCACGCCCAGGAGCGTGTGCGCCGCCTTCAACCCGGCGACCGCACCTTCGCCCGCAGCCCGCGCCACCGTGAGGATCGTGCCCTCGACCGGCCGCACCACCGCCTTGCGTGCCAGGTCGCTCGCCACCACGAGCGCGTCGGCGAGCGCGTCGGGACCCGCCTGGTCACCGGCCCCGAGTCGCTCCGCGACCCCGCGGAGGAGCTGCGAGAGGATCACGCCCGAATTGCCTCGGGCCCCCATGAGCGAGCCGTGCGCCATGGCCCGGCACACGTCCGCCATCGGAGCTGGGCCGTCGACCGCATCGAGCTCCTCCAGCTCCTTCACGACCGCGTCCAGGGTGAGGGCCATGTTGGTCCCGGTGTCGCCGTCGGGCACCGGATAGACGTTCAGCCGGTTCAGCTCCTGCTGGTGCGTCCGGAGCGCGTCACGGAAGGCGACCATGGCCGCTCGCACCTCTCGTGGCCCCAACGCGACGGCCGGCTTCATCGCCCGGTGATGCTAACGTTGCCGCCGTTCGTGACCTGAAGGTGCCTGCCGCGCCGCTGGCGCCGGGGGCCTGCCGCGCCGCTGGCGCCGGGGGCTGCCGCGCCGCCGGCGCCGGGGGCCTGCGGAGGCCTGCGCTGGCCTTCGACGAGGTGGCGCGGCGACAACGGCCAGGAGGCGAAGGCGATGGCATCGGTATGCGAGCTCTGCGGCAAGAAGCCGTCGTTCGGGATGAGCCTCAGCCATTCCCACCGGCGCACGAAGCGCCGCTGGAACCCGAACATCCAGCGGGTCCGCGCGCTCGTCGACGGCGCGCCGCGCCGGCTGCACGTGTGCACCTCGTGCCTGCGCGCGGGGCGGGTCACCAAGCCGCCGCGCCGGCGCATCCCCGTTTGATCACCGCATCCCTCGTTCCTCCACGATGAGCCCGCCGCGCCATGCGCGGCAGCAGCAGCCGCGCTCGCACCGGACGTTCTCCATGGCAACATCGCTGCCCGTGGGCCGACTCGTCGCAGCCGTCATGGTCGTCTTGCTCGCCGTCGCGTACGTCGTCGTGCAATTCGTGAGACCGGTGCCTTCCGTCACTGCGTCGGCGTCGGCGGCGGCGGCGAAGACGACGATGCCCGGAGCCCCCGTCTCGCTCGATTGGCCGTCTCAGGGCCAGGCGGCGATCGGCGTCGAGGGGGGCGGCGTCCTCGACTCGTCCGGCGCGCAGTCCCCGACGCCGCTCGCGAGCGTCGCCAAGCTGATGACGGCCTACCTCGTGCTCCGCGACCACCCGCTGCTGGCCACAGCCTCCGGGCCGACGATCACGATCAGCCCAGCCGACGTCGCGACGTACCGGCGGGACAAGCTGGCCGGGGACTCCGTGGTCGCCGTCCGGCTGGGTGAGAAGCTCTCGGAGCTCCAGGCGCTCGAAGCGCTCCTCATCCCTTCCGGCGACAACATCGCGGCGCTGCTCGCGGACTGGGACGCCGGGAGCCAGACCGCGTTCGTCGCCAAGATGAACGCGGCGGCCGGTCGGCTGGGCCTGAGCAACACCCACTACACCGATGCCAGCGGCGTCACCCCCGGCACGTACAGCACCGCGACCTCGCAGCTGAAGCTCGCGATGATCGACATGACGATGCCGGCGTTCCGCGCGATCGTGGACATGGCCCAGGTGACACTGCCGGTCGCCGGGCTCCAGTACAACGTGAACGCGCTCTTGGGCAAGCACCAGATCGTCGGCGTGAAGACCGGCTACACGACATCGGCGGGCGGCTGCTTCGTCTTCGCCGCGAAGACGAAGCTCGACGGGAAGTCGGTCACGCTGGTCGGCGCAGTCCTTCACCAATTCGGCACCACCGCCCAGCCGAGCGCGCTCACAGAGACCTTCGACGTGACCATCGCGCTCTTGGCGAGCGCCGACCACGCCCTCGTGCGCTCCACCGTCGTCCGCCGCGGCGAGGTCCTGGGCACGCTCCACGCGCCGTGGACCGGATCGGTCGCGCTCGAGTCGACGCGCAACGTCGCGTTCACCGGCCTCCCGGGCCAGCGCGTCTCGACCACGGTCGTCCTGCCGGACAAGGTGAGCGCACCGCTCCCTGCCCGGCACCCCCTCGGAAAGGTGGTCGTCACGATGGGGGACGAGCGGGTCACAGTGCCGCTCGTCACCGCCCGCGCCCTGCCGTCGGTCTCCCTGGGCTGGCGCCTGACCGACGTCTGACGGCGACGTCTGACCGCGGTGCCTGACCGGCAGGTCAGCCCACCGCGTGCTCGAACCCCGAGCGCCCGAAGGGCTGGCCGCGCAACGTCCGTTGCCCCACCTCCGCGGTGCACCGCCCGATCTCGATCGGCGGGCGCAGCCCTGCCGCGGCGAGCTCCCCGGCGAGGCGGGCCGGGTCGGGGGTCGCGATGACCAGCTCGAAGTCCTCACCGCCGCCGAGCGCGTCGTCGTCGGTGGCGCCGTCCGCGACCGGCACCGTGTCCAGCTCGATCCCGACCCCGGACGCCTCGGCCAGGCGGTGGAGGTCGATGCCGAGCCCGTCGGACACGTCCATCATCGCGGTCGCCCCGGCCCGGCGGGCCGCCATGCCCTCGGCGAGCCGGGCGCGGGGACGCCGGTGCGCGGCGATCACGCTCGCCGGGCCAGGTGCGCCGGTGCGGAGCACGCGGAGGCCCGCGGACGAGGCGCCCAGCGGCCCGGTGACCACGAGCACGTCGCCCGGCGACGCGCCCGAGCGCAAGACGGGCGGCGCGTCGCCCTCGAGCACCCCGGTCGCCGCAGCGACCACCACCACTTGCGACGCCGTCGTGACGTCGCCGCCGACGACCGGGCACCGCCACGTGGAAGCCGCCTCGGCGACGCCGGTCGCGAGCAGGACCAGGTCCGTCCCGGGAGGCACGCAGAAGCCCACCACCGCGTGGCCCGGCCTGCCGCCCACCGCGGCGATGTCGCTCAGCGTCGCGGTGAGCGCCTTCCAGCCGAGGTCGTCGAGCCCGCACAGCGCCAGGTCGGCGTGCACGCCGGCGACCGCTGCGTCGGTGGCGAAGACGAGCCGGCCCGAGGGCGCGGCGAGCACCGCGGCGTCGTCCCCGATCCAGACCTCGCCGGGGGGCGGCGTCCCGACCTGTCTGGCGAACACCTCGGCGATCCGGCGCACGGCCGCGTCTTCACCCCCCTGGCCACCCGCAGGAAGAGACGCCGTCGACGCCACCGGCAATGCCTACCATCTAGGCTCACAGCTCCAGACGCCTGCAGGCACGAAGGCGCGCGCCGATGCGGGCGCGCGGGGCCCCGGGACCGCGATCCGGCGGGGCCCCGGACCGCGATCCGAGGGGCCGATTGCACGTGCGGGCCGGAGCCGAGCCATGATCGAAAGAGCACGAGCCGGCCCGGAAGCCCCGAGCCGGCAGCTTGCAGCACCGAGCACGGACGGGAGATGACATGACCAGAAGCCTGGACGCACCGCCAACCCAGAACCGCAGGCTGCTGGCGTGGGTCGACGAGGTGGCGGCCCTCACCACTCCCGACCGGGTGCACTGGTGCGACGGCTCGGCCGAGGAGTACGACCGGCTCTGCGAGCTGCTCGTCGAGAAGGGCACCATGAAGGAGCTCTCGGAGGCCAAGCGTCCCCACAGCTACTGGGCCCGCTCGGACCCCGGCGACGTGGCGCGCGTCGAGGACCGCACCTTCATCTGCTCGGAGCGCCAGGAGGACGCGGGACCGACCAACAACTGGCGGGATCCCACAGAGATGCGCGAGACGCTCACCGGGCTGTTCCGCGGCTCCATGAAGGGCCGCACCATGTACGTCGTGCCGTTCTCCATGGGCCCGCTGGGTTCGGCCATCGCCCACATCGGCGTCGAGATCACCGATTCCCCCTACGTCGCGGTCTCCATGCGGATCATGGCCCGGATGGGCGACGCCGTGCTCGACGTGCTCGGTGCCGACGGCGCGTTCGTGCCGTGCCTCCACTCGTTGGGTGCCCCGCTCGAGCCCGGCGAGAGGGACGTGCCGTGGCCGTGCGACTCGGACAACAAGTACATCGTCCAGTTCCCCAAGTCGCGGGAGATCTGGTCGTACGGCTCGGGCTACGGCGGCAACGCGCTGCTGGGCAAGAAGTGCTTCGCGTTGCGGATCGCGTCCGTGATGGCGCGCGACGACGGCTGGCTGGCAGAGCACATGCTGATCCTGAAGCTGACCAACCCCTTCGGCGAGACCCGCTACGTGACCGGGGCGTTCCCCTCCGCGTGCGGCAAGACCAACCTCGCCATGCTCGTCCCCACCCTTCCCGGCTGGAAGGTCGAGACGGTCGGCGACGACATCTGCTGGATGAAGTTCGGGGAGGACGGCCGCCTCTACGCCATCAACCCGGAGTCGGGCTTCTTCGGGGTCGCCCCCGGGACCAACTCGCAGACGAACCCGAACGCGATGCTCTCGGTCGCGGCCAACACGATCTTCACCAACACCGCGCTGACCGACGACGGCGACGTCTGGTGGGAAGGCATGACCGAAGAGCTGCCTGCGCACCTCACGGACTGGCGCGGCGAGGACTGGACGCCCCGCAAGGGAACGCCCGCCGCGCACCCCAACGCCAGGTTCACCGCGCCTGCGGCACAGGACCCGGCGATCGCCCCCGAGTGGGAAGACCCTGCCGGGGTGCCGATCTCGGCGATCCTGTTCGGGGGACGCCGCGCGTCGGTGGTGCCGCTCGTGTTCCAGTCGTGGGACTGGCGCCACGGCGTCTTCCTCGGGTCGATCATGGCGTCGGAGACCACCGCGGCCGCAGTCGGCGCGGTCGGCAAGCTCCGGCGCGACCCCTTCGCGATGCTGCCGTTCTGCGGCTACAACATGGGGGACTACTTCGCGCACTGGCTGCGCATCGGCGCGGAAGCCCCCGACCCCTCGGTGCTGCCCAAGATCTTCTACGTCAACTGGTTCCGGAAGGACGCGGGCGGCCGCTGGCTCTGGCCCGGCTTCGGCGACAATTCTCGGGTCCTCGAGTGGGTGTTCGAGCGGGTGAGCGGGCGCGGCGACGCGGTCGAGACCCCGATCGGGTTCGTCCCCGCTCCAGGTGAGATCGACCTCGAGGGCACCCGCATGTCGAAGGAGGACATGGAAGAGCTCCTCCGGGTCGACGTCGACGAGTGGCGAGCCGAGGTCCCTCTCGTACGAGAGCACTTCGCGCAGTTCGGCGACCACCTGCCGGTGGAGCTCGCCGAGGCGCTCGACGACCTGGAGCGCCGGCTCGGCTGAACGGCGCCAGCCGTTCCATCGTCACCGAACGGCGCCAGCCGTTCCATCGTCACCGAACGGCGCCAGCCGTTCCATCGTCACCGAACGGCGCCAGCCGTTCCATCGGCACTGAACGGCGCCAGCCGTTCCATCGTCACCGAGCGTTTCGCAGGGGGCGTGGCGCCGCGCCCCGCAGGACGAACTCCGCTTCCGTGCCCGCCTTCCACCGCGGCATCGGCGAGGATGGGGGCGTGGCGCCGCGCGAGGGACCGAGGCTGATCCCTACGGTGGGACGCGCCGCACGTCGTGGCGCTCGATCCGCCAAGCACAGGCTGATCCCGGTGCTCGGAGGGCGGGCACGCACCCGGGTGATCGTCGTGCTCGCGTGCGTCCTCGCCCTCTCGAGCGCCGACACCGCCACGGTGGGCGCCGCCGCGACCGAGCTCCGCTCCGCGCTGAAGATCAGCACATTCGACGTCGGGCTCCTCGTGAGCGTGACCGCGGTCGTCGGGGCAGTGTTCTCCCTCCCGTTCGGCGCCCTCGCCGACAAGCTGCGGCGCACCTGGCTCTTGGGTGCGTCCGTCGTGCTCTGGGGCATCGCGATGGTGTGGAGCGCCGCCGCCAGCTCGTTCGGCGAGCTGCTGGTGTCGCGCCTCGCGCTCGGCGGGGTGACCGCGGTCGCGGGCCCCGTCGTGGCCTCCCTCGTAGGGGACTGGTTCGCCAGCGGCGAGCGTGGCCAGATCTACTCCTACATCCTCACCGGAGAGCTGCTCGGGGGCGGCCTGGGGTTCGCCTTGACCGGCGAGCTCGCCGCGCTGTCGTGGCGCCTCGCCTTCGTCTTCCTCGCCGTTCCCGCCTTCGTCCTGGCGTGGGCCGTCTTCCAGCTGCCCGAGCCGCTCCGCGGGGGCCGCGGGGCGCTCGCCCCCGAGCCGGGGACGCGGCCGTGGCTCGCGGCACGGGGCACCGACGCCGAGGCGCGCGCGCACGGACAGGCTCCCACGGGGGGGGCGGCGGCGTCGCCGGTCGAAGAGGCCCCGCCGGAGAGCCAGACCGACGCCCAGAGGATCGCGCTCGAGCGCGGCATCAAGCCGGACCGCGCGCTCCTCGCCCGCGCCGACCCGCGCATGGGGTTCTTCGCCGCGGTCCGCTACGTGCTCGCCGTCCGGACCAACGTCGTCCTCATCGTCTCGGGCGCCCTCGGCTACTACTTCCTCGCCGGCGTCGAGACCTTCGGCGTCGAGTTCGTGTCGGGAAAGCAGGGGCAGTTCCACGTGGCGCCTGCCCTGGCCAACGGGCTGCTCCTCGTGGTCGGGGCCGGCGCGATCGCGGGGGTCCTCGTCGCGGGCCCGCTCGGCGACGCGCTGCTGCGCCGCGGGCACCTCGCCGGCAGGGTGAGGGTCGCCGCCATCGCCGCGACCCTCACCGTCGTGATGATGATCCCGCCGCTCGTCACCCACAGCGCGCTCACCGCGCTCCCCTACCTGGTGTTCGCCGGGTTCGGGCTGGCTGCGCAGAACCCGCCCATCGACGCAGCCCGCCTCGACATCATGCCGTCGTGGCTCTGGGGCCGTGCCGAGGGCATCCGCGCCTTCGTGCGCACCATGGCGCAGGCGCTCGCGCCGGTCGCCTTCGGCGGCATCTCCGACTACGTCTTCGGGGGGCAGACACACGGGCACCAGGGGCTGCGCTGGACGTTCGTGGTCATGCTCGTCCCCCTCGCCCTGAGCGCCTGCTACCTCTTCGTCGCGGTCCGCCGGTACCCGAGGGACGTCGCGACCGCGGCCGCCGCGCCCCCGGCACCCGCCGCCGTCCTCGCGGGCCGCGTCCCTCCGGGCCCCGCGCCGCCCGCCCGCCGCCGCCCGCCGCCCGAGCTGCCGCCCGCCGGCCGGCGGCCGGGGGGAGACGACGCGTCGCGGGGTCCGCGGACGCCCGGCGGCAACCCGCGCGCGCCACGGCCCGGAACCCGCTGGGTCGGGGGCACGGGGCCCAGGAGGCGCAGGGCGCGACCCTGACCGCACCCGCGCCCGGCCGGGCGCTGCGACCGTTCAGCCCCCTCGGTCCTCGGCGCGCAACACCTCGGCGGCACGTGCGATCACCTGGCGCTGTGCGTCGTCGAGCTCGGGCCGGGAGAGGTCGAGCGCGTCGATCGCGTCGACCACGATCCCGCCGACGAGCGCGCGCAACGCGTACTTGTGGTCCGCCGGCACCACGTACCACGGCGCCCAACGGGTCGACGTCGCCGTGATCGCGTCCTCGTAGGCGGCCTGGTACTCCTCGAAGCGGCCGTGCTCCGCGAGGTCCGCCGGCGAGAACTTCCACTGCTTCTCCGGATCGTCGAGCCGGGCGAGGAGGCGGCGACGCTGCTCTGCCTCCGAGACGTGGAGGAAGAGCTTGACGACGCGGGTGCCGTTGCGCACGAGGTGGCGCTCGAAGGCGTTGATGTCTTCGAAGCGCTCCCGCCACATCTGCCCGGAGGCGGCGGCTCCCGCGGGCCGGCGCGCCGCGAGCTCGGGATGGACGCGCACGACGAGGACGTCCTCGTAGTACGAGCGGTTGAAGATCCCGATGTGCCCGCGCTCTGGCAGTCTCGTCGAGCAGCGCCACAGGAAGTCGTGGCGCAGCTCCACCTCCGAGGGCTGCTTGAAGGAGACCACCTCGCACCCCTGCGGGTTCACCCCCGACATCACGTGCTTGATGGTGCCGTCCTTCCCGCCCGCGTCGAGCGCCTGGAAGACGAGGAGGAGCGACCAACGGTCGGAGGCGTACAGGAGGTCCTGCGCGACCATGAGCTCGGCCTTGAAGGCGTCGAGGTCGTGCTCGGCCACCTCCTTGGGGTGCGCGCGCCCGAGCGGCCCGAGCCAAGCGCTGCGGGTGGCCGAGGTGCTGCGGCGCTCCAGGCCGGCCGGCCTGCCTGGTTCGACCACGAGCTCGCGCACGACGGCGCGCGGCAGCTTCACGATCCGCCTGCGATCACGCCGGAGGAGACCAGGGCCGCGAAGGCCTCCTCACCGACGCCCCAGCGCCCGAGCGCATCGCCGGGACCGGACGCGTCTCGCACGCTCGAGGGGGTGCGGCTGAACCGCGGGACCGCCCCCGGTTGGGGCGCGCCGTCGTGGACGACGAAAGTGCGGCGCGCGCGGTTGTGCGGATGGTCGGCCGCCTCCCAGGGGGCGAGCACCGGCGCCACGCACGCGTCGACGCCCTCGAACAGCGCCGTCCATTCGTCGCGGGTCTTCGTCCGGAAGACCCCGGCGAAGCGTGCCTTGGCGGCCGGCCAGCGGGACCGGTCTCCCTGCGGGCCGACGTCCTCCTCTTGGAGCCCGAGGCCGCCGAGCAGCGCCTCGTAGAACTGCGGCTCGAGGGCGCCGACCGCCATGTGGCCGCCGTCTGCCGTCTCGTAGACCTCGTAGAAGGGGGCGCCGGTGTCGAGGAGGTTCGCGCCCCGCGTCGGCGTCCACCCGCCGGCGAGCCACATGCTGTGCAGCATCGTCGTGAGCGATGCGGCGCCGTCGACCATCGCGGCGTCGACCACCTGGCCCGTCCCCGACCGTTGCGCCTCGAGCAGCGCGGCCACGACGCCGAAGGCGAGCATCATCCCGCCTCCGCCGAAGTCGCCGACCAGGTTCAAGGGGGGCACGGGCGGATCGCCCTCGCGCCCGATCGGCCAGAGCGCACCGGCGAGCGCGATGTAGTCGATGTCGTGACCCGCTCGGGCCGCGAGCGGCCCGGCCTGCCCCCAGCCGGTCATGCGGCCGTAGACGAGCCGCGCGTTGCGCGCCCAGCAGTCCGAGGGGCCGATCCCGAGCCGCTCCGCGACGCCCGGCCGGAACCCTTCGACGAGGACGTCGGCCCGCGCC
>JAKATH010000022.1:16332-24502 GCA_021828055.1 Actinomycetes bacterium
CTCCCCGACGGCGCCTTCCAGGTCGTCTACGTCGACCCCCCCTTCAACACCGGCTCGGTCCGCCGGCAGCGCACGGTCGTCGTGCGACGCGACGAGGAGGGCGACCGCGTCGGCTTCGGCGGCCACCGGTACCGCACGGTCGATGCGGGCACCCGCGCCTTCGTCGACTCCTTCGGCGACTACACCGGCTTCCTCGGGCCACGTCTCGTCCACGCCCGCCGTCTGCTCAGCGAGGACGGGACGCTCTACGTCCACCTCGACTACCGAGAGTCGCACTACGTGAAGGTGCTCCTCGACGGGATCTTCGGTCGGGACTGCTTCTTGAACGAGCTGATCTGGGCCTACGACTACGGGGGTCGGGCGCGCGACCGCTGGCCCGCGAAGCACGACACGATCCTCGTCTACGCGCGCCGCGCCGGGGCCCACCACTTCGACCGCGCTGCGGTCGACCGCATCCCCTACATGGCGCCCGGGCTGGTCACCCCCGAGAAGGCGGCACGAGGGAAGCTGCCCACCGACGTGTGGTGGCACACGATCGTGCCCACGTCGGGCGCCGAGAGGACCGGTTATCCCACGCAGAAGCCGGCCGGGGTGCTCCGCCGCATCGTGCAGGCGTCGTCTGCGCCGGGACGGCGAGTGCTCGACTTCTTCGCCGGCAGCGGCACGACCGGCGCCGTCTCCCGTGAGCTCGGCCGGCACTTCGTCCTCGTCGACGACAACCCCGAGGCCCTCTGGGTGATGCGGCGCCGCCTCGGGGAGGACGGCGTGGCCTATGTGGCGGCGGACGGGAGCCCGCTCCCCCCGTCCGAAGGGTGAGCGCCCGCAGCGCGCTCGGCGTCCGCCTCCTCGCGCGACACCCGGGCCAGCCCCTCGAGCACGGCGAGCGCACGGCCCGAGTCCAGCGCGTCCGACGCCTGCGCCATCGCGTCGCCAAGCCGCTCCGCGCGCCCTGCCACCACCAGCGCAGCAGCCGCGTTCAGCACGCCGATGTCCCGGCGCGCGCTCCGCTCGCCTTCGAGCACGCGCCGGATCACCCTCGCGTTGTACGCGGCGTCGCCGCCCCGGAGCTCCCGCATCGGCGAGCGCGCGATGCCGAGCGACTCGGGCTCGAGCCGGAAGGACCGGAGCAGGTAGCCGCCGGGCGCGTCCGGCGCAGCCACCACCTCGGTCACCGTGGAGGGGGACGTGACGCTCAGCTCGTCGAGCCCGTCGTCGGCGTGGACGACCATCGCGTGGAGGCTCCCGTTCGAGCCGAGCACCTCGGCCATCTTCGGTGCCATCTTGGGGTCGCTCACCCCGACGAGCTGCCGGCGGACACGGGCGGGGTTGGCGAGCGGGCCGAGGAAGTTCAGCACCGTCGGCACCCCGAGCTCGGGCCGGACCGGCGCCGCATGGCGCATCGCCGGGTGGTAGCGCGGCGCGAAGCAGAACCCCATGCCGACCTCCTCGACGCAGCGCGCGACCCCTCGCGGCCCGAGGCTCACCGCGACCCCCAGGGCCTCCAGGACGTCCGCGGTGCCGACCGAGGAGGACGCGGCGCGATTGCCGTGCTTGCACACCCGCGCGCCGGCGCCCGCGGCGATGCACGCGGCGAGCGTCGAGACGTTGATGCTCGACAGCCGGTCGCCGCCAGTGCCCACGACGTCGACGACGTCCCCGTCGACCTGGAGCGGCACGGCATGCGCCAGCATCGCCTTCACGAGCCCCGTCATCTCCGCCACGGACTCGCCCTTCATGCGCAGCGCGACGAGCAGCGCGGCGGTCTGGGAGGGGGTCGCAGCGCCGTCGAGCACCGCGCCGACGACGGCTGCCGCCTCGTCCTCGGCGAGGGACTCGCCGGACATGATGCGCCCGAGCACGCCAGGCCAGCCTCCGAGGTCCGCGAACGGCCCGCGGTCGGTCAGCGCGCCCGGCACCACACCGGCGTCAGTCCCACCAGAGGTCACCGTCGATCACCCCACGTCCGATCAGATCCAGCTGGACCTGTGAGGTCCCCTCCACGATCGTGAGCTGGCGGGCGTCGCGGTACCACAGCTCGGCCGGGTGGTCCTCCATGTAGCCCGCTGCTCCGAGCAGCTGGACGGCGAGCCCGGACGCCCGGACCGCCAGCTCGGTGGCGTAGTACTTGGCCATCGAGAGGAGCGGCACGTCCTCCTTGGCGAACCGTCCCGCGTCCGCCATCGCGGCGGCGCGGTAGGTGAGCAGGCGCGCGGCCTCGATGTCGACCGCGCACTTGGCGATCTCCCAGCGGATCCCCTGGAAGTCGGCGATCGTCTTTCCGAACGCGGCCCGCGCCTTCACGTAGTCGGTCGCGTACATGAGCGCGCCCTCTGCCAGGCCGATGCCCCTCGCGGCGACGACCGGACGCATCGAGTTCAGCCCCAGCATGGCCAGCCGGAAGCCGCCAACCTCCCCGATGACGTTTGCGGCGGGGACGTGCACCTCGTCGAGGAGGAGCTCGCCGGTGTCGACCCCCCGGACCCCCATCTTCTTGTCGGTGCGCCCGACCGAGACGCCCTCGAAGCCGCGCTCGACGATGAAGGCGGTGACCGAGTCGTGGGCTCGGCTCTGCGGGTCGCCCGTCTTGGCGAAGACCGTGTACCAGTCCGCCTCGCGCACGCCCGACATCCAGCACTTCGTCCCCGTGAGGACCCACCCGCCAGGCCGGTCCGGGTCGGGCACCGCCCGGGTCCGCATCCCCATGACGTCGCTTCCCGCCTGCGGCTCGGACAGCCCGAACGCCGCGCGCTGGCGCCCCTCCGCGATCGGCGGCAGGTACCGGCGCTTCTGGTCCTCGCTGCCGGCGATGAGCACGGGACCGGTCGGAAGCCTCGTGAGCAGGAGCATCAGGGCGGCCGTGCTCGAGTACTTGGCGACCTCCTCCACCGCGACGGTGAGCCCGAGGACCCCGGCGCCGGAGCCCCCGAGCTCCTCTGGGATGCACAGCCCGAGGAGCCCTGCGTCACGGAAGGCGCCGAACAGGTCGGCGGGGTACTCTCCGGTCCGGTCGATCTCGCGGGCGCGGGGCATCACCTTGTCGCGCGCGAGCCTGCGTGCCGACGCCTGGAGCTCTTGCATCTCCTCTGGGAGTTCGAAAGTCACGGCACATGACGCTACCGCGCGGCCGCAGCCGTCCCTCCGGGCCCCTGCGGCTGGGCGCCGGGAGCGCCGGCCGACTCGACCGCCAACAGGCAGGTGCAGGCCGCCCCCTGCCCGGGCGCCGGGAGCGCCGGGAGCGCCGGCTCCCGGCGGGCCGAGCGTGCGGTCAGGCCGACTTGCGGCGCTGTCGCAGGATTCGCCGCCGCTCCCGCTCGGTCGCCCCTCCCCAGACGCCCTCCCGCTCGCGGTGCGCCAGGGCATGCTCGAGGCACGCCTGGCGGACCGGGCACACCTCGCACACGGCCTTCGCCCCCTCGGCCTCGGCGTCGTCGTCGCTCTCCGGAAAGAAGATCTCGACGTCGATGCCCCGGCACGCGGCCCGCTTGCGCCACGCGGCAGTCATGGAACGCACATCCTCTGCACTGGTCTGGTTGGTCTGGTTGGGCTGGTCTGGTTGGGCTGGTCTGGTAGGACTGGACTGGTAGGGGGGCCTGCCGGCCGCTCGGGTGCCTGGAGGCCCTCGCCCTCCTCACCCCGATCGTGGCAGAGCGTCGATTATGCCGCGTCGGCCCCCGGCCTGTAAAGGGCTCGCTGCGACGCGGCCGCCGCTGGCCTGGGTGAACGCGCGATCGGGAGCCCTGGGGAGCCGCTCGGACGGTGGAGGGCGACTCAGCCGAGAACGGCCAGCGGGATCAGCTCGCTGCGGCCCTCGAGGTCCCCGGCGAGCTCGGCGCGCACCTCGGGCGGCAGGACCGCACGGGCCTCGTACTCCGGGTGGTGCACGACCAGGGCCGCGGCATCCCCGCCCGAGAACCGGGCCCGGGCGGCGGGCGGGAACACGAAGCGGACATAATGCACTGCCGCGGTCACGTTCTCCCTGGTCAGAGCCTCGGCATGGGTCGCCTCGGGGACGGACGGCACCACCACGGCGACGGGGTCACCGAGCTCGAAGGCGAGCGCGCGCTCGATCCCGACCAGCCGGGGCAACCAGCGGCGGAGGTCCTCCTCGGTGGTGAGCTCGACGAACAACGTGGCGGAGAGCTCGCCCACCTCGGGCAGCAGGTGGTTGTAGACGTCCAGCTCGTGCTGGACGCCCTCGTCGGTCGCGATCCGCTCGGCGCGCGCCATCTCCTGCACCTGGAACCGCACGGTGTCGGCACATTCGAAGACGACCGTGAGGATCGGGCCGAGCGCGACCCGGCGCCGCCGCTTCAGCTCGATGACCTGCCGGCGGTAGTCGTCACGGACGCGGTCGTAGGCGCGCAGGTCGAGGATGTCGCCGACGCCGAGGGGGCTGGCGGCCACGATCGCGCTCCCGGCCTCAGGCCGAAGCCCTCAGGAGACGGACTCGAGCCCCTTGGTGAAGCGGCCCGCGTGGGACTTCTCCGCCCGCGCGAGGGTCTCGAGCCACTCGGCGATCTCGTCGAAGCCCTCGTCGCGGGCGGTCTTGGCGAAGCCTGGGTACATCTCGGTGTACTCGTAGGTCTCGCCTTCGATCGCGCTCTTCAGGTTGTCCGTCGTCAACCCGACCGGGGAGCCCGTGACGGGGTCGCCCACCTCGCGCAGGAAGTCGAAGTGACCGAACGCATGCCCAGTCTCTCCTTCGGCGACGGAACGGAAGAGGGCCGCCACGTCCGGGTAGCCCTCGACGTCGGCCTTCTGGGCGAAGTACAGGTAGCGGCGGTTGGCCTGGCTCTCGCCCGCGAACGCGGTCTTCAGGTTCTCTTCGGTCTTCGAGCCCTTGAGCTGGGGCATTGCTCCTCCTGGTGCTGGAAGCTGCTTGTCGTGTCGTCGAGAGTACGTGGTGAAGAGCCGACCGGGACGTCGATGGTCAGCCCGACGCTGCGCGCAACGCGCGGAGGATGCACCGCCGCCGGGGCGTGACCTTGCGCCCACGGGCACCCAAGGGCCGCGTCAGCTGCGCTGGGGACCACATCGCTGCGAGCCTAGCGTGAGCACCTGTTTGGCGACAGGTGGTGCCAGGGCGGACCCTTCTTCGCCCGAGCCGCCACTCACCGTCGCTGTGGCACGCTTGCCCCGATGAGCGGCTTCGACCGGCACGACGCGCTGGCGAGGCTCGCGTCGGAGGAGTTCGACGTCCTCGTCGTGGGCGGCGGCATCACCGGCGCGGGGGTGGCGCTCGACGCGGCGAGCCGCGGCCTGCGCACCGCGCTCGTCGAGAGAGGCGACTTCGCGTCCGGGACGTCGTCCAAGTCCTCCAAGCTCGTCCACGGCGGTCTCCGCTACCTCCAGCAGCGAGAGCTCCACCTCGTGCACGAGAGCCTCGCCGAGCGCCAGCTGCTGCTCCGCAACGCGCCGCACCTGGTCACCCCGCTCCCCTTCCTCATTCCCCTCTTCGGCCGGGACGGCGTGGTGTCCGCGGCGGTCGCCCGGTCCTTTGCCAGCGCGTTGTGGCTCTACGACCTCACCGGAGGCTGGCGGATCGGAAGCCGCCACCGGCGCATCACGCGCGACGAAGCGCTCGCGCACGTCCCGGTGCTGCGCGCCGAGGACCTCGTGGCCGGCTTCGTCTACCCCGACGCCCACACGGACGACGCGCGCCTCGCGCTCGCGGTGCTGCGGACCGCGGCGCTCGACCACGGCGCGGTCGCGGCCAATTACGCCGAGGTGAGCGGGCTCGTGACCGATCGCAGGGGCAGGGTGTGCGGCGCGCGGGTGAGCCCCGAGGTCATGCCCGGCACCTCGGGCGCGTTCGGCGACGCGGCGGTGGGGCCCGACTTCGACGTGCGCGCCCGAGCGGTCGTGAACGCGACCGGGGTGTGGGCCGACGAGGTGCGCGCGCTCGCCGAGGGCGGCCATCCCCGATCGCTCCGCCCCGCCAAAGGCGTGCACGTCAGCGTGCCGTCCGCGTCGCTCCCCTGCGACGTCGCGACGGTGCTCCCGGTCCAAGGCGACCGCCGCTCGGTCTTCGTCATCCCTTGGCCCGAGGGCGGCGTCACCTACGTGGGCACCACCGACGCCGACTACGCCGGCCCGCTCGACGACCCGGCATGCACGCCAGAGGAGGTCGACTACCTCCTCTCGGCGGTGAACGCCTCGACGACCGCGGACCTGCAGCCGCGCGACGTCACCGCGGTGTGGGCCGGGCTGCGGCCGCTGCTCGCGACTGGCGCCGGAAGGCGCGTCTCCGCGCGCACCGCCGACCTCTCGCGACGCCATTCGGTGCGCACCTCGGCGGGCGGCCTCGTCACCGTGACCGGCGGCAAGCTCACCACGTACCGCCGCATGGCCCAGGACACGATGGACGCTGTGGCGCGCGTGCTCGGCGAAGGAAAGCAGCCTCGCCGCTCCGGGACGCGCAGGCTCAAGCTGCGCGGCGCGCCGGCAGGCGCCCCCGGCTCGGCGCAGCGCGCCGACCGCCTCTTCGCCCGCTACGGCACCGAGGCGGACGCCGTCCGCACGCTGTGGGGCGCACGTCCCGAGCTGCGTGAGCCGGTCGTCGACGGTCTCCCCTACGTCGGCGCCGAGGTGGTCTACGCCGTGCGCGAGGAGATGGCCCAGTCGGTCGACGACGTGCTCAGCCGCCGGACTCGCGCCGTGCTGCAGAACGGCTGGGCGGCGGCACGCGCGGCGCCGGCCGTCGCGTCGCTCATCGCGCCCGAGCTGGGGTGGAGCGACGGCCAGGCGTCCCGCCACGCGCAGGCCTTCGCCGAGCGCGTCCGCGCGGAGCTGGAGCGGGCAGGTGTCCCGATGGGGATCGAGAAGCCACGGTGACGGCGGCCGCACCCGCCCCGGACGAGGCGCCCGGGCACCGGCGCGCGCCCGTCCCGCCGACGCCCATCGACGGGGGCGCGGAGGCCGCTGCGGAGCTGCTCGGCGCCCGTGCCGTCCCCGTCCCCGGCGCGATCCTCGATCGGGTGCGCGAGGAGGGCGGAGACGTCGAGCTCGGGCTCGGGCCGCGCGCGGAGGCGGGGCGGGACTGGTGGCCGCTCGCGATCGGCTGGGCGGCACGCGGGCAGGTGCCGGCCCGCCCCGCGGCGGTCGTGCGCCCCACCTCCGCCGCCCAGGTGGCCCAGCTCCTGGCAGCGTGCGCCGCCGACCTCGTCCCCGTGACGGCCATGGGAGGCCGCAGCGGCGTGTGCGGCGGCGCAGTGCCCGTCTACGGCGGGGTCGCGCTCGACTGCACGGGTCTCGTCGGAGAGATCCGGCTCGACGAGACCTCGCTCGTCGCTGAGGTCCCCGCGGGCACGAACGGCCGGGAGCTCGAAGAGACCCTCCGCGCCACGGGAGAGGGGTACACGCTCGGCCACTGGCCCCAGTCGATCGACCAGTCGACGGTGGGCGGATGGCTCGCATGCCGCAGCGCTGGCCAGTACTCGACCCGCTACGGAAAGATCGAAGACATGGTCGCAGGGCTCGAGGTGGCCCTCGCCGACGGCCGCCTCGTACGCACCGGGGCCAGCGCTCCCCGGGCCGCGACCGGGCCGGATCTCACCCAGCTGTTCACCGGCAGCGAGGGCGTGCTCGGGGTGATCACCCGCGCATGGCTGCGGGTGCACCCACTGCCCGCGGCCGAGGGCCGGCGCGCCTATTCCTTCGCCACCTTCGAGGACGGACTCGACTGCTGCAGGCGGGTGCTCCGGCGCGGTGCCACGCCGGCCGTCCTCCGCCTCTACGACGAGGCGGAGTCCGAGCGGACGTACGCGCATCGCGGAGGGTGTGTGCTCGTCGTGCTCGACGAGGCGGACCCCGCGATCTGCGCCGCGACCCTCGCCGTCGTCGACGACGAGTGCGCTGCGGCCGCTCGCCTCGACGACGCGATCGTCGCCCATTGGCTCAGGACCCGCAACGAGGTCTCCGTGCTCGCGCCGTTGTGGCGGGCAGGGATCGTCGTCGACACCGCGGAGGTGGCGGGTCGCTGGGCGACGTTGCCCGCGCTCTGCCGCGACGTCGTCGGGGCGTTGCGCGCGCTCGACGGCACCATCGCCGTGTCGTTCCACCTCTCCCATGCGTACCTCGACGGGGCGTGCGTGTACTTCACCTTCGCGGGACGGCGGCCCGACGACGGCGGCGGGGACGGCGGGACCGGCGGCGGGATGGGCGGCGGGAT
>JAKATH010000022.1:24602-32010 GCA_021828055.1 Actinomycetes bacterium
CGAGCCCTGCCGCGGTCTTCGCGCAGAGCTACTACCGGCGCGCCTGGGACGAGCTCACGGATGCCGTCGTCGCGCGAGACGCCGCCATCAGCCACCACCACGGTGTCGGGCTCAGCCGCGGTCGGTTCCTCCCCCGCGCGCTCGGCGGTGCCCACGACCTCCTGGTCGTGCTGAAGCGCGCCCTCGACCCCGCTGGGATCCTGAACCCTGGGAAGCTCGGCATCCCGACCGGATTCGGCGAGGTGCCCTGGCCGTGAGGAGCGTGAGGGACGTGAAGAGCGCGAGGACCGGGACGGCCGGCGGAGCGGTGCTCGTGGTGGACGTGGGCTCGAGCAGCGTCCGAGCGGGCGTCGTTCACCCGCACGGCTCGGTCGAGCACGTCCGGCACGTGGCGCTCGCGACGAGCTCGCCGGCTCCCGGGCTGGCAGAGCTCGACGGGGCGCAGCTCGCGGCGGCGGTCGTCGAGCTCGCCACCGGGGTGCTCGCCGAGTGCGGGCCGGTCGCCGCGGTCGGCATCGCGACGCAACGCGCGACCGCGCTCGTCTGGGACCGTCGCACCGGCGCGCCCGTCGCCCCGGCGATCGGATGGCAGGACCTCCGCACGGTCGTCACGTGCCTGACGCTGCAAGCCGACGGCATCCGTCTCGCGCCGAACATGTCCGCGACGAAGATCGCAGCGATCCTCGACGCCGTCGACCCCGACCGGGCGCGCGCCGAGGCCGGCGAGCTGTGCGCCGGCACCGTGGACGCCTGGGTCGCCTGGGTCCTCTCAGGAGGTTCCGCCGGTGCCGGAGGCGGCCTCCACGTCACCGACGCCACCAACGCGGCCGTGACGGGCATGCTCGCCGCAGGCGACACGTCCCGATGGGACACGTGGGACGCGCGGGTGCTCGCCGCGTTGCGCATCCCCGAGCCGGTGCTCCCGAGCGTGGTCGACTCCTGCGGGGTCGTGGGGGAGGCGTCGGCCCTCCCTGGGTCCCCGCCCATCTGCGCGCTGATCGGCGACCAGCAGGCCTCCCTCGTCGGTCAGGGGTGCACCCGGCCGGGCCTCGCCAAGGCGACGTTCGGCACCGGCGGGATGCTCGACCTGTGCACCGGGACCGAGCCCCCCGCGCGCGCGGCGCGCCAGGCGTCGGGGACGTTTCCGATCGTGGCGTGGCGGCGAGCCGGCGAGCTCACCTGGGGGAGCGAGGCGATCATGCTCACGGCCGGTGCGTGCGTCGACTGGCTGCGCGACGATCTCGGCCTCGTCGCCAGCGCGGCGGAGACCGAGGCGCTCGCCGCGCAGCGCGAGACGGCCGGCGGAGTCTGGTTCGTGCCCGCGCTGATGGGCATGGGCACGCCGGTGTGGGACTTCGGCGCCAGGGGCGCGCTCGTCGGCCTCACGCTGGGCTCCGGCCGCGCCGAGATCGCCCGCGCCGTGCTGGAGGGGGTCGCGCACCGGGGCGCCGACCTCCTCGAGGCGGCGGAGGCCGACGGCGGGACGATCGTCCCGTCGCTGCGGGTCGACGGCGGCATGAGCGCGAACGGCGTGTTCGTGCAGGCGCTGGCGAACGCGTGCCTAAGGCCTGTGGAGCTCTCCCGCGAGCGCGAGGCCACGACGCTGGGTGCCGGCCTCCTCGCCGGCGTCGCGGTGGGCGTGGTGTCCGGCACGGACGAGATCGCCGACTCCTATCGTCCGAGGGAAGTCGTCGAGCCCACGCTCCCCGAGACGACCCACCGGGAGGTGCGGGCCCGGTGGCTGGAGGCGCGGGAACGAGCCACCCGCACGATCCCCGAGCTCTCGGGGATCGATTTCTGAAGGGGCGCCGGCGGGACCGCGTGGTCGGGGTCGCAGCGGCGCGCAGCGGGCCCGGGACGCGTCCATCGGCCGCCCCGACACCTCCCCGCGTCTGTGACCCGTCGCAGCGGCGCGCAGCGGGCCCGGGACGCGTCAACCCTTCGCCGGGAGCACGTCCATCGCTTCGGCGACGCTCGCCCCCGCCACGAGGAGCGGCCGGAAGGCCATGAGCTGGCGCGGGCGCGACACCGCGACAACGCCGGAGAGCCGCCCGTTCCTCGCGTAGACGGCGACGAACTTGCCATCCTCGGCGTCGAGGGCGCCGTCGAGGACCGCGACCTCGTCCGTGCGCTCCGGGTGCCCGAGGACCTGGATCCGGACGCCGTACTGGTCCGACCAGAAGTACGGGACGGGGTCGAACGGCTCGGCGTCGGCCCTGCCGGCGAGCAGGCTCCGGGCCGCCGCGGTCCCCATCTGAGAGGCCAGCTCCCAGTGCTCGATCCGGATCGACTGCACGTCCCCTGCGTGGCGCCAGGTCCAGCGGCACAAGTCACCGGCGCAGACCACCCCGTCGGCGGCGAACAGGGCCTCGTCGCACACGACGCCGTCGGCGACCTCGAGCCCCGACCCCTCCAACCACTCGGTGTTGGGCACGACGCCGATCCCGACCACGACGACGTCTGCCGGGAGCACCTCGCCCTCTGCGAGCTCCACCTCGTACCGCGCGCCATGGGGCGCCGTCCGCTCGTGCACCGCCGCGACCGACGTGCTCGTACGCAGGTCCACCCCGTGGCGCGCGTGCAGCGCGCCGAGGGCGCCGCCCACCAGCTCGCCCATCGCGGGCTCGAGCGGCGTCCGCAGCGCCTCGAGCACGGTGACGTCGCAGCCGAGGCCCGCGCAGGTGGCCGCCACCTCCGAGCCGATGAACCCCGCGCCGACCACGACGACACGACAGCCGGGCCCCACCTCGAGGATCCGGCCGCGGAGGTGCCCGCAGTCGTCGAGGGTGCGCACGACCGCCACGCCGTGCAGCGCCTCGGTGCCGCGCAGCCGCCGCGGCCGGGCCCCGGTCGCCACCACGACGCCGTCGGCGTCGAGCACCGTGCCGTCGTCGAGGGTGACCCGGCGCGCCTCGGCGTCGAGCGCGCCCGCGCGCTGCCCGAGGCGAAGGTCGATCCCGAGCTCCCCGAGCCGGTGACGGTCCACGAGCGCCGCACGCTCCGGCGGCCACGTGCCGGCGAGCACCTGCTTGGAGAGCGGCGGCCGGTCGTAGGGGTAGTGGACCTCGTCGCCCACCATGACCAGCGAGCCGGTGAAGCCGCCCTCGCGCAGCGCCTGCGCGGCGCGCAGTCCCGCGAGTGCCGCCCCGAGGATCACGACGGTGCCGTCGCGCCGCAGCGCGCGGCTGCAGGCGCCAGCTCCGGTCACCGGCCGAACGTGGCCATCCACTCCTCCACGGAGCGGGGCCGGTAGCACATGTTCGTCTGCCGCGTCTCGCCCATCGTAGCGGACGGCTCTGCGGCGTACCGGTGCCCGGGGTACAAGAGCGTGTCGTCGGGCACCAGCGCGAGCCGCTGGGTGAGCGACTCGTACAGCGCCTCGGGATCCCCGCCTGGGAGATCCGTTCTCCCGCAGCCCTGGAGGAACAGCGTGTCGCCGGACACGAGCCTGCCGTCGACGAGGAAGCACTGGCTCCCCGGCGTGTGGCCCGGCGTGTGCAGGAGCTCGACGGGCACGCGCCCGACCCTGACGACGTCCCCGCTGTCGTGAGGCGTGAGCTCGCCTTCGCCCACCCCGGTCGCGCGCACCACCCAGGGCAGCTCGGCCCGCTGGACGTGGATGGGCACCTGGACCTGTTCGAGCAGCGCGGCGATCCCCTCCACGTCCCAGCCCATCGCAGCGCCGCCGACGTGGTCGAAGTGGTAGTGGGTGGCGAGGACGCCCGCGCACCGCATGCCGTCCGACTCCAGGACGTCGAGGAGTTCGCGCACGCGATAGGCGGGATCGACGAGGAGCGCGTCGCCGGTCCCCCGATCGCCGATCGCGTAGGCGAAGTTGGCCATCTGCAGCGCGACCGGGTCGTCGCGGGCAAAGTCGCGCCCCGCCAGCAGCTGGCGGAAGTACAGCGGTCCCGGAGCCGCTGGCCCCGCCATCAGAAGAGCCCGGGGGCAGGGGCGTCCTCTCCGTCGCCGCCGGCGGCCCCGGGGGTCCGCGGGGAGGGACGCTGGGCAGGGAGCTCACCGCCCGTGGCCCAGCTCGGCTCGGCGGCACCCTGCACGTCGGCGGCCTCTTCTGGCACTGCCGTCTCCTCTTCGGGCCCGGCCGCCTCCTCGGGCCCGGCCGCCTCCTGTTCGGGCACGGCCGTCTCCTGTTCGGGCACGGCCGTCTCCTCGGGCCCGGCCGCCTCCTGTTCGGGCACGGCCGTCTCCTCGAGCACGGCCGTCTCCTCGAGCACGGCCGTCAACCGGGGGACGAGCTGCTCGACCTGCATCCGCGTCTGGCGGAGACGCTTGTCCAGCTCCTCGATGATCGCCGTGGCCCGGACCAGGCGGCCCACCAGCTGGTCGACGTCGACTTCGCGGCCCTCGAAGAACCCGACGATCCGATCCAGCTCGGCGCTGGCCTCCGTGTAGCTCATCTCCTCGACAGGCGGCTCGCTGGCACCCGCGCGCTCGTCCACGGACGGCCCCATCACTCCTCCGCTCGCTCGTCGTCACGCCCGGCCAATCCGCTGCGGACGAGGTCCACTCCCTCCGCCACCGATCGGACGCTGCCGTCGACGAAGCGCGTCACGAGCTGTTGTCCCGCCACGACCAGGAGAGCGTGGCGGACGACGCGGCCCTCGGCGTCGAACGTGAGGGTGTACCCGCGCTCGAGCTGGCGCTCGACGTCGTAGGCGGACACCAACCGCCGAAAGGCGTCGAGCCGGTCCGCCGCCTGCTCGACCCGGGCCCGTGCGAGGGGCGGGACCCGGGCGCCACGAAGGACGGTCGCGCTCCACGCGTCGTCGACCAGCCGGGGCGCGCAGCGCCCGATGGTGGCGCCGCAGCGCACGAGGTGCTCGTCCCGCCGGTCGACGAGATGACGCGCCGCTCCGCAAATCCGCAGTCGCGTCGTGTCGTGCTCGCGCTGCGCAGAGAAAAGCGCTTCTGCCGCCCCGCGAGCGGCCAGCGAGGCTGCCACGACGACCGACGCTTCCCACCATCCGCGCACGCGCTGCACGATCTCGCGGCCGCACGCGGTCGGGGTGATGCACGAACGGTTCGCCACCACGTCCGCCACCGACTGGTCGCCGGTGTGGCCGATCCCCGTCCATACCGGCACGGACGACGTGGCGACGGCCCGGGCCACCGGCTCGGCGTCGAACGCCGCGAGGTCGGCCTTCGACCCCCCGCCGCGCGCCACGACGATCACGTCGAGGCGTTCGGGACCCAGTGCGGAGAGCTTGCGGATCGCGGCGGTGATGGCTGCCGGCGCCGCCGAGCCCTGAACGGTCGCGGGGGCCACCCGCACCGCGAACGCGAACCCCGACGCGGCCAGCTGGCCGACGAAGTCGCGGTAGCCCTCCGTGTCCGGGCTCGCGACGAGTCCAACCCGCAGCGGCACCTCGGGCACCGGAAGCGCCCGGTTGCGCGTGAGCAGTCCCTCCGCCTCGAGCGCGCGGAGCAGCGCCGCACGCTGCGCGGCGAGACGTCCGAGCAGCGCCGTGACGTCGAGCTCGCTCAGGACGAAGCCGATCTCGGCCTTCGGGCGGTAGAAGTCGATCGTCCCCCGAAGTACCACCACCATCCCGGCCTGCAATTCGATCCCTTCGCGTGCGAGCGTCGCGCGCAGCGGTCCCCACGTCGACTGCCAGCACTTCACCTTGAGGACCGGCGCTTGCCGGTCCCGCGCCGAATCGGGGTCCACGAGATCGACGTAGCAGTGGCCGCGCCCTGTGCGTTGGTCCGCGACGTGCTGGATCTCGCCGCGCACCCACAGCCCACGACGGCGCGGGAACGCGCGCTCCAGCGCGCCTTGGACCTCGTCGTAGAGATCGGCGATGGAGAGCGCGTCGGCATGCTCGTCGGCGAAGAGCTCGCTCGGGCCCCGGACCACGACGCCCACCATAGCGAGGGGGTGTGCCGCCCCCGTGGAGAGAGGGCGCTCCGTGCGCACGCGGTGAGCCGGTCCCGCGGCGGCGTCGGGGTGCGCGGCCTGGCACGATGGAGGCACGGTGAGCCGGTCCCGCGGCGGCGTCGGGGTGCGCGGCCTGGCACAATGGAGGCACGGTGAGCCGGCCGGGTGGCCGCGGCGTGGGTCGTGCACCTTGCACGGCACCAGGTCGAGGAAGGTCGGGACTCCGTAGGGCAGGGTGCTGGCTAACGGCCAGTCGGGGTGACCCGCAGGAAAGTGCCACAGAGAATCAGACCGCCGATGGCGGGCTCGGCCCGCACAGGCAAGGGTGAAACGGTGCGGTAAGAGCGCACCAGCGGTCCGGGTGACCGGATCGGCTCGGTAAACCCCACCCGGAGCAAGGCCAAGTGTGGGACATGGGCGGCCCGTCCGCCCCGCAAGGGGCAGTCCCCAGGTAGGCCGCGTAGATGGATGGTCACCCAGGCCTCTCGAGGCTGGACAGAATCCCGCCTACAGGCCGGCTCACCGTCGTTCGCGTACGCCGCGCCCGAGCTCTGGGCGGGCGGGGCGAGGGCGCCGCCGCTGCGATCCGCAGCTTCCGGCGGCCCGCCTGCAGGCTGCGGACGCCGCACCGGTAGTTTCCGTGCACATGTCCGCCACCGCCACCGCCCCGCGACGCGGTGGCCTGATCGACCGCCGCCTGGCCGCGCGGGTCTCGGCGACCCGTCGGCACCTCGTCGTCGCCGTCGGTGTGGGGCTCGCCTCGACGGTCTGCGTCGTCGCGCAGGCGGTCCTCCTCGCGTCAGTGCTTTCGGCGGCCCTGCTCCACGGCGCCGGGTTGGACGCGGTCGCGCCGCGCCTCGCGGGGCTGGGCGCGGCGTTCGCCGCCCGGGCACTGTTCGGCTGGGCTGGCGAGGCCGCGGCGCAGCGCACGGGCGCGGCCGTGACCTCGGCGCTGCGTCGGCAGCTGCTGCGCCACGCGCTGGACCTTGGCCCGGTGTGGTTGAGCGGCGAGCGCTCCGGCGAGCTGTCCCTCGCCGCGACGCGTGGCACGAGCGCGCTCACCACCTACTTCGGCCGCTACCTGCCGCAGGCGGTGCTCGCCGCGACCGCGCCAATCGCGATCCTCGCGTGGGTCGCGAGCGAGGACTGGCCGTCGTTCGCCATCCTCCTCGGCCTGGCGGCGCTCGTGCCCGTGGCGATGGTGCACTTCGGGAGGGAGTCCGCCGCCCGCACCCGGAGCCAGTGGCGGCGGCTCGCCTCGCTCTCGGCGCGGTTCTTGGACATGATGCGAGGCCTGCCGACGCTCCGCGCGTTCGGACGAGAGGCTCATGGGCGGCGCGAGGTGGCCGAGGCGACCGACGGGCTCCGCCGGACGACGCTCAGCACGCTGCGCGTGGCGTTCGTGTCGGCGCTCGCCCTGGAGTTCCTGGCGGGGATCGGGACGGGCCTGGTCGCGATGGTGCTCGGGCTCCGGCTGCTCGGCGGCCACGTGAGCCTCTCCACCGCGCT
>JAKATH010000113.1 GCA_021828055.1 Actinomycetes bacterium
GTCGGCCGGATCCTCCTTGCGGAGCTGGTGCACCATGCGCACGGCCCGGTCCTTCAGCTCCTGCGGGTAGCGCTTCTGCGACGGGCCATTGCCCGATGGTTGGTCCATGACTCCATCCTCACTTCCATCTCTGAAGAAGCGCTCGATGTCAAGAGCCTCCGACGAAGTCGGAGTCGATTGTTTCGGGCCACGCGCCGGGGATCGAGCATGCTGGGGGGCGCGCCGAAGGGAGCCCCCTTGGGGGGCGAGAGCCGGCCAGGGCGGTCAAGGCCGGCCGGAGGCCGCCCGCAGGGGCAGCCTTGACGGCCCGGTGAGACGCCGCTCACACAATGGATAGCGAAGCCCCGTCAGGGCTTTGTGGTCGCCCCCCGTGTTGGGGACGCGTTGCGGACCTTCCCCATTACCAGGCGAGCTGGCAGGGCGACCCGGGAACCCGGGCGCCGTCCATCTCTTCGTCCGAACTGCGACATGGGGTGGTTCGGCCGCAACCCGCTGGGTTCAATCAAAGTCACGGCCTCGCCGCACGAGAGTGCGGGGACCTGGAAGCGAGCCGAGCTCGCAGCGGGCTGCGTCCGTTCCGGGTCTCACCCCGTCTCGGCCAGGCAACGGATCTCGCCGTCCCGTAGGCCGTAGTAGACGAGGATGAGAAGTTTGCGCGCCGCCGCCACCCGACCGACCCGGTTGCCCCGGCGTTCGGCCACTCGGTGGTGATGGACCTGGACCGGGGTGGCACCGCGTTGGCGAGCCACCGCCTCGACGGCGGCCCAGCGGACCAGCCGTGAGCCCTGCTTGGTGATGTGGCCACGACGGACCTTTTCGTCGGACTCCCGGTGGGTCGGCGTGAGCCCGGCCCAACTGCACAGGTGGCGGGCACTGGTGAACCGTGAAACGTCACCGATCTCGGCCACGAAGATGGCCGCCAGAACCGGGCCCACCCCGGGGATGCCCATGACGGCTTGGTAACCGAGGTCGCCGGCGAAGGCCGGGGCGAGCTCCTTTTCGATCATGGCAATCTGGCGGTCGCAGGTCTCGATCATGTCGAGCAGAGACTCGACCCGGACCCGGTAGGCGTGCGCCAGTGGGGCCTCGTGCAGCAGCCGGCGGCCTCCGACACCGAACAGGTCGCTCATCGGCACCGCCACGCCCTCCTTGGCCAGCACCGAATGGACCTGGGCCTTGAGCCCGCCACGCAGGTGGACCAGCTTGTGGCGATAACGCAGGAGCTCACGGAGCTCCCTGAGCGGCGGTGGAGCGATCCAGGACTCGGCCAGACGCCCCAGGCGGAGCAGGTCAACCAGGTCGGTGGCGTCGCGCTCGTCGTTCTTGACCCTGCGCTGCCCCCAGTTGTTGCCGAGCGGGTGGGCCAGGTGGATGTGCGCTCCGAGCTCCTCGAGCACGTCGGCCGCCCAGTACCAGCCGTAGGTGGCCTCGAGGATCACCTCGGGCTGTGGACCGGCCTTGGCCACCTCGGCCGACAGGGCGACCGGATCGTTGTCGATGCGCACGGTGTCCAGGGTCTCGCCGGCCTCGTTTCGCCGGACGATCACGCTCCGGCGCCGGTGCAGGTCGATACCGACGTACTGTTTGCCTTGTTCCACGGGAGTCTCCTTCCGTCGCCTTCGGGTTGGTTTGGCAACCCCAAGTGTGCTCCGCACACCTGCTCCCGGTTGACGGGAGGAGGCCCCGCTGGACTGCATTGCACCCGGGCGCTTGCTCGTGACCGTCGCCATCGAGGCACTCCTCGTGATCGGCGCTCGAACCGGCCGGCATTACCGATGTTCGTCACGCGGGAGTCGCTCTGCGCTCCTTCATGACATCAAGGTATGGAGCCTCCGCGGATCCCAGGCCAATTCATCGTGGCGAACGGCACCGAGGGCGAGCCTGCCAGCGACAAGGACAAGGTCCTGCTCCTCCAGGCACCGCACCTCGTCGTCGACGGGATCTCCGCCGCGGCCGCGCTGATTGGTGCACGCCGGGCCTTCCTCGTCGTCTGCGAGGGGGTGCTGCCCGCGGTGGAGGCAGCAGTCCGCGAGCACGCCGGCGGGCGCGAGGTCCTGCGGATCGAGGTGGTACCGGCGGCGCGAGGCTTCGTGGCCGGCGAGGCGAGCGCCGTCGTCAACTGGGTCCAAAGCGGCGCGCCGCTCCCGCGCATGACGCCGCCCCGGCTCGTCGAGCGGGGGGTGGGGAACAGGCCCACGCTCGTGCAGAACGTCGAGACGCTCGCGCACCTCGCGCTGGTGGCGCGCCACGGCGCCGACTGGTATTGCGGGGCCGGCGCGTTCGAGGAGCCCGGGTCGATGCTGGTGACCCTCTCGGGCGCGTTCGCGCGTCGCGGCGTCTACGAGGTCGCGATCGGGACGCCGCTCCTCGACGTGCTCGACATCGGCGGGGCCGATCCGGACGACCTCGGTGCGGTCCTGTTCGGCGGCTACTCCGCGTCGTGGGTGCGCGCCGGCGACCTGCCGTCCTCGTGCTCTCGAGAGGGAGCCTACGGCGTGTCGGCGCCTCACCCGGTGCCGGCATCGTCGCCGCGCTGCCGAGGAACCGCTGCGGTCTCGTCGAGTCCGCGCGAGTGGTCACGTACCTCGCGGGCGAATCCGCCGGTCAGTGCGGCCCGTGCGTCTTCGGCCTAGCTGCGATCGCGGGCGAATTCGAGCGTCTGGCACGTACGGGCGACGCGGACCTCGCGCGGCTCCGCCGATGGATCGACCAGGTCGACGGCCGGGGAGCCTGCGCACATCCCGACGGCGTCGCGCGGTTCGCGCGGAGCGCCCTTGGGGTCTTCGCCACCGAAGTGGATCGCCATCTCGATGGTCAGTGCAGCGGCACGCACGACGAACCGGTGCTTCCGCTCACCCCGGCCGAGGGGAGGTGAGGCCGGTGCGGCTCGTCGTCGACCCCGTCAAGTGCGACGGGCGCGGGCTCTGCGCCGAGGTGCTCCCCGAGCTGGTCAGCCTCGACGACTGGGGCTTCCCCATGGTGTCGGGAGAGCAGCTCGAGCGCGAGCTCGAGCGCGAGGCCGGCGAGGCGGTCCGTCTCTGCCCGCGGCTCGCGCTGCGGCTGGTTCCCTGAGACGACGCGTCGCCACGTCGGAGGTTGTTCACCCCCCTGGTCGGGCTGGTCGGGGGGCCGCTCTTGGCGACGGACCTCGCCTCCGTTCCCTCGCCTCCGTTCCCTCGGCTCCGTTCCCTCGGCGCCCGGAGCTCGCGCCGTCGCTGCTCCACCCGACCGAGTGAGCCGGGACATGCGTGACCCCCGCCGCCCGATCGGGGGGGGTCAACCACAGAGCCGGCTCCTCGGCGGGGGTCGCTATCCGTCGAGACCGGTGGCCGCCTGTGCGGCGTCCCCGGACGTGGGTGAAGCGCCCTGGGGGCTCGTGGGATCGACCGACCGGTCCAGGCTCGTGCGGTCGAGGCTCGTGCGGTCGAGGCTCGTGGGATCGGCCGACCGGTCCAGGCTCGTGGGATCGGCCGACCGGTCCAGGCTCGTGCGGTCGAGGCTCGTGCGGTCGAGGCTCGTGCGGTCGAGGCTCGTGGGATCGACCGACCGGTCCAGGCTCGTGCGGTCGAGGCTCGTGCGGTCGAGGCTCGTGCGGTCGAGGCTCGTGCGGTCGAGGCTCGTGCGGTCGAGGCTCGTGCGGTCGAGGCTGAGCGATGGATGCGGGAGGGTCCTGGCGTGGTGCGAAGGCGACGCCGCGCCTGCCGCACCCACGCACAGGAGGCCGATCCCGGCAGCGCCGGCGGCAATGCCGGTCGCGACGGCCATCGCCCGCGCCCGCCTCGAGCGCGGCGGCTTGCGGCCCTCAGTGCTTTGGGACTTCATCTTCTCGTTCCTTTCGTTCAGGTTGGTCGCCCTCTTTCGGGCACCTGCACAGTGCGCTCCGGTCACTGTGATGGTCGTGAGAAGAGGATGTGAGCGGCTCACATGTCCAGGCTCACCAGGCACGCCGGTGGGGGCTCGAGGCGCACCAGCAGCTAGTCGTCGTCAGAGCCGTCCACGCACGCCCGCCCTGGCAGGAAGGCGCGCAGGACGGCGGACAACGACGGCGCGGTATGACCGCGAGACGGAGCCCCAGGCCGACGAGGGACCAGCCGAGACGCCGGCGCAAGTGACCACCGACTCGTGCACGCCGGCAGCACTGCCGCACGAGCGAGGGCTCTTCCGCCGTCGTGCTGGCGACCAGGTCGTAGAGGATCGTGGCATTCTGCATCGCCGGTTCAGGGGCGCGGGACCGACGCGGCCGCGTCCGGGCCTTGGCACCAGAAGGCCAGAGGGGGCGTCGACCAGGCGGGTGCTTGGGCGAAGAGCGCTGTCGGCCCGCCCAGGTCGCCCTTTTGATCGCGCGGGCGTCGGAGCCAGCCAGATCGTCGACCGCGGCGATGCCGTACGCCTCGAGTGCGGCTTGCTGGGTCTGCCTGGGGAGCCTGTCGTCGATGGCTGCCTGAGCCCGCGAGCGTGAGCGGTTGACCGCAGCGACGGTCTTGTGGAGGATGACGGGCGTCTCCGTCGCTCACGTTCACGTCTGCTGGCACGGGAGTTGGACTGGCCGACAGCGAGAAACTGATCGCGACAAATGATCCTGAAGAGTCGGCGTCGTCTCCGGGCACCTTCTCGGTGGCCAACCGTCGGCACCACGGGGTGCGGCCCGGTTCGCAGCCCGGCGGTGACGGTCAGGGCGCCCGAGGGCGGTGGGGAGGGGCGGTTCCAATGCGGCTTCGAGCGTCCCAGTGGTGGCCGTCTCCCCCTCGCCACGAGCTGAGCGAGACGAAGGCGGCGCCGGACGGGAGGACGAAGTCTCCTGTCGGCGCGACGGTCGCGCGCCTAGGCGTTGCAGTCGACGACGGCCAGAGATCCGCGAAGCGGCAGGCCGTCGACCTCGACGAGCGGGTTCAGGCGGTCGGAGCCCGCGAGCACCTCGATCGTGTTGTCCCGCACGACGACTGTGCGCCAGCGGCCTCCGAGGTCGACGACGGGAGCAGGCTGTGGGGCGGGCGCTCCGTAGAGCTGGCTCTCGTTCACGCACGTGTTGTCGGTCGCGTACACGTCGGCGATGCTGTTGCGGGCGCCGAAGGCGTCGACGTAGAAGGCGTCGTAGGCATGGCCGGCGGCCGATGACGTTCCCGGGACGCCCGGCGGGTTCGAGCCCGTGCTCGGGTTGCCGATTGCTGTGCCTGGACCGTCGAGCACCGTGTTGCCCGTGCCGGGCAGGTGGCCGGTGGTGCGCTGGGGCGCCTCCACGTCGAGGGAGATCCCCTGGTCGGTGTGCCAGACCGTGTTGTGCCGGATCCAGATGCACGCGGCCCCGTCGTCGAAGATGCCTCCGGCGTTCTCCGTGAGCGGCGCGCACGCAGAGCCGTTCCACCTCCCGTAAGAGCGGTTCGACCAGGTGTCCACGTTGGCCACGACGTTGCCCGACACGACGCCGTGGGAAGTCTGGCTCGTTCCTGCCGTTCAGCCGATGTTGTCGATGCCGATGTTGTCGGTGTCGTAGACGCGGTTGTCGGCAACGAGGAAATCGGTGACGTCCCCGTTCACCGTGACCGTCTCGCTCTGGCCCGTACGAGTGTGCTCGACCGTCTCGCCTTCGATGACGACGTGCTGAAGGGTTCCAGCGGCGCCGTCGCCGTAGGAGAGGACGGCGATCCCGTAGGCACCGACGCTCCTGTCGCAGCAGTAGCGCCTCGATCGGGCCATGGAGTCCGCCCGGTCGGCGATCCGGCTCACCGTGTCGAGGAGGCGGATGCCGCCGCAGTCGTGGTCGCCGTGGAGGAAGCAGGCCGACGTGTGTCCGGCGTCGTGCCGGACCTCGACGAGGATGCCCGCAGGAGTGAACGCCGGGCCGGTCGAGTGGTAGCCGGTGATGCTCGGGTGAAATGCCAGCGCTGTAGTGGTTCATGGGCGCGCGACGCGAGGCACCGGTAGGTGCGGTAGCGCGTGAGCTGTGGAGAGGTGCTGCTACGCGGCGTTCTCGGTGATGGTGACGGCGAAC
>JAKATH010000114.1:0-3596 GCA_021828055.1 Actinomycetes bacterium
GTCCCCACGGTCCAACGCCAGACTCAAAGCGCGCTCGCGGCTGCAAGTAGGTTTCGGCGACCACACCCGGCGGCCGCACGCCAGCATTTCATGCCTTGCAGGTGACCGCCCAGGTCATGGGGACTCATAGGTTTGGCGGGTCGGAGCTGATCGCACGGGTGTCGTGGGTCCCGGCCTCTCGGGCTGCAGTCCTCGCCACGACAGCCGTCTACCACGACGCCCTTTCGAGCCAGTTCCTCGCCCAGTCGCTCACAACCGGGACCCTCCTCACCCCGACCGGGTCCCTTTCTCCTGCGACTCTCCTGCGACTCTCCTGCGACTCTCCTGCGACTCTCCTGTGACTCTCCTGTGACCGAGGCCGCACCGATGTGACCGAGGCCGCACCGATGTGACCGAGGCCGCACCGATGTGACCGAGACGGCACCGATGTGACCGAGACGGCACCGATGTGACCGAGGCCGCACCGAGGCAAGAGCCGCACTGAAGCAAGAGGGGATCGCAACCGTCCACCTCGTGGGCGGGCCGTCGAGCCCGGAGCTCAGCGCGTGGACAGTGTCTTTCTGGCGAGCCGCAGCGCCCGGCGGACGCTCGCCGCGATGCCGGGACCGTCGAGGCCCAGCCCCGAGAGGATCGCATCCGGCTTGTCGTGGGGCAGGAAGGCACGCGGGACGCCGAGCGTCGTGACGGGCGGCGCGGCCCGTGACTCCTCGGCCGCCTGGGCGACTGCGTCCGCGAGGAACGTCCCCGCCCCGCCGGTGCGCAGCCCGTCCTCGGCGGTGACGACGAGCTGGTGGCGAGCCGCGTCGGCGACCATGGCCGCGTCGGGCGGGCTCACCGCGCGCACGTCCCACGCCGTGGCGTCGATCCCTGTGCCGGCGAGCTCCTCGGCGGCCGCGGTGACCGCCCCGACGAGCTTGCCGACCCCGAGGAGGCACACGGATCCGTCGCCCTGGCGGAGGAGCTGCGCGTCGAGCCCGTGGCCGGGCGCGGCGTGGCGGGCCGGGGTGGTCGGGAAACGGATGGTCACCGGCCCGGGAAGCTCGAGCGCGGTCTCGAGCATCGCCTCGAGGTCCTCGGCGCTCGAGGGTGCGAGCACGGTCATGCCGGGCACGGCGAGCGACAGCACGAGGTCGAAGATGCCGTGGTGGCTCGGGCCGTTGTCGCCCGTGATCCCGGCGCGGTCGAGCGCGAACACGACCGGTACCTGGTGCAGCCCCACGTCGAGGTTCATCTGGTCGAAGGCGCGCGACAAGAACGTGGAGTAGACCGCGACCACCGGCCGGAGCCCGCCCATCGCCATCCCCGCGGCCGCGGTCACCTCGTGCTGCTCGGCGATCCCCACGTCGAAGAACCGGTCGGGGAAGCGCGCCTGGAAGGCGAGCAGCCCCGTCGGCCCCGGCATCGCCGCCGTCAGCGCGACCACCTCGGGGCGGCGCTCGGCGATGCGGATGAGGGCGCGAGCGAACGCGTCGGTGTACGTGCTCGCAGGGGTGATCTCGGAGGCGGGCACGAGGGCGACGCGCTCGTCGCGCTCGCCGCCCGTCCTGCAAGGCGCAGCCGCCCGCCTCGACGCGGGCGCAGGGGAGGGTCCCGAGACGTCCTGCCGGCTCCCCGCCTTCACGTCGTGCAGGCACTGCACCTCGTCGTCTTCCGCGGGTGCGTAGCCGCGCCCCTTCTGGGTGAGGACGTGGACCACGATCGGTCCCTCCCATTCGGCGGCGTGCAGGAGGGCCTGCTCGGTCTGCGCCACGTCGTGGCCGTCGATGGGGCCGGCGTAGCGCACGCCGAGCGCTTCGAAGAAGATGTGCGGCGACACCGCCTCGCGCAGCGCGCTCGTGAGGCTGTGCACCCCGGTGTAGGCGAGATCGCCCACCCCTGGAATGTCCCGGAGCAGGCTGCGGAGGCGCTGGCGCGTCTGGACGTACGTGGGGTTGAGACGCAGCGACGTGACGCTGCGCGAGAGCATGGAGACCGTCGGCGCGTACGAGCGGCCGTTGTCGTTCAAGACGATGAGCACCCGCCGGCCGGAGTGGCCGAGGTTGTTCAGCGCCTCGTAGGCCATGCCGCCGGTGAGCGCGCCGTCTCCTACGATTGCGACGACGCGGCGCTCTCCGCCTGAGCCCGCCAGCTCGCCTTCGAGGCCCCACGCGCTGGCCAGCCCGTGCGCGTACGACAGCACGGTCGACGCGTGGCTGTTCTCGATCCAGTCGTGGTCGGACTCCGCGCGGCTCGGGTAGCCCGAGAGGCCGCCCCCCTGACGGAGCGAGCGGAAGCCGTAGCGCCGGCCCGTGACGAGCTTGTGGATGTACGCCTGGTGCCCGGTGTCCCAGAGCACGGCGTCCCGGGGCGACTCGAACACCCGGTGCAGGGCCAGCGTGAGCTCGACGACGCCCAGGTTCGAGCCGAGGTGCCCTCCCGTGGTGGTCACCGACTCGACGATGAACGCACGGATCTCCTCGGCGAGCGTCGCCAGCTCCTCGGGGCTCAGGGAGCGCAAGTCGGCGGGGGTCTCGATGCGGGGGAGGATCGTCATGTCGTGAGCGGAGCGGCCGGCTGCCGAGCCGACTCCTGCCACGCTACCCGGTCCCGCGGCGCCGGCCCGTGCATCCCGAAGGGCCGGACGGTGCGGGGAAGATCGGCCTGCGGCGGCGGCCCGAGGCGGCCTGCGGCACCGGCCCGAGACGGCGGCTCGAGGCGGCGGCCCGTGCATCCCGAAGGGCCGGACGGTGCGGGGAAGGTCGGCCTGCGGCGGCGGCCCGAGGCGGCCTGCGGCGGCGGCCCGAGACGGCGGCCCGAGGCGGCGGCCCGAGCCGGCCTGCGGCGGCGGCCCGAGCCGGCCTGCGGCACCGGCCCGAGACGGCGGCTCGTGCATCCCGAAGGGCCGGACGGTGCGGGGAAGATCGCCCCGAGGCGGATCGTCCGGGAGGACGGGAGGATTAGCTCTCCGCCTCGCCGGCCGCGTCCGCGGGAGGGCTCGCGACCGGCTCGCGGCACCTCGCCCTTGCGAGGAAGGTCGGCCGGTGCACCACCACCCGGGTGAGCCGCCCGGCCGCGACGAGCCCAGCCCGGTCGTCTGTGTCGAGCGCAACCGAGATCGTGAAGTTCACCCGGCGACCCTCCACCTTCTCGAGCGTCGCCTCGGCCGTCACCGTCGAGCCCACCGGCACCGGCATCAGGTGGTCGAACTGCAGGCGTGACGCGACGCTCGTGTGGTCCGGGCCGAGGCGACCGTCCAGGGCCCGACAGCTCGCCTCCTCGCAGAGCGCGACGAGGCGCGGGGTCCCGAGCACCGGGACGTCTCCGGACCGCAGGCTGACCGCCGTGTCGGCCTGCGTCACGGTGAGGGAGACCGAGGCGCTGAGCCCTGCGTGCACGGTGCTCGGGAGCGCACGGACCTGGGCGTCGATCTTGGCCATCGCCCTTACGATACCGCTCGTGCCCGACGTCTCCTCGAATCCTGCATCGAATCTCGATCCCTCGGTCGCGCCGCTCGTCGATCCCTCGGTCGCGCCGCTCGTCGATCCCTCGGTCGTCGAGCGCGTCCTCGCGGTGGCGGTGCGCCGCGGCGGCGACATGGCGGAGGTCTTCGCCGAGGA
>JAKATH010000114.1:3696-5920 GCA_021828055.1 Actinomycetes bacterium
TCGATCCCTCGGTCGCGCCGCTCGTCGATCCCTCGGTCGCGCCGCTCGTCGATCCCTCGGTCGTCGAGCGCGTCCTCGCGGTGGCGGTGCGCCGCGGCGGCGACATGGCGGAGGTCTTCGCCGAGGACCGGCAGCTCTCGGGCGCCTCCCTCGACGACCGGAGGGTCGAGGCCCTCTCCTCTGGTCGCGAGCGGGGCGCGGGGATCCGGGTCGTCGTCGGCGAGACGACCGGGTTCGCGCACACCGCCGATCTGAGTGAGGCGGGGCTCCTCGAGGCCGCGGAGGCGGCGGCGGCCGTCGCTCGGGAGGGCGGCGGAGGGGTCCGCACGGTGGCGCTCCCCCCGCTCCCCCCGCGCGGCCCGCGCCGGCCCGGAGCCGAGATCCTGCCCGCGGACGTCGCGAAGGAGAGGAAGCTCGAGCTGCTCGCACGCGCCGACGACGTCGCGCGTTCGGCGGGCCGCCAGATCACCCAGGTCCAGGTGGCCTACGGCGACTCCCGCCGGCGGGTGCTCGTGGCGAGCACCGACGGCGTGCTCGCAGAGGACGACCAGGTGCGCACGCGCCTGCACGTCTCCTGCGTCGCCGCCGGGGACGCCGGCATGCAGACCGGTCACGAGAGCGTCGCCCGCACGATCGGATTCGAGCTGTTCGACCGGGTGGACGTGGATGAGATCGCCGGCGCCGCGGCCCGGCGGGCGCTCGCCAAGCTCTCCGCGCGCCCCGCCCCGTCCGGGGAGGTCCCGGTCGTCCTCGCCGGGGGGTCCGGCGGCATCCTGTTCCACGAGGCGTGCGGCCACGGGCTCGAGGCCGACCACATCGTGAAGGACTCCTCGGTCTACGTCGGCCGCGTGGGCGAGCTGGTCGCGAGCCCCCTCGTGACCCTGGTGGACGACGGGACGATCGCGGGCGAGTGGGGCAACTATGCCGTCGACGACGAGGGCAGGCCCGCCGCGCGCAACGTGCTCATCGACCACGGGGTGCTCACCGACTACATGTGGGACTGGTTGCGCGCCCGCAAGGAGGGCCGCCGGTCCTCGGGGAACGGGCGGCGCCAGAGCTACCAGCACCTGCCGATGGTGCGGATGACCAACACCTTCCTCCTCGAGGGCGCCGACGACCCCGAGGAGCTCGTCGCCCAGACGCCGAGCGGCGTGTACGTGGCCAAGCTCGGCGGCGGCGCGGTCAACACGACCACCGGCGACTTCGTCTTCGGGACGACCGAGGCGTACCTCATCGAGGGCGGCCGGATCACCGAGCCGCTGCGGGACGCCAACTTGATCGGCAACGGGCCGGAGGTGCTCCGGCGCATCGACGCGGTCGCCGGCGACTTTCAGATGACGTCGGGGTCCTGCGGCAAGGACGGCCAGACGGTGCCGGTCGGCTGCGGCCAGCCGACGCTCCGCATCACCGGCGTGACGGTCGGGGGGACCGCGGCGTGAGCGAGCTCGTGGACCTCGCCCGGTCGGTGGTCGACCGGGCTCGCCCCGGCGAGGCCGTCGAGGCGTACGTCGCCAGGGGCCACGACACCGAGGTGCGCGCGTACGGGGGGGAGATCGAGCAGCTCACGACGGCGAGCTCCGCGGGGATCGGCGTCCGCGTGGTGCTCCGAGGCGGCGAGGGCGAGGGCAACCGCGTCGGGTTCGCGTGGGCGGGATCCCTCGCCCCCGACGTCGTCGACGCGGCGCTCGGCGACGCCCGGGATCTCGCGGCGTACGCCACCCCGGACCCGCACGTCGGGCTGGCAGAGCCCGACGGCGTCGCCCCCGCGGAGCTCGACCTGTGGGACCCCGCGTTCTCGGCGGCGTCCACCGACGACAAGGTGACGATGGCCCTCGAGCTCGAGCGCATGGTGCGCGGGGCGGACCCGCGGGTCCGCCAGGTCGACTCGGCCGACTACGGAGACACGAGCGTGGAGGTCGCGCTCGCGTCGACGACGGGCATCCGAGCCGTGACCCGCCGGACGGCTGCGTACGTGTCGGTCTCCGCCATCGCCGGCGACGGCGACCAGTCCCAGTCGGGCTCCGGCTTCAGCGTCGGACGGTCCGCGTCCGCGCTCGACCCCGAGCGCGCGGGCAGAGACGCGGTGCGCCGCGCCGTGCGTCTCCTCGGCGCGGGCAAGACCCGCTCTGGCCGCGTCACGGTCGTCTTCGACCCGCGGGTGGTGTCCACCCTGCTGTCGGTGGTGTCCTCCGCGCTCTCGGGCGAGGCCGTCGTGAAGGGGCGG
>JAKATH010000115.1 GCA_021828055.1 Actinomycetes bacterium
TCCCCGTGGTCTCCGAGGACGGTCGGGCCGACCAGGCTCGTCAGCTGAGTCATCGGCACCTTCGTGCTGTCCGGCTCCACGGCGTCTCCGCTCCCGGGCGACAGGAGACCTCTGACAGCTCCCGCAAACCCTTCCAGCCGCCGTTCCGCACTGTGCGGAACGTCAGTTACCGGGCTCGATCATCCTCCCCCTTCCGCAACGAGCGATCAGAATCTGCCCAACGGACGCGCAACTCGGGGCGGCCGCCGGTACCGACGGTTCAGGTCGTCCGAGCGCTCCGGCTCGCTCGGGCCGGCGGCACGCAGGCAGCGGCCGAGGTGGGCGCGGGAAGGAGCGCGATCGCCACCCGGGGCCGGTCGGTCAGCCCGAGCGTCTCGCGGCACCGTCGCTGCGCGGGTCGGCGCCGGCGTCGAGCACCCCGCTCGTACCCACCCGAAGGACCTGGGCGTGCCCCGTCTCTTCGCTGCGTCCCCCGACGATCCGGACGTCGAACCCGCCTTCCAGGAGCGAGGCCATTGCGTCAGCTGGAAGGTCCTGCTCGACCGTGACGACACGGTGCGGTGGCACCGCTTCGCTGTCGCCGACCACGAAGCGCGGCGCCGACACCGCCTCGCTTGCGCTCATCTTCGCGACGAACTGCAGGAGCACCTGGGAGAGGATCTGGGGCTGCGAGCGCCCCCCCATGGTCGAGAGGACGAGCGACAAGCTGCCGTCCTCCGCGTCGACCATCGTGGGGCAGAGCGTGTGCGGGGGCATCAGCCCGGGGCCCAGCTCGCCGCAGGCTCCAGGACGGAGCGTGAACATGCTCTGCCGGTTGTGGTACAGCACCCCGGTCGCGGGATCGCAGAACCGTGACCCGAAGCTGTGGAAGACGCTCTGCAGCATGCTCACCGCGCCGCCGTGCTCGTCGTAGACGACCACGGCGACCGTGTCTCCGCTCGGAGGCGAGGTTCCCCCCGCGGCGAGGGGTCCGGCGCGTCCCACCGATGGGGCCGGCCCGAAGAGGTCGATCCCGGCAAGGCGCTCGCGACGTGCGCGCGTTCCCGCTTCTCGCGAGGGGTCACAGAGGAGGTCGTCCCGAATCCTCGAGATCTCGTCGAACGCGCGCGCGAGCAACGCGGCGTCGCGCCCGAGCAAGTCGTAGCCGTCCGCGACGAGCGGTGCGAGGAGCTCCGCGAGCCCGGCGAAAAAAGGGCCCTGGGAGGGCAGCCCCGCCGTGTGCAGCCGAGGCGCAACGTCTCCCGCGTGCGCCGTCACCGGCTCGCCGACCACGGCGTGGTGCCGAGAGAAGTCCTCGAGCGTGATCGGGCTCCCCGCCGCTTCGAGGCCCCGGACCAGGCGACGGGCCAGCTCCCCGCGGTAGTACGCCTCGGGGTCTCTTCCGATCTGCACGAGCGTCTCAGCGAGGTGCGGCTGCACGAAGACGCCGCCGGCGCCGAGGCGGGACCCCGGCGGCCCGAAGATCTGGTCGAGGCCCGGATCGGGGGTGTCCAGCGCCTGCAGGGCCCGGGCGACCGACGAGGTCACCGGCGCGCCCTCGGCCGCGAGCCCGATCGCCGGTTCGAGGAGCCGTGCGAGCGGACGGCTCGCGCCCAGCTCGTGCAGCGCCTGCCACCCCGACACCACGCCTGGCACGCTGATGCTGAAGGGCCCCGTCGCCGGGACGTGCTCTCCGAACTGGCGGCGCAACGCGGCGACATCGATCGCGCTCGCCGAGCGCCCGACACCGAAGACGGCACGGGGAAGCTCGCCTGCGCGCCTCACCAGGCCGATCAGATCTCCGCCCACGGAGCAGTTGTGGGGATAGACGACCGCCAGCACGCCGGCAGCCGCGAGCGCGCCGTCGACTGCGGTGCCACCAGCGGAGAGCTGGGCGGCAGCGGCTTCCACCGCCGACGGGTGAGGCGCGGCGACGCCCCACGACCGGCGTTCACCCCGCTGCCCGGTCACAGCAGCTTCGCAAGGAACGACCGGGTCCTCTCGTGTGCTGGGCGGTCGAAGATCTGAGCGGGCGACCCCTCTTCCACGACGACACCATCGTCGATCATCACCACCCGGTCCGCCACCTCCCGCGCGAACCCCATCTCGTGGCTCACGACGACCATCGTCATGCCTTCCTTGGCGAGGTCCCGCATGACCGCCAGCACCTCTCCGATCATCTCCGGATCGAGGGCGCTCGTCGGCTCGTCGAAGAGGATCAGCTTCGGCTGCATCGCCAACGCCCTCGCGATCGCCACGCGCTGCTTCTGCCCCCCAGAAAGCTGGGCAGGATGGACGTCGACCTTCGACTCGAGCCCCACCCGTTGCAACAACCGTCTTCCGAGCTCCTCGGCCTGGAGCCGAGGCATCTTGCGGACCTTGCGCGGTCCGAGCGTGACATTCTCCAGCGCGGACTTGTTCGGGTACAGATTGAAGTGCTGGAACACGAACCCGATCTCCGCGCGCTGCCGGGCGATGGCACTGGCCCGCTCCTCGACAAGACGGCCCCGAGCATCGGACCGGTAGCCGATGAGCCGGCCGTTCACGAAGATCCGTCCCTGGTCGATCCGCTCGAAGTGGTTGATGCACCGGAGAAGCGTCGTCTTCCCTGAGCCCGAGGCACCGATCAGCACGACAACCTCTCCCCGCCTCACCACGAGGGAGACGCCCTTCAGCACCTCCACACTCCCAAACCGCTTGTGCACGTCGCTCGCGTGCACAATCACGTCGGGAGCCGACGAGCCATCGGGGACTTCGCCCCGCTGCGTCGGTCCCGGTTGGGCCATGGCCTCGACGGGCAGGCTCGCGGATCCACTCGATCCGGCGCTGATCACTCGAAGAAGCCCCGCGGCTCGCGGGGTCTGCCCACCCCTTGCAGGATCGCCGGGCCCTCCGTCCCCGCTGTCGCGCCGACGGTCTCGACGCCACGACGTCCCCAGCTCGACGTCCACGACCACCACGACCTGGGTGGTCGCGCGATGCCCCACCGACGGTCGATCCGGCGCTCGATCGCGGACTGGATGAACCCCCACACGGTGGTGAGCGCCAAGTAGTAGATCGCTGCAACAGCGTAGATCTCGAACGTGTTGAAGGTGGAAGAGTTGATCTCCTGGGTGACCAGGAACATCTCCGACACGCCGATCACGCTCGCGAGCGAGGTGTTCTTCATCATGGCGTTGAAGTCGTTGCCGAGCGGAGGAACGATGAAGCGGACTGCCTGCGGTACCACTACGAGCCGCATTGCCTGGCCCGGCGACATCCCGGTGGACATCGCCGCCTCGAACTGGCCCGGGTCGACGGCGCTCAGCGCCGCTCGGATGATCTCCCCCATGTACGCCGCCTCGTTCAGCGTGAAGGTGACGATGGCTGCCTGCACCACGCTGGGGATCACGAACGAGCCGACGGAGATGTTGTTGAACGTGTAGATCCCGGCCGCAGCCAAGCCGTCGTACACGATGACGAGCTGGATGAGCAAGGGCGTGCCGCGGAACATCCAGGTGTAGATCCAGACGAACGCCCGGAGAGGTGCGATCTTCGAACGCCGAGCGAGCGCCAGGAGCAGACCGATGATCGTTGCGAGAGCCTGTGCAATGACCGCGAGGTAGACGGTCGTCTCCAGCCCTTGTAGAAACGCCGTAGAGGGATGGACCAGGGAGCTCCAGAAGAAGCTGTAGTCGAAGTGGAGCCCGGCGGTAGAGAACAACAACGAGCCCTCCCGGCTCCACGTCCAAATCAACCTCACGGTGTGCGTGCCGGCAGTCCCCTAATTCCTGTCGGGCAGCAGCTTGGCGATCTCCTCTTGGGCGAGCCCGAACTTTGCGAAGATCCTTGCGTAGGTATGGTTGTCGAAGAGCGTTCGCAGCGCAGCCGTTACTGCAGACTCCAGCCTCGGGTTGCCCTTCTTCACCGCGATGCCGGCCAAGATCTTCCCGTACGCGGGGCCGGCGAACTGGAACAGCCCCTTGCGCTGCGCCATGTAGTACGCGCCGTTCTCGGTGGTCGTTGCGAACGCTGTGGCCCGTCCGAGGGCGAGCTGCTGGAGCGCCTGGATCGGGGTCTTGAATTGCGTGATTGTGATCGCCTTCTTGCCAGCCTTCGTACAGGCCTTGCTCTGAGCCTGCGTGTCCTCGACTGCGGTCGTGGAGAAATTAGCTGCCACTCGGTGGCCGCAGAGGCTCATGTTCATCCCCGTGATGTGGGTTGGATTGCCCTTCTTCACCACTACCGACTCGCTCGCCCACATGTACGGGATGAAGTTCACCACCTTGAGGCGTGTGGGTTTGATGTAGAGGTCGGACATGATGAGGTCGCAGTGCCCGGCTTGGAGCGCCGGGATGATGTCTGTGAACCCGGTGTTGAGCCACACGGGTTTGAGACCGAGCTGGCGCGCGATCGCGCTGCCCAGCTCGACGTCGGTGCCGGTGGCGACGTGACCGGCCGTGTAGTACTCGACCGGAGGTGTCGCGATTGTCGAGCAGAACTGCAGCTCGCCAGCCTGGAGGATCGCCGGCGGCTTCAGCTTCGGGTTCGACCGCTGAGAGGCGCCGGCGGGTACCGCCACGACCACCAGTGCCGCTCCGACCCACAGGGCAAGCGCAGCCTGAGCGAACCTGCCCGGTCGCGGCCCTTTCTCTCGGCCCCGCTCACTCGAGCGCTGCGACGGCAGGTCGGCCGATCGACGACGATTCTGCGAACGCTGCATGCCCCCCTCTGGTCTGTGCCAAATCGTATTCGCACCCTACAGATCTGCCGCATCGGCGTCAATCGATGAGCGGTCGCGCCGGCGGAGGGTCGACTCTCTCACCTTGAGGATCGCAGGGATGGTCCGCTGCCCGGGTGCTTCCCCGCCGTCCAGCCGTCGCCACAGCAGCTCCGCAGCGGCGATCGCTTGCCGTTCGGGCTGGAGGTCGACAGCGGTGAGCGGCGGCATCGACGAGCGAGCATGATTCCCGTCGACCGCGACGGCCACCAGGACATCTCCTGGGACAGAGAGCCCGGCGTCGCCCACCGCGTGCATCGTGCCGGGAACCAACCGCTCGGCGCCGATCACGATCGCGTCCGGGCGCGGGCGCGCCCAGAGCAGCGACCGCACCGCCCGGACGGCGCTCTCGAAGGCCGAGAGCATCGCGACGGAGCGTGTCAAGGCGTCACGCCGGTGCCGCTGCGACCAGCTGTGGTACGCCTCGCGCTGCTCCTTGGACCACGCGCCCATGGCCTCGGGCACGAGGATCGCGATCCGCTCGGCCCCTTCCGAGTCGAGATGATCGAGGAGCGTCTCGATCTCGTCGCCGGTGTCCGATGCGACGCACCACGGATCGTCGGGATCGATGGGGTTCCTCTCGATCGTCACGGTGGGGATGCCGAGACGACGGAGGGCCGCCAGGCGCGGGTCGTCGTCGGTGGGCTCCACGACGATGGCCCCGTCCGCGGGCAGGGGCACGAGCTTCTCACTCGAACCAACGGGCGGGATCAGCATCACAACGTCGCCTCTGGTGAAGAACGCCTTGGTCATCGCGCTCGCGAGCCGCATGTAGTAGTCGAGCAGGAGCGCGTCGGAAGAGGCGGAATCCTGCTCGGTCGGCAGCCAGAGCGCCTGGACCCCGTAGCGGCCGGACCGGAGGCCCCGAGCGATCCGGTTCGCCTGGTAGCCGAGGCGATCGGCGGTTCGCTGGATCCGCGCACGCGTCCGCGGGTCGATCCGGCCCTTCCCGTTCAACGCGTGGGAGACAGTGGTCGGCGAGACCCCGGCGGCGGCGGCGACATCTCGTATCGTCGTTCGGCCCGCGACTGCCACCATTCCCTCTCTATTTTGCAGATCGGTCAACACGATAGCGTTCGTGCGGCGTCCGGCTCGGCTGGCCTTGTCTTCAGGCGCGGGTC
>JAKATH010000116.1 GCA_021828055.1 Actinomycetes bacterium
GCACGCCCGGGAGACCTCGACGGCCGCCGCGCCCATCGCCTGGCGCAGCTCGTCGGGGAAGTCGGGCGCAGGAGACTCCTCGATGAGCTTCTGGTGGCGCCGTTGCGCGGAGCAGTCGCGCTCGCCGAGCCAGAGGACGTGGCCGTGCGCGTCGGCGAGCACCTGCATCTCGACGTGCCGGGGCCAGGACAGGTACCGCTCGAGGTAGACCTCGGGCCGGCCGAAGTAGGCCCGCGCCTCGCGCTGGGCGGACTCGACGGCCTCGGCCGCCTCCTCGGCCGAGCGCACCACCTTCATCCCGCGGCCGCCGCCGCCGAACGCGGCCTTGACCGCGACGGGCCAGCCGTGCTCCGCGGCGAATTCGACCACCTCGGCGGGATCGGCGACCGGCTCCGAGCGGCCCGGGACCCCGCGGACGCCGGCCCGCTCCGCTGCGAGCCTCGAGCTGATCTTGTCCCCCATGACCTCCATCGCCTCGGGGGGCGGGCCGACGAACGTCACCCCGAGGGAGGCGACGGCACGTGCGAAGTCCGCGTTCTCGGAGAAGAAGCCGTAGCCGGGGTGGACCGCGTCCGCGCCGCTGCGGCGCAGCGCGTCGAGGATCGCCTCGGTGTTCAGGTAGCTCTCCGCCGCGGTCTGGCCGCCGAGCGCGTACGCCTCGTCAGCCATCCGCACGTGCATCGCCTCGCGGTCGAGGTCGGAGTAGACGGCGACGGTCGCGACGCCCATCTCCCGGCAGGCGCGCAGCACGCGCACCGCGATCTCCCCGCGGTTGGCGACGAGCACCTTTTCGAGCACGGGCCAACACTTGCACGCCGCGTAGGGTTGTCGCCATGACGGCGGCGACCTGGGACGTCCGACGCTTCACCACCGTTCCCTCGACGAACGACTGGCTCCTCGAGCGCGCCCGCGAGGGAGCGCCTGCAGGCGTCGTCGCGGTCGCCGACCACCAGAGCGCGGGGCGGGGCCGCATGGGGCGCCGATGGGAGGCGCCCCCGGGGCGCTGCCTGCTCGTCTCGGTGCTCCTGCGGCCGGTCGCCCCGGTCGCCGAGCTGTTCACCTGCACGGCGGCCGTCGCCCTCGCGACCTCGGACGCGTGCCGGCTCCTGGCCGGCGTCCAACCGGGCGTGAAGTGGCCCAACGACCTCGTGATCGGCGACGAGAAGGTGGCAGGCGTCCTGGCGGAGTCCGACGGGGCGGCGCCGGGCGGGCGGCCCGGCAGCGTCGCGGTCGTCGTCGGTGTCGGGTGCAACCTCGATTGGCAGCCGCCCGGCGCGACCTCGCTCGCGGCGCACGCGAAGGCTCCGGTGGGCCGCGACGAGCTGCTCGAGGCGATGCTCGGCGGTCTCGCCGAGCGCGCGGCGCTGCTCGACACCGGGGCGGGCCGGAGGGCGACGCTCGCAGAGCTCCGTGGCCGCTGCGCGACGCTCGGGCGAATCGTGCGGGTGGAGACCGCGGCCGGAGGTGCCGTCACCGGCGTCGCCCGGGAGCTGGACGGCGACGGGAGGCTGGTGGTGGCGACCGCCGCGGGAGACGTCGCCGTCGCCGCGGGAGACGTCGCCCACCTGCGGCCTGCCGCCTCGCAAGCCGTGCAGGCCGCGCACGGCCCGGATGGGTAGGCTGCGCCCGCCATGCGCGTGCTCGCAACCGGCGCCGCCGGGTTCATCGGGTCGAATTTCGTCCGCTACTGGGTGAAGGTGCACCCAGGCGACCGTGTCGTCGTCTACGACGCGCTCACCTATGCCGGGACACGGTCCAACGTCGAGGGCCTGGACGTCGGGTTCGTCCAGGGCGACGTCTGCGACCTCGAGCTCGCCACCGCGACGCTCGAGCGCGAGCAGATCGACACGGTCGTCCACTTCGCGGCGGAGTCCCACAACTCCCTCGCCGTCCTCGACCCTGCGCGTTTCTTTCGCACGAACGTCGTGGGGACCCAGACCATGCTCGAGGCCGCTCGCCGCCACGGCGTCTCGAGGTTCCACCACATCTCGACGTGCGAGGTCTACGGCGACCTCGACCTCGATTCCGACGAGCGGTTCGCCGAGGACAGCCCCTACCGTCCCCGTACGCCCTACAACGCGTCGAAGGCGGGGGCCGACCACGCCGTGCGTGCGTACGCCGAGACCTTCGGGCTCCCGGTCACGATCACGAACTGCTCGAACAACTACGGTCCGTACCAGTTCCCCGAGAAGGTGATCCCGCTGTTCACCACGCTCGCGCTCGACGACCGGCGGCTCCCGATGTACGCCTCGACGGAGAACCGCAGGGAGTGGCTGCACGTGCTCGACCACTGCCGGGCGATCGACGCGGTCCTCCGGCGCGGCAGGGTGGGCGAGACCTACCACGTGGGCAGCGGCGTCGAGGCGACCATCGAGCAGATCGCGGACGCCGTCCTTACGTGCCTCGGGAAGCCCGGGTCCTTGAAGGAGATCGTGCCGGACCGCCCCGGCCATGATCGGAGGTACCTGCTCGACACGACGAAGATCCGACGTGAGCTCGGGTGGCGGCCCCTTGTCGGCTTCGACCAGGGGGTCGCGGAGACCGTGGCGTGGTACGCGGCGAACCGGGCCTGGTGGGAGCCGCTGCGCAGCAGGGCGCCGGTCGTCGAGACCGCCTGGACGGGCTGAACGTGCAGGTCCTCGTCACCGGGGCGGGAGGCCAGCTCGGCCACGACCTGGTGATCGCGCTCGCAGGGGAGGTGCCCCCCGCCGGCCGCCGCCGTGCACTGCTCGGCCCCGAGGGTCCAGGCGGGGGAGTCGAGGTCACGGGGGCGGACCACGCGTCCCTCCCGGTCGAGGACCGCGCGGCGGTGCTCGAGGCGGTCCTCGAGCTCCGGCCGGACGTCGTGGTCCACGCCGGGGCGTGGACGGCCGTCGACGCGTGCGAGGCCGATCCCGATCGGGCCTTTCGCGTGAACGCGCTCGGCACCCGCCATGTCGCCGAGGCTGCAGGGATGGTCGGCGCTCACCTCGTGTACGTGTCGACGGACTACGTCTTCGACGGGACGTCTGCTCGCCCGTACGTCGAGTGGGACCCGCCGCGGCCTCTCTCGGTGTACGGCCGCAGCAAGCTCGGCGGGGAGCTCGAGTGCCCGCCGGGCGCGACCGTCGTGCGCACGTCGTGGGTGTGCGGGGCGACGGGTGCGAACATGGTGAAGACCGCGCTGCGCCTGGCCCACGGCGACGGCCCGCTTCGGTTCGTCGACGACCAGCACGGCTCCCCGACGTTCACCGCGGACCTCGCCGCGGCGATCGTGACGCTCGGGCTGGATCGCCGGCCCGGGACCTACCACGTGACGAACGCCGGGGAGACCACGTGGTTCGGCTTCGTCCGAGCCCTCCTCGAGACGGCAGGGCACGATGCCGGACGGGTCGAGCCGATCTCGACCGCCGATCTCGACCCGCCCCGCCCGGCGCCGCGCCCTTGCAACTCGGTGCTCGACAACGCGGCGCTGAGGCTGGGCGGCCTGCCGCTCCTGCCGGACTGGCGCGACGGCCTGGCGCGGCTCGTGGAGGTCCTCACCTGACCCCGAGCGCCCGGATCGCCGTCGTCGGGGCCGGCTACGTCGGGCTCCCGACCGCCGCTGTGCTCGCCAAGTTCGGCCACGCCGTGGTGTGCGCCGAGCGGGACGAGGCCCGTCTCGCCGCGCTCGCGTCGGGCAGGGTGCCGATCGTCGAAGACGGTCTCGAGGGGCTGCTCGCGCAGGTCGTCGCGAGCGGGTCGCTCCGCTTCGTGCGAAGCGCCGCAGAGGCCGTGCGCGGCGCCGAGTTCGTCTTCCTGTGCGTCGGGACGCCCGAGCGCGACGACGGCGCCGCCGACCTGTCGTTCGTCGAGGCGGCGGCGGCGGAGATCGCCGGCGCGCTCGAACCCGGTGCGATCGTGGTCAACAAGTCGACGGTCCCCGTGGGCACCGCGGCGGAGCTGGAGCGGGTCACGGGCGCGACGGTCGTGTCGAACCCCGAGTTCCTGCGCGAGGGCACCGCCGTGGGCGAGAGCCTCCGTCCGGACCGCGTCGTGGTCGGCGCCGACGACCGGCGGGCGGCGAGAAGGGTGGGGGAGCTCTTCTCGGAGACGGGCGCGCCCCTCATCGTCACCGACACCGTGACGGCCGAGACGATCAAGTACGCGTCCAACGCGTTCCTGGCGATGAAGCTCAGCTTCGTGAACGCGCTCGCCGCGCTGTGCGAGCTGATCGGCGCGGACGTCCGCGACGTCATTCTCGGCCTCGGCTACGACCGCCGCATCGGGTTCGACTTCCTGCGGCCCGGTCCGGGATGGGGAGGGTCCTGCCTCCCGAAGGACACGGCCGCGCTGGTGCGGATCGCCGAGGACGCCGGGTACGACTTCGCGCTCCTGCGTGCGGCGATCGCCGCCAACCACGAGGCCCGAGAGCGCGTGGTGCGCAAGGTGGAGGAAGTGGCCGGAGGCGGGCTCGCCGGCCGGACCGTGGGCGTCTGGGGGCTCACCTTCAAGGCGGGGACCGACGACCGCCGCATCTCGCCGGCAGTCGCCATCGCCCGGCGGCTCGTGGAGCTCGGCGCGACGGTCCGCGCGTACGATCCGACGGTGCCGCCCGGCCCCTCGCCGCAAGACCTCGAGGGGACGGTCCTGTGCGCGGACGCCTACGACGCCTGCCGAGGCGCGAGCGCGGTGGTGCTCCTCACCGAGTGGGAAGAGTTCCGGGGCCTCGACTTCGCCAAGGTGGGCGACGTCATGGCATCGGCCGCGCTCGTCGACGCACGGAACCTGCTCGACCCGGCTGCGCTGCGCCGGGCCGGCTTCACCTACGCGGGCGTGGGACGCCCGTGACCGCTCTCCCGGCCGCCGGCGCCGCCTGATGGCGAGGGTCGTCGTCGCCGGCGGAGCTGGCTTTCTCGGCTCCCATCTCTGCGAGCGGCTCATAGGGCGCGGCGACGACGTGGTCTGCGTGGACGACCTCTCCACCGGCACCGAGGAGAACCTGGCCCACCTCGAAGGCGCGGCGGGGTTCAGCCTGGTCGTCGCCGACGTGAGCGAACAGGTCCCGGTCGCGGGCCCGGTGGACGCCGTCTTCCACCTGGCGAGCCCCGCGTCGCCGGTTGCGTACCTCGCCCGGCCGCTCGAGACCCTCGCCGCCGGGAGCGAGGGCACGCGCCGGCTGCTCGAGCTCGCGGCACGGTGCGGCGCGCGTCTCGTGCTGGCCTCGACGAGCGAGGTGTACGGCGACCCGGAGGTCCACCCGCAGCCCGAGGGCTACCGGGGCAACGTCGACCCCGTCGGTCCCCGCAGCGTCTACGACGAGGCGAAGCGCTTCGCCGAGGCCCTCACGATGGCGGCGCACCGGGCGGTCGGCGTCGACGTCGGGATCGCGCGGATCTTCAACACCTACGGCCCGCGGCTGGCTCCGGGCGACGGGCGCGTGGTCTCGAACTTCTGCGTGCAGGCGCTCAGCGGCGAGCCGCTCACCGTGCACGGGGACGGCACGCAGACTCGCAGCTTCTGCTACGTGGACGACCAGGTCGACGGCCTGCTCGCGCTCCTCGGCGCACCCGTGACCGGCCCGGTGAACATCGGCAACCCCGACGAGCGGACGGTCGGAGAGCTCGCAGCGGCGGTGCTGTCGCTCACGGGGTCGCGCTCGACCGTCGAGCACAGCCCGCTGCCCGCCGACGACCCGCGCCGTCGCTGCCCCGACATCTCCCTCGCACGCCGCGTGCTCGGCTGGGAGCCCACGGTGCCGCTCGACGAAGGGCTCGCACGCACGGTGTCGTGGTTCCGCGAGCGCCTCGGCGCCGCGTGAGCACGTCGGCCGGGATCCGCGTGGGGGCGCGCGTCGCAGCAGTCGTCGTCGACTACGACGCGGGAGACGTCCT
>JAKATH010000117.1 GCA_021828055.1 Actinomycetes bacterium
ATCCCGGAGGTGAGCCGACGAGACGTGAGACCGTGTGCTTCTCCATGTACTCGCTCATGTCGAGCTGGATCAGCGCGTCCTCGTCGTCGAAGAGGAACTCCGCGAGCGTCTTGGCGAGCTCGGTCTTCCCCACTCCCGTCGGGCCGAGGAAGATGAACGAGCCGCTCGGGCGCTTGGGGTCCTTCAAGCCCGCACGCGTCCTCCGGATCGCACGGGCGAGCGCCTTGAGCGCCTCCTCCTGGCCGATCACCCGCCTGTGGAGCTCGTCCTCCATCCTGAGGAGCTTGGCGGTCTCCTCCTCGGTGAGGCGGTAGACGGGGATCCCCGTCCAGTTCGCCAGCACCTCGGCGACCACCTCCTCGTCGACGACGTCGAAGAGGTCCACGCCCTCCGCGCGCCACTCGGCCTCCATCGACTCTTTGCGGGACAGCCGGTCGGACTCCTGCTCGGCGAGCCTCTTCGCCTGCTCGAACGCACCCCGGCCGATCGCGGCTTCTTTGTCCTGGCGCAGCCGGCTGATCTCCTCGTCGAGCTTCTTGTGGCCAGGCGGGGTGGTCATCCGCCTGATGCGCAGCCGGCTGCCCGCCTCGTCGATGAGGTCGATCGCCTTGTCGGGGAGGAAGCGGTCAGAGAGGTACCGGTCCGCCAGGTTGGCCGCAGCGACGAGCGCCTGGTCGGTGATCGTGACCGCGTGGTGCGACTCGTACCGATCACGCAGCCCCTTCAGGATGTCGATGGTGAGCGCGACGGACGGCTGGCTCACCTTCACCGGCTGGAAGCGCCGCTCGAGGGCCGCGTCCTTCTCGAGGTGCTTGCGGTACTCGTCGAGCGTCGTGGCGCCGACCGTCTGGAGCTCGCCGCGCGCGAGCATCGGCTTGAGGATCGACGCGGCGTCGATCGCACCCTCGGCCGCGCCCGCGCCCACCAGCGTGTGGAGCTCGTCGATGAACAGGATGATGTCGCCGCGCGTGCGGATCTCCTTCAGCACCTTCTTCAGGCGCTCTTCGAAGTCGCCCCGGTAGCGGCTTCCCGCGACCAGCGCGCCGAGGTCGAGGGTGTAGAGCTGCTTCCCCGCGAGCGTCTCGGGCACCTCGTTCGCGATGATCCGCTGGGCGAGGCCCTCGACGATCGCCGTCTTGCCCACGCCGGGCTCGCCGATGAGCACGGGGTTGTTCTTCGTCCGGCGGGACAGCACCTGCATGACCCGCTCGATCTCCTTCTCGCGCCCGATGACCGGGTCGAGCTTGCCGTCGCGGGCGAGCTGCGTCAGGTTGCGGCCGAACTGGTCGAGGACCGGCGATCCCGACGGCGCGTCGCTCGACGACGTCCCCGCTCCCGCGCCGACCGCCTCCTTGCCCTGGTAGCCGGACATGAGCTGGATCACCTGCTGGCGGACGCGCCCCAGGTCTGCGCCGAGGCTCTGGAGCACCTGCGCAGCGACCCCCTCGCCCTCGCGCACCAGGCCGAGGAGCATGTGCTCGGTGCCGATGTAGCTGTGCCCGAGCTGCAACGCCTCGCGCAACGACAGCTCGAGCACCTTCTTCGCGCGCGGGGTGAAGGGGGGGGAGCCGCTCGGAGCGCTGCCGGCCATGCCGATCGTCTCCTCGACCTTCTCGCGCACCGCTGTGAGCGTGATGCCCAGCGACTCGAGCGCCTTCGCCGCGACCCCCTCGCCCTCGTGGATCAGGCCCAGAAGGATGTGCTCCGTCCCGATGAAACTGTGGTTCAGCAGGCGCGCCTCTTCTTGCGCCAACACAAGCACTCGCCGTGCCCGGTCGGTGAAGCGTTCGAACACGTGACCGCCTCCGTACTGGCTCGTTCCCTAGACTTGGAGTGTACCCGTAGGGTCCTCCCCGCCCGCCGCGCGCCTCACGGCACCTCCGTGGCGACGGAGGGGGCGGCGCCGGCGCCGGCGCACAAATGCCCAGCTCAGTGTGCGCTCACCGATCCTTCGCGCGGCGGCGCGCCCGGAGCGACGATCGCGCCGGGGACCACGGCCGCGCCGGGGGCCACGGCCGCGCCGGGGGCCACGGCCGCGCCGGGGGGCCGCGACCGCGCCGGCCGGAAGTGTTCCCGCCTCGCACCCGTCGCGTAACGTGCGGGTCGTGAATGCCACGGAGGCCCTCGGCCTCCCCATGGTCGACGAGGAGCTCGAGCGCCTCGAGCCCCTGCTCGCCGGGTCGGTGATGACGGGAGACAGCTTCCTCGACGACGTGACGACGCACCTCATCGCGGCGGGCGGCAAGAGGCTCCGGCCGGCGCTCACCCTCGTCGCGGCCACGCGCGGCGAGCACAAGGCGTCGGAAGAGGACCTCCTCGGAGGGGTGGCCGTCGAGCTCGTGCACCTGGCGTCGCTCTACCACGACGACGTCATCGACGAGGCGAGCGTCCGGCGCAACGTCGAGAGCGTGAACAGCCGGTACGGCAACCTGGTTGCGATCGTCGCCGGCGACTACCTGCTCGCTCGCTCCGCGGCGATCGCCGCCGCGCTGGGCACCGAGGTCGCCGGCCTCCTCGCGGCGACGCTCGGGCAGCTCTGCCAGGGCCAGATCTCCGAAGTCCGGTCCTGCTTCAAGACGGACCGGAGCGAGGACGACTACTTCGCGGCGATCGCCGGGAAGACGGCGGCGCTCATGTCGGCCTCCTGCCGGATCGGCGCGCTCACGAGCGGGGCGCGCAGGGACGAGGTCGACGCGTTCACCCGGTTCGGGCGCGCGTTGGGGATGGCCTTCCAGCTCCGCGACGACGTGCTCGACGTCGTCGCGGACGACGGCGAGCTCGGCAAGCCGCCGGGCCAGGACCTCGCGGAGGGCGTCTACACGCTCCCGGTCCTGCTCGCGCTGCGCGACCCCGACGCGGGCCCCGAGCTCCAGACGCTCCTCGGCCAGCCGCTGGGCCAGCCCGAGCGGGAGAAGGCGCGCTCGATCGTGAGCGAGTCCAAGGCGATCGGGACGACCGTCGCGGTCGCGCGCCGCCACGTCGCCGACGCGCTGGTGGCGACCGAGGGGGTCGGTCCCCCGCGCGTCGCGGACGGGCTCGCGCGTCTCGCCAGGTCCCTCCTGTACGACCTGCCGGGCTGAGGACCCTCTCGCGGGTCCCAGGTCCCCTCGTCCCCTCGTCCGCGCCGGATCGCGCGCCTGGGGCGTGGAGGCGACGGCCCAGACGATCACGGCGCTCGCCGGCGAGCTCGCCGAGCCGGTCAGACCCGGCTGCCCCCGGCCGGCTCGCTCTCGGAGCCTGCAGCACCCTGCCGGCTCTCCGCCCCCCCCTCCCCGCCTTCGGCGCGATCGGGCCGCATCATCGGGAAGGAGATCACCTCCCTGATGTGCGCCGCGTCCGAGAAGAGCATCGCCAGACGGTCGATGCCGAGCCCGAGCCCTCCGGTCGGCGGGAGCCCGTGCTCGAGCGCGCGGACGTAGTCGGTGTCGACCAGCATCGCCTCCTCGTCGCCCTGTTCGCGCGCCGCGACCTGCTCTTCGAAGCGGGCGAGCTGCTCGGCAGGGTCGACGAGCTCGCTGAACGCGTTGACGAGCTCGCGCCCCGCGACCACCTGCTCGAAGCGCTCCGCGAGCATCGGGTCGTCACGGTGGACCCGGGCGAGCGGCGAGACCTCCTTCGGATAGTCGTGCACGAAGACCGGGTCCCACAGCTCGCCCTCGGTCGTCTTCTCGTAGAGCTCGAGCAGGATCTTCCCGGGCCCCCAGCTGCGGGCGACCTCCACCCCCTGGTCACGCGCCCACCTCGCCAGCGTCTCTCGCGGCGTGCGCACGCTCACGTCGAGACCCGTCTTCTCGGCGACGAGCTCGGTCAGGGTCGCGCGGCGCCACGGGGGCGCGAGGTCCAGCGGCCGCCCCTGGTACGTGAGCGACGTGGTGCCGAGGATGTCGTGCGCGAGGCCGGGCACGAGCTCCTCCACGAGCGCCATCATGTCGTGGTAGTCGGCGTAGGCCTGGTAGAGCTCGAGCGTCGTGAACTCAGGGTTGTGGCGAGGCGACAGGCCCTCGTTTCGGAACAGCCGGCCGATCTCGAACACCTTCTCGAAGCCGCCCACGACGAGTCGCTTCAGATAGAGCTCCGGCGCGATCCGCAGGTAGACGTCCATGTCGAGGGCCCGGAAGTGCGTGACGAACGGGCGCGCGTGCGCGCCGCCGGGGATGGGGTGGAGGATCGGCGTCTCGACCTCCACGAACCCCATGTCCCACAGACGCTCGCGCATGCGGCGCACGAGCTGGCTGCGCAAGGCGAGCGCGCGCCGGCTCTCGGGGTTCGCCCACAGGTCCACCTCGCGCTGGCGGAACCGCGTCTCCACGTCGGTCACGCCCCGCCATTTGTCGCCGAACGGCCGGCGCGCATCGGCGAGCAGCACCCAGTCGGCGACCTTCACCGAGACCTCGCCGCGCCGGGTGCGCACCACCTCGCCGCTCGCGCCCACCCAGTCGCCGAGCCGCAGTCGGGTGAACGCCTGGAAGTCGCGGGTCACCCCGTCGAGCGCGAACAGCTGCACCGCGCCTGAGGAGTCGCGAAGCTCGGCGAAGGCGAGCTTGCCCTGGGGACGGGAGAGCATGACCCGTCCCGCGACCGACACTGCGTCGCCGGACTCCTCTCCGGGGGCGAGACCGCCGAAGCGCGTGACCACCTCCGAGGCCGCCGCCGTCTGGTCGAACCGGTAGGGGACTGTCGTCACGCGCCCCGCGCCTCTACGTCGACGTTGCGCTCGTAGACGAGCCGCAGGCCGTGCAGCGTGAGCCACGGCTCGACGTGCTCGATCGTCTCCGCGTGGGGCGCGACGAGGTGGCTGAGCCCGCCCGTCGCGACGACCGTCGCGCCGCCGAGCTCGGCGACGATGCGACGGCACATGCCGTCGACCTGCGCCGCGAAGCCGTACAGCGTGCCGGACTGGATCGACTCGGCCGTCGAGCGCCCGATCGCCGAGCGGGGCTCGACGAGCTCCACCCGGCGGAGTGCGGCGGCGTGCTGGAAGAGCGCCTCCAAGCTGATCGCGACTCCGGGGACGATGGCCCCGCCGAGGTACTCGCCCGTGCTCGAGATGGCGTCGAAGGTGGTGGCCGTGCCGAGGTCGACCACGACGCACGGACCGCCGTAGAGGTCGAACGCGCCGATGCCGTTCGCGACGCGGTCCGCTCCGACGTCCTTCGGGTTGTCGTACCGCACCGGCATGCCGCTCCTCGTGCCCGGCCCGAGCACGACGCAGGGCACGCCGCCGAACCAGCGAGCTGCAGTCTGTCGCAGCTCTCCGGTCACCGAGGGAACCGAGGAGCAGATCACGAGGCCGTCGACGGTCGCGGCGATCTCGAGCCCTTCCAGGTCGAGGATCTGGGTGAGCAGCACCGCGTACTCGTCGGGCGTCCGCGAGGGCACCGTCGACAGCCTCCAGTGGTGCGTGAGGTCCCGCCCGTGCAGGTGCTCCGCGGCGATGTCGAGCCCGATGCCGGCGTGCGGCAGCGACGCACGCTCTTCGGGGCTCCGTGCGAAGAGGCCGATCACGGTCTCGGTGTTGCCGACGTCGACGGCGAGCAGCAACCTTCAGCCCTCCCCGCGGGCCGAGGGCTCGCAGCGTCCGTCCGGCGAGCCGGAGCGTACGCGGACGACCTGCCGGCAACGCCACCCCTCGGAGGTGTCGGGGAAGTCCGAGCGGGTGTGCGCCCCGCGGCTCTCCTCCCGTCGAGCCGCCGCGCCGAGGAGGGCGCGCGCGACATCCGCGACGTTGGCGAGCTCGCGCGACGCGACGTCCGAGCCCGTGGCCCGGGCCGCGACCTCCCCGACGACGGCCGCTGCGGCGGCCAAGGACGCGGCGCTGCGCACCACGCCCGCGCCGAGATCGGA
>JAKATH010000023.1:0-7015 GCA_021828055.1 Actinomycetes bacterium
CCCGGGCTGGAGGAGCCGCGCGCCGTGCGCCTCGAGCCCGAAGCGCAGGAAGAAGGGCGACGCCGCCGCCAGCGGGTGTGCCGCCGAGCAGACGTCATGGCGGAACCCCGGCAGCGTCAGCTCCTCGGTGCGACAGCCGCCGCCGATCTCGTGGGCCGCTTCGAGCACTCGCACGGACAATCCGGCCGCGGCGAGGACGACAGCCGCCGCGAGGCCGTTGGGCCCAGCCCCGACCACGAGCGCGTCGGTCCGGTCAGCGCCCACGGGACGTGCCCACCGCCCGTCCCAGGCCGGGTGCGCACACGGCCGCGTGCTCAGGCGGCCGCGTGCTCAGACGGCCGCGTGCGCCCACCAGCGTCCGCCATGTCGCTCGATGTGGACCGCGACGCCGTAGCACTTCGACACGAGCGGCGCGGTGAGCACTTCCTCGAGCCGCCCGGCGGCAATCGGGCGGCCGTCGGCCAGGAGGAGGCCATGGGTGAAGCCGGAGGGCACCTCCTCGAGGTGGTGGGTCACGAGGACGATCGCCGGCACGCTCGGATCGGACGCCAAGGACCCGAGCCGCGTGACCAGGCGCTCCCGTGCCGCGAGGTCGAGACCTGCCGCCGGCTCGTCGAGCAGGATGAGCTCGGCCGCACCCATGAGCGACCGGGCGATCAGCACCTGCTGGCGCTCTCCCTCCGAGAGGAGGCCGAACGGGGCGTCGGGCAGGAACGCAGCCCCGTGACCCGCGACACGCGCGAGCATGCGATCGGCCGCGGCCCAATCCGCCTGCGTGTAGCGGTGCCTGACCGGGAGCAGCGCAGCGTCCCTCCCGGTCACGACCACCTCCCTCGCGCTGAGGAACGGGCGCAGCGCCCGAACTGTGGACGCGCTCACCAAGGGGATCCTGGCCCGCACTGTCCGGAGGTCGCTCCGCCCGAAGCGCTGACCGACGACCGAGACCGTCCCGCGGCTCGGCATGAGCCTGGCGCCGGCGACCTGGAGGAGGGTCGTCTTCCCCGAGCCGTTGGGCCCGAGCACGACCCAACGGTCCCGAGGGCCGACCTCCCAGTCGACCGCGTCGAGGATCGGCCGTCCTTCGCGTACGACGGACACCTTGGAGAACGAGATCGCCGGGTCAGCGGCCCTCTCGGCCACGACGGGTTCGGGCATGTACGGGAGTCTGCCTCACTTCGACCCACGAGGATCGTGCGGTCAGAGGCGCCCCGGTCGAGGGATCGGGGCTCCGCCGCGCAGCGCAGCGGGCAGCTTGTCGAGGGAGCGGCTGAGCTCCGGCTGCAGCGAGCCCTTCCGGGGTGTCGACCACGTCGGCGTCAAGGTGGTCGACATGGAGGCGGCTCTGGAGTGGTGGTCGAGATCGCTCGGGTTCTCGCGGGTGCTGTTCGACTGCACCGGCGAGCTCCCGTGCCTGGAGGAGCTGACCCGGCACCGGCGCACCCGCGCACCCGGGCGCGCGCGTGGCCATGCTCGCGAGCCGGTTCGCCACCTCACTCGGGCCCGGGAGGATCAAGCTCGTCCGGGTCCTCGAGGAAGGCGGCACCCCGCCGATCCCCGGCGACGCGGGGTGGGGGAGCTCGGCATCTGCGAGGACTGCGTGCACGCCCGCGACGCGGTTGCCGTGCACGAGCAGCTCGTCGAGGCGCGCGGCTGCACGGACCGGCAGGCAGGTGTGCAGTTTCACGACGAGCCGCAGCTCCTCGACGTCGGTGTGGGGGAGTGGCGCTACGCCTACTTCGCGGATCCCGACGGGCTCTACGTCTCGCTGGTCGAGGCTCGCTATTGACGCTGGCGCGCGCCCGGCACCCCCGGCGTCCGCACGGCATGCCCGGTTGTCGCCTGCGGGGCGCCGGCGACCTGGAGGAGGGTCGTCTTCCCCGAGCCGTTGGGCCCGAGCACGACCCAACGGTCCTTCGGGCCGACCTCCCAGTCGACCGCGTCGAGGATCGGCAGTCCTTCGCGTACGGCACGAGGATCGTGCGGTGCGGTGCCGCGCCACCAGCGTGTCCTGCGACGGCGGGTATGGTGGCTCCCTGCGCACCGTGGCCAGTGCACGCTGCTAGCGCCGGCGCCCGCGTTTGCGCACGAAGTCGATCGAGGCCGTGCGGCGCACATCAGGGAGAGCGGGCGGTTCACCTTCGTGTTCACAGGGACGATCGAGCTCGTCGGCGACATCAACCTCCGGCGCTGCCTCGACACCGACGAGACGTGCCTCGACGAGGTGGCAGATGAGCTCGCGTCGACCGACGTGCGGCTGGGCAATCTCGAGGGCGCGTTCGCCGCAGAAGAAGAGCTTCCGTTCAAGCCCGGCTGGTTCCACGGCCAGCCGGAGATGGCGACGTGCCTGGCGAGCCGCTTCGACGCCGTCGCCTGCGCCAACAACGTCCACTACGGGGACGCGATCGTCCAGTCCCTGCGGGTCCTCGACGAGCTGGGCATCGGCCACGCCGGCGCAGGAGCCGACTTCGTTCGAGCCCGCACGCCGGCGATCGTGAGCTCCGCCGCAGGCTCGGTCGGCATGCTCTCCTACACGTCGGTCTTCGAGCCGTCCGGACATGCTGCCACGGCGACGAGCCCGGGCGTGGCGACGGTGAAGGCCCTGACCGCCTACGAGCCGAACCCGCGGGTCCTCCAGATGCCGGGCGCGCCGGCACTCGTCCACACCTGGGCGGATCCAGAGGAGATGGAGCGCGCGTGCAGGGATGTGCGGGCGCTCCGGGAGCGAGTGGACGTGCTCGTCGTCTACCTGCACTTCGGCGTCTCCATGAGCCCGTTGGTCCACGAGTACCAGCGGCAGATCGCCCATGCGCTGGTCGACGCGGGCGCGAACATCGTGGCGGGCTCCCATTCGCACACGCCTGGAGGCGTCGAATTCTACGGGTCGGGACTCGTCTTCTACAGTCTCGGCAACTTCGTGTTCAACACCGGGTTTCACCCGGACGCGACGCGTGACGGGGTGCTCGCCAAGCTGGAGATCTGCGGATCGACGGTCCGATCGTGCACCCTGCTCCCGACCTTTCGTGACACATCGGCGCGAGCCACCCTCGTCGCGCCGTCCTCTCGAGAAGGTGCTCGCATCTGCGAGATGGTCCGATCCCGCAGCGAGGAGTTCCACACGATCGTGCACCCGTCGGAAGACGGGCTCGTGCTCACGCGCTCCGGTTAGCGTCGGCTTGCACCTGCGCGAGCATCCGCTTACGTGGCGAGCTCCTGCGAGAGGCGTCGCTGTGCGAGGCTCCCGTCGCACGTGGCCTGGCTCGCCTTCGGCCCGTGGAGTCGTGCGAGTACGGTTGGCCGGTGCGCATCGACCACGTCATCTACGCAACGCACGATCTCACGAGCGCGATTCGCCACTTCGACGAGCAGTACGGCTTGACGGCTTCCCGAGGGGGTGTGCACCCGCAGCTCGGGACGTGCAACTCGCTCGTCGCCGTCGGCCGGCGGCAGTACATCGAGCTCATGGCCGTGGCCGATCCTGCCGCAGATTCGTTGTTGGTGAGGAGCTTGACCAAGGTGCTGGCCGACGGCGACCGTCTCTTCGCGCTGTCGATCGAGCCCGAAGACCTCGAGGAGACCGCGGCGAGGCTGAACCTGCAGATCACCGAAGGCGAGCGCCGGTCGACGAGCGGACGTGTCATCCGGTGGCGCATGGCGGGGCTGGGGGAGGCCGCCGGCCCGCAGCGGCTGCCGTTCTTCGTCGATTGGGGGGACAGCGACCCCGACCTCGACGAATCGCACAACGGCGACGTCGACGGCGTCGCCTGGGTCGAGCTCGGCGGCGACGAGCGAACGGCCCGGCGATGGCTGGGGGAGAGTGGGACGCTGCCCCTGCGCTTCGCCGGCGGGCCGCCGGGACCTCTGGCGGTCGGGCTGCGCAGAGGTCCTGAGACCGTCGTCATCAGGTGAGCGGCGGGTCTCCTCGGCGCCAGGGGCCGGCGTGCTGCGCGCCAGGGACCGGCCCCCTTCGCGCCAGGGACCGGTGACGGCGAGCGCCGGATCCATGCGGGGTCAGGCACTCGCGGTCAGGGCTCGATCATGCCAGGGCCTGCGATCGTGTGCGGGCGCGCACGCCGATCGGCAAGGTGCCTCTCGGAGCTGCGTGCGAGCGCGAGACGAAAGTGGCACGCTCGAGCAGGATGGCGGCGGGCTCGGTGCGCTTCGCCGCCCGTACGAGCCGCCCGTACGAGCCGCCCGTACGAGCCGCCCGTACGAGCCGCCCGTACAAGCCGCACTGACGAGCCGCCCTGACGAGCCGCCCGTACGAGCCGCACTGACGAGCCGCCCGTACAAGCCGCACTGACGAGCCGCACTGACGAAAGGAAGCATCGTGGACTTTGAGATGTCGCCCAAGGCGGAGGAGTACCACGCCCGGCTGTCGGCGTTCCTGCACGAGCGGATACTCCCGGCCGAGGCCGAGTACGAACGGTATCGGGCAGAGCGGGGGCCCTCCGACCACTCCGTCCCGCCGATCGTGGAGGAGCTCAAGGACGAAGCCCGCGACCGCGGGTTGTGGAACCTCTTCCTCCCCGCGGAGAGCGGCTTGACCAACGTGGAGTACGCCCCGCTCGCCGAGCTGACGGGCTGGTCGGGTCACCTGGCTCCCGAGGCGCTCAACTGCGCCGCGCCCGACACCGGGAACATGGAGATCCTCCACCTCTTCGGGACCGCCGAGCAGAAGGCGCGTTGGCTCCAGCCGCTGCTCGACGGCGAGATCCGCTCGGGCTTCGCGATGACCGAGCCGGACGTCGCCAGCAGCGACGCCAGCAACATCGAGTGCCGGATCGAGCGTGACGGCGATCACTACGTCGTCAACGGCCGGAAGTGGTGGACGAGCGGCGCGCTGGACGAGCGTTGCCGGGTCCTGATCGTCATGGGCAAGACCGATCCCGAAGGCCCCAAGCACAGGCAGCAGTCGATGGTCCTCGTGCCGATCGACACGCCGGGCGTCGAGGTCGTTCGCGATCTCACGGTCTTCGGCTACTCCGACCAGCACGGGCATGCAGAGGTGCGGCTGACCGACGCCCGGGTGCCCATCTCGAACCTCCTCGGCGAGGTGGGGTCCGGCTTCGCCATCGCCCAGGCGAGACTCGGCCCGGGCCGGATCCACCACTGCATGCGAGCCCTGGGCGCGGCCGAGCGAGCCCTCCAGCTCATGTGCCGGCGCGCTTCCTCGCGGATCGCGTTCGGCCGGCCCCTCGCCGAGCAGGGAATGGTCCAGGAGGCGGTGGCGGAGTCACGCCTGGCGATCGAGCAGGCGCGCCTGCTCACCCTCAAGGCTGCGTGGCTGATCGACCGCTACGGCGCCCAGGGGGCGCAGACGGAGATCGCGGCCATCAAGGTCGCGGCGCCCAGGGCCGCCCTGGCCGTCATCGACCGCGCGATCCAGCTGCACGGCGGCGCCGGCGTCAGCGGCGACACTCCGCTCGGCCAGATGTGGGCGTGGCACCGGGCCATGCGGATCTTCGACGGTCCCGACGAGGTGCACCTCCGTTCCCTGGCCCGTGCGGAGCTGCGCCGTCACCAAGAAGGACAAGGCTGAGGGAACCGGGCCTCGGAGCCGAGCACACCTCGTCGGCCGCTGGCTCTTGTCGGGTCCGCTGCCGGGCACCCCTCGACCCCGGGCGCGCCCGAGGGTGCAGCCAGGGCCCGTGGTCGGGAAGCCTCGCGTATGCGAAGCTACGTGCGCCGTCGGCGAGCCGGCCGAAGCCGAGAAGCGCCCCCGAGGAGGAGCCGTGCGCTGGAACCTGTCTCCGCAAGACCTTCCCACGGCGTGGTTCAACGTGGCGCCGCATCTGCCCGCGCCGCTCGAGCCCCCGCTGCATCCGGGAACGAGGGAGCCCCTCGGCCCGGAAGACCTCGCCCCGCTCTTCCCGATGGCGCTCATCGCGCAAGAGGTGTCGACCGAGTCGACGGTCGACATCCCCGGCCCCGTCCTCGACGTGCTGGCACTGTGGCGACCGACGCCGCTGGTCCGGGCTACGCGCCTGGAGCAGGCGCTGGGCACGCCGGCCCGCATCTACTACAAGGACGAGTCGGTGTCGCCTGCCGGCTCGCACAAGCCCAACACGGCCGTGCCGCAGGCGTACTACAACAAGGCCGAGGGGGTGGCCCGACTGACCACCGAGACGGGCGCCGGCCAGTGGGGCAGCGCGCTCGCGTTCGCGTCGTCGGTGTTCGGCCTGGAGTGCATGGTGTACATGGTCCGGGCGTCGTTCGAGCAGAAGCCCTACCGGCGGATGCTGATGGAGACGTGGGGCGCTCGCGTCGCACCCTCGCCGGTCGAGGACGCCACCCACCCTGGGTCCCTCGGCACCGCCATCAGCGACGCCGTCCGCGACGCCGCCGGGCGTGAGGACAGCCACTACTCGCTCGGCTCGGTCCTGAACCACGTCCTCCTCCATCAGACGATCATCGGGCTGGAGGCGAAGCAGCAGCTGCAGATGGCCGGAGAGCGGCTGCCCGACGTGGTGATCGGCTCGTGCGGCGGCGGGTCCAACCTCGGCGGCATCAGCCTGCCGTTCGTCCCCGACGAGGGGGTGAGGCTGGTGGCGGTCGAGCCGGCGTCCTGCCCGACGCTCACGGCGGGACGGTTCGAGTACGACTTCGGCGACACGGCCGGCCTCACCCCGCTGTTGCCCATGTACACGCTGGGGCACGAGTTCATCCCCCCGCCCATCCACGCTGGCGGCCTGCGGTACCACGGCGACTCGCCGATCATCAGCGCACTCGTGAAGGCGGGACGGATGGAGGCGATCGCGTACCCCCAGTCCAAGGTCTTCGAGGCGGGAGTGGAGTTCGCCCGCACGCAGGGCACGGTCCCGGCCCCCGAGACGGCCCATGCCATCCGCTGCGTCGTCGACGAGGCGCTGGCAGCCAAGGAAAAGGGTGAGGAGCGGGTGATCCTCTTCAACTACTCGGGCCACGGCCTGCTCGACCTCTCGGCCTACGACGACTACCTGCACGACCGGTTGGCGGACTGAGAGCGCCGGCGCTTCTCCCTCCGCGCGGTCCTCCT
>JAKATH010000023.1:7115-30519 GCA_021828055.1 Actinomycetes bacterium
CGCGCGGTCCTCCTCCGCGCTCGAGAGGGCGCTGACCACCCGTCAGGAGGGCGGCAGGACGGGGGCGAGCAGCCGGCACCGACGCGCAGGCCGGTTCGAGCGGTCCTCGTAGCGGTCTGCCGACCCCAGGACGCGGACGATCGCCTTGGACGCGAGATAGCGCAGAGGCTCGGGCTCCCAGCGCCGCGTCCGATGCCCGACCCATGGCAACGTCACGAGGTCCGTCTTGCGGCCGAGCACGAGGTCGGCGAGCGTCCTCCCGGAGATGCTCGCCGCGACGACCCCGTGCCCCGAATAGCCGCCGGCCCACCCGAGCCCCGTCCCGGGGTCGTATGTGATCGCCATGCACCAGTCGCGGGGCACGGCCAGCGGCCCTCCCCAGTGGTGGGTGATCGCCGCGCCCGCGGCCGCTGGGAACTGACGAAGGATCGTCGCCTCGAGGCGCGCCCGGACCGCAGCGTCGCGCTCCGCCGCCTCTTGGATCGGCTGCCGCAGGCGATAGGGCGCTCCGCGCCCGCCGATGGCGATGCGTCCGTCGGCGGTGCGCTGCGCGTAGAAGAACAGGTGGTGGCGGTCCCCGATCACGAGCCCGTCCCGCCATCCGATCTCCGTCCAGACGTCGGGCGGGAGGGGCTCCGTCGCGATCATGAGGCTGTAGAGCGGCAGGTAGCGCAACGCCTCACCGGGGAACTGCGTCGTGTAGGACTCGGTCGCTCTGATGACGTGATTGGCGGTGACCGTGCCCTCTCGGCAGCGCACCCGCCGCGGCGCGATGTCGATGGCCTCGGTGCCCTCGTAGATGGCTACGCCCACGCGGTCGCAGGCGTCGGCGAGCCCACGGGCCAGGCGGGCAGGATCGATCCGCGCGGCATTGGGCGAGAAGGTGGCGACCTGGCAGTCCCGAAGATGCACGAGCTCGTCGACGTCTCCGCGTTGGAGCAGCCGCAGGTCGTCCTCGCCGATCCCGTGCCGGCGAGCCGAGTCCAGCTCCGCGTGCAGCCGTGACGCTTGCGGGGAGCTGGTGGCGACCATCAGCATCCCCGCTTTGGCGAACCCGCAGTCGATCCCCTCGCGGTCGACGACGCTCCCGATCTCGTCGACCGTCTGGTACGTCGTCCGCTCAGCCCGCAAGACGGCGTCGCTCCCGCCGCGTGCCGCGTAGACGCCCCAGCTCCCCGCGATCTTGGGCGAGACCCACCCGCCGTTCCGCCCCGAAGGGCCGAACCCCACGATCTCCCGCTCGACGACCACGACCCTGGCGTCCGGCTGGAGGCGCTTCAGGTAGTACGCGGTCCAGAGCCCCGTGAACCCCGCGCCGACGATCGCGACGTCGCAGACGACGTCGCCCGGCAGCGGCGGCCTCGGGAGGAGCGGTCCGGGAAGCCCATCCAGCCACAGGCTCCTGGCTCGGTAGCGGCGTTCCAGCTCGTGCTCGGTCTCTCGGATGGCGGAGAGCTTATGGGCCGGTGACGTGCATGCCCCAGTAGCGCGCGAGCGCTCTGCCCGCCGCTGCCGCGAGGAGATCGGCGCCCGCTGGCATGAGATGAACGCCGTCGGGAGTCCGGACCTGCACCTGCTGGCCTGTGGGTCCCGTGACGTCGAAGGAGAACGATCCGCCGGGGGCGAGGACGGAGTTCGAGTCCAGATAGGCCGCTGTGCCGGGATGGCGGGCGACGACACGCTTGGCGATGTCGTCGATACGTGACATGCCCGCGTTGATGAAGGCTGTCTCCATCGCGGGCTCTCCGACCCACAAGACGCGCGCACCGGCGCGGAGCGACTCCGAGACGATGGATGTGACCCGTGCGGCGTACTCCGCGTTCCACGCCGGGGTCCCGTCGTCGAGGACCGTGGTGCCTTTCACCATCGGCTGCAGGTCGTTTGCGCCGAGCAGGACGATGACGACCTGCGGGTGCGTGCGCGCCAAGAGACCGGCGAGCTCGGCCGGCCAGTCGTAGTAGCCGCTGTTGGCGAGCCCGGTGTCGCCGCGTGCTGCCATCGTGAGCTGGACGCTCGCTGACGGCCAGGTGCTCTGCATCGCCTCCCCGAGGTCGATGCCGAGGGAGTCGCCGATCTCGACCACTCTGAGCGGCCCCGCGCCGGTGGCGGTGGCCGTAGCCCCCCTGCCGGCGGCGCCCGGCCCTGCGCCGGTTCCGGTGGCCGTGGTCCTCCTGCCGGCGGCGCCCGGGGCTGCGCCGGTCCCGGTGGCCGTGGTCCTCCTGCCGGCGGCGCCCGGGGCTGCGCCGGTCCCGGTGGTCCTAGCCGCCGTCGGCCTGGAGACCCCCCCTCCGGGCCGCCCTCCGCCGCCCTCGCCGCTCGTCGGGGCGCTGGGCGGCGTGCCAGGCTTGGCGTGCGTGGGGCGCGCCGGCACGAGCTGGAACGCGAGGACGCTCGCCGCGACGACCGACAGAGCGAGGATCGCGACACCCGCTCGCACGGCCGCGCGGTGTCGCCGTGGTCGGGAGGAGTCGAAATCGAGAGGTGTCCGGTCGTCGTCCATGAAGCTCTTTCGCCGCACGCCGCTCCGGCGTTCGAGCGGCAGCGGTCGTCGGCGCGACCGAAGTGTAGGTGGTGAGGTGCCGGCATCCTCATCGAGCTCGTGCACGCGCCGGCTGCTCTTCCCTCCGCCTCCAGGTCGCACGGTCGTCAGCGTGGCCGGGCTGCGGCGACGACCCGCCGATGCCGGTCAGACGAGCGGTGCGCCGTTCAGCACGGCGGCGAGCGTCACAGGGACGGGGTGCCGCAGGCTCTGGGCGGCGTGGCAGGCGCGTTCGGCGTGATCGACCAGCGCAGCGACGGCTCCCGCCTCCGCCGGGGAGTCGATCGAGAGCTTGACGGCCACTTCTTCGAAGTACGCGGGAGCGTCGTCGACGCCGTACTTCTGCGTGTTGAAGAACGTCGCGCGGACGTCGGCCTCCGCGTCTGCGATCTCGACGTCGTAGATCGGCGCGAACCGCGCCACCTGAGTCAGGAGTCAGAAGGCGACGGCCGCCATGAGGAACTGCAACGGCGACGGGCCCGAGTCGTCACCACCGCGATCCGCCGGCTCGTCGGAATGGAGGGTGAAGCGGCCGAGCCTGCCTTCGATCCGGGTGTCCGCGACGATTCGCGCGACCGCCCTCGTCGTCACGCGACGCTCCGGAACGGTCTGGGCCGACTTCTCCGCGCGGATGCGCTCGATCTCGGCGCGTTGGCGCGCGAGATCGACGCGGCCACGGCGTGCCTCGCCTGCGGTCATCGGACGCTCATCCGGTCACCACCCTGACTATCGATCGGTCGCCGCGGTGTCGAGGACCACCGGCAGCGCGATCTTCACCAATTCGGCTCCGTCGCCCCCACCTGACGCACCGCACCTGACGCACCGCACCTGACGCACCGCACCTGACGCATTGGCCCTGACGCACCGGCAGAGTCGCCCTGCGGGTCGCAGCCGGCGCCCTCGGGGTCATCGTCGCCGCGAGCCCCGCGGTCGAGGGTACCGTCGGCAGGGGAGAGACGTCAACGAAGCCCGCGCTCCCGAGCCGGTCCTCGGCGCAGGGCCCGCGCGGCGGTCTCGTCGGCGGCTGCACCACCGCCCGACCAGGTCGTCGGACCGGCTGGTACCGTCCGGGCAGCGCTGCCGGAGCCCTCGGGAGGAGTGCCGATGAAGCGAAGCGAGGACCGGATCCTGACCACGCACGTCGGCAGCATGGTGCGGCCAGCGAGTCTCGTCGCCCCGCCGGGGTCCACCGGGGGCTTTTCCATGGCGAGCAGCCAGGAACGGTTCGACCCCGGCGACGCCGAGCTGCGCGACGCCGTCCGTGACGTCGTCGCGGCGCAGGCAGGCTGCGGGCTCGACGTCGTCAACGACGGCGAGTACGGCAAGGTCAGCTGGTCGGCGTACGTCTTGGACCGGATCTCCGGCTTCGAGGTCCAGCCCGACCGCTTGAAGCCGCTCGTCTGGCTCGGCCGCGATCGAGAGCGCTTCAGGGGCTTCTTCGCGAAGAGCGAGATGGCCGCAGCCGTAGCCGGCGGTGCGCCGGCCGAAGTCTGCGTCGGGCCCGTCGCCTACGTCGACGAGGCGCCGGTGCGACGCGACCTCGCCAACCTGATCGCGGCGGCGCGTGCTGTTGGCCTCGAGGAGCAGGGGAAGGAGCTGTTCTTCACGAGCGTCTCCCCCGCCAGCACCGCCTACCAGGGGATCGACGAGTACTACGGCGACGAGGAGGCGTACATCTACGCCATCGCCGACGCGCTGGCCGTCGAGTACCGTTTGATCCACGAGTCCGGGGTCCTCCTCCAGGTGGACGACGCGGTGCTCGCGAACATGTACGACTATCTGATCGAGCAGGGAGAAGGCGTCTGGAGGCGATGGGCTCAGCTGCGCGTCGAGGCCCTCAACCACGCGCTCGACGGCATCCCTGCCGAGCGTGTCCGCTACCACGTCTGCTTCGGGAGCTGGCACGTCCCCCACGTCGCCGACGCGCCGCTCGCGGAGATCCTGCCCTTCATGCTGCAGGTGAACGCCGGGGGCTACTCGATCGAGGCGGGCAACGTGCGGCACGAGCACGAGTACCGGCTCTGGAAGGACGTCACGCTCCCAGAAGACAAGGTCCTCCTCCCGGGGGTCGTCACCCACCATACGACCACGGTCGAGCATCCCGAGCTCGTGGCGCTGCGCATCGAGCGGTTCGCCGAGCTGGTCGGGCGGGAGCGGTTGATCGCCAGCACCGACTGCGGGTTCGCCCAGTCGAGCAGGCTCCAACGGGTCCACCCCGAGGTGATGTGGGCCAAGCTCCGCGCGCTCACCGAGGGTGCGGCGATCGCGTCGTCGCACCTCTGGCACTAGAACTTTGCACTAGACCTGCGATGGGTCGGCGGTGTCGGGACATGTGACAGACGTCGGGCGATGTGACAGACGTCGGGACATGTGACAGGCGTCGAGCGCAGGCGTCGGGGCGGGCGTTGGTGGTGCGGTCCGAGATGGCCGGTCAACGGTCGCCATGGCGGGGCGCCGCGGCCGGGTGAGCCGCACCCTGCCCCACGGGTCTCAGACCAGGGCCGGGACTCAGACCACGGCCGCGACTTCGGACATGGCTGCCTGGCGGAACGCCCGGGCGACGATCTCTTTGACCATGCGCTTGCGCCACACGTAGCTCAGGTCGGCGTTGTCGAGGGGCTTGGCGAGCCGGCTCGCCCCGCTCGCCACCTCCTCGATCGCCTCCTCGTCCAGGCGCTGCCCGACGAGCCCGTGCACGAGATCGCTCAACTCGACCGGCTGCGAGGCGACGGCTCCCAGCACGAGGCGGCACCCTTCCACGACGCCCCGGTCGATCTTCAGCGCCACCGCTGCGCCGGCGAGCGGGAAGTCCATCGACGAGCGGCGCCGCAGCTTCACGTAGGAAGACCGCCAGCCGTCGGGCGCCGGCAGCCGGAGGCGGGTGAGGATCTCGCCGCGTCCGAGCGCGAGGTGCGCGTTCCCGTCGTCGCGATAGAGCGAGGCGACGGGGACGTCCCGCTCTCCTTCGGGACCGGCGACGACGGCCGTCGCGCCGAGCGCGACCGCGATCGGCGCCGTGTCCGAGGACGAGATCGCCCAGCACCGCGGGCTGCTCGAGGCCAACCGGCACAGCTCGCCGCCGGTCTTCAGGCAAGAGCCGCTGGCAGTACGCCAGTCCTCGGTCATGTCGTAGTAGTTGCAGCGAGTGTCGACGCAGAGGTTCCCGCCGACCGTGCCCGTGTTGCGCAGGGCCGGCGTGGAGACGAGGCCGGCCGCCTGCGCGTACCCCGGCTGATGGTGGGCGAGCCCGGCGTCCTTCAGCACCGACGTGAGCGTCCTCGAGGCGCCGATCTCGGCGGCGCCCGATGCCGTCGTCTCCAGGTGAGAGAGGGCCTCCAGGTGGGCGATTCCGACGAGGACGGCCGGTTGCACCTGGCGGCGCTTCATCTTCGGGAGCAGGTCGGTGCCGCCGGCGATCACGCTCGACTGGGCGCCGTGGTCGGCGAGCATGGCGACGGCCTCCGCCAGGCTGGCGGGGCGGAGGTAGCTAAACCGCGGCAGTCGCAGCATCGGGGATCGCCACCTTTTCGCACGGGGGATAAGGGATCTTGGGGAACGCGCGAGGGCCGGTGCGGGGGTCGTTTCCCCTGGCGCGCGCGTCCAGGGCGCGCAGGATCTTGTCGGGCGTGACCGGGACCTCGTCCACCCAGACGCCGAGAGCGTCGTGGATGGCGGAGACGACGGCGGGGACGACCGGGAGCAGCGGGCCCTGACCGACCTCCTTCGCTCCGTACGGGCCCTCGGGATCGGGCTGCTCCACGATGAGGTACTCGATCTCGGGCATGTCGCTGGACAGCGGGGTCTTGTACTCGAGGACCGAGGGGTGGTGCAGGAGACCGTTGCGGTACGCCTGCGCCTCCATGAGGGCCTCGCCCAGCCCCATGTAGACGCCGCCCTCCACCTGCCCCCGCACGAGGACCGGGTTGAGCGCGCGACCGATGTCGTGCGCGATCCAGACCTTGTTGACCCTCACCTCGCCGCTGACGCGGTCCGCGTCGAGGTCGACGACGGCCGCGGAGAAGCTGAACGCCGGGCTGGGACCCACGGCGGAGCCGCGGTACTTGCTGGTGGAGATGCCGGGCGGCGGTGCGTAGCTGCCGACCGAACCGAGCGTGCCGTAGAGCTCCTCGGCAGCGGCCACGGCCTCCTCGAAGCTGAGCGGGCCGATCCTGCCGCCCGCCACGGTCATCTCGGCTGGCCGGCCCCCGCTGTGCTCGGCGGCGGCGGCGGCGAGCGTCGTGCGCATCTTGCGGGCGGCCTCGATCGCCGCGTTGCCGGCCATGAAGGTGACGCGAGAGGAGTACGAGCCGAGGTCCACCGGGGTGAGCCCCGTGTCCCCGGTCACCAGCCGCACGTCACTGCGCTCGAGGCCCAGCTCCTCGGCGACGAGCGTGGCGAGCACGGAGTCCGAGCCCTGCCCGATGTCGGTGGCCCCGCAGAACACCGTGACACCGCCGCGGTCGACCTTGAGGGCCACCTCGCTGTGCGGCATGCGGTTGAGGTACATCGGGGTCCCGGCGCCGCAGAGGTAGGCGGAGACGGCGAAGCCCTGGCCGTGTCCCTCGCGCCGCTCACGCCGGGAGTAGCCGGAGGCCGCCAGGACCTCGTCGGTGACCTTCTCGATCGCGCACGAGGTGATCCGCAGGCCGTTGACCGTCCGAGAGTTGGGTCGCACGTAGTTGCGCCGTCTCAGCTCCACCGGATCCATGCCGAGGTCCTCCGCGAGCTTGTCGAGGTGGAGCTCGAGCGCGAAGCGGGGCTGCGGAGTGCCGTGCCCGCGCTTCGGCCCGCACGGCGCCTTGTTGGTGAAGACCCGGCAGCCCTCGAAGCGATAGGCCGGAAGGTCGTAGGTCGCCGGCTGCAATGCGCCCGTGTAGTACGTGGTCGCCGCGCCGAGGGAGCCATGGGCTCCGCCGTCGAGGGCCGTGCGGAAGTGCATCGCGCGGATCCGGCCGTCTCGCGTCACGCCGGTGCGCACCCACATCAGCACCGGGTGCCGGCCACGGTGGTTGTAGAAGACCTCCTCCCGGGTGAGGGTGCACTTGACGGGCCGCCCCGTGATCATCGCCAGCTTCGCGACGACGATCTCGTGGGCGCAGGGGTCGACCTTGCCGCCGAAGCCGCCGCCGTGCGGCGTCGCCACGACGCGGACGTGCCCCATCGGCAGCCCGACCACGCTCGACAACGCCCGGTGCACGCTGTGCGGCGACTGCGTCGAGCTCCATACGGTGAGCTGGCCGTCGGAGAAGATGGCCGTCGCCGAGTGCTCCTCCATCGCGAGGTGGTTGCTGCCCTCGTAGAAGAAGACGTCCTCTCGGACGTGGTCCGACGCCGCGAAGCCCTCCTCCACATCGCCGAACTCCACAGCTGCCAGACGGTGGATGTTGCTGTCCCTCGAGGAGGCGTGGATCGGTTCGTCCATCGGGACCTCGAGCGCTCGGTCGATCGAGGTCACCGGCTCGAGAAGCTCGTAGTCGACGTGGATCATCTTGCAGGCCTCGCGCGCCGTCGCCTCGTCACGGGCCGCCACCGCTGCCACCGGCTCGCCCACGTAGCGGACCTTGTCGGCGGCGAGCGCCTGCTCTTCCTCGCTCGACGGGCTGACGCCGAAGCGCGTCGGCATCGCCGCTCCCGTGAGGACCGCCACGACGCCCGGGAGCCCGGCTGCCTCCTGCACGTCGATGCTGCGGATCCGGGCGTGGGGCCGGGGACTGCGCAGGAGCACGCAGTGGAGGGTCCCGGGGAACGAGAGGTCGTCCGCATAGACCGTCGTACCCGTCACCTTCGCGACGGCGTCGACCCGCGGCATCGCCTTGCCGACGACCCGGAACGTCCCGTCGCCGTCGTCGGCGCCTCCCGGCACGGCGCCGAGCCGTCGACCCGCCCACTCCCGGGGGGCGCTCACCGCGCACCCTGCAGTGTCCTGGCCGCTTGGGCGACCGCGTCGACGATGCTCGCGTAGCCCGTGCACCGGCACACGTTGCCGGCCAGGGCGGCGCGGATCTCGTCGCGGGTCGGGTCGGGCTGCTCGTCGAGCAGCGCCTTCGCGCTGAGCAGCATCCCGGCGGTGCAATAGCCGCACTGCGAGGCCCCGAGCGCCACGAACGCCTCCTGGAGAGGATGCAGCGCCGATCCGTCCGCGAGCCCCTCGACGGTCGTCACCTCGGCGCCTTCGATCTGGTCGGGCAGCACGAGGCAGGCGAGCACCGGGGCCCCGTCGAGGAGCACCGTGCAGGCGCCGCACTCGCCGACCTCGCAGCCGTGCTTGGTCCCCGTGAGGCCGAGCCGCTCCCGCAGGATCTCGAGGAGCGTCTCGCTGCTCTCGGCGAGCGTCTCGTGCGTCTCGCCGTTCACCCGCAGGCGCAGCACGTTCATTGCCTGCTCACCCAGCTCTCCACGAGCTCACGTGCCGCCATGGGATCCTCGAAGTGCAGTCGGTTGATCCGGGTGAACTCCTTCCATTCCGGCCGCAGGTCCGGTTCGAAGGCGATCGCCTCGACGGGGCAGGGCTCCACGCACGCCGCGCAGTCGATGCACACCTTCGGGTCGATGAAGAGCATCCGGTCGTCCTCGTCGGCGCTGATGCAGTCGACCGGGCACACGTCCACGCACGAACGGTCGAGCGTGTCGATGCACGCGGCCCCGATCACGTAGGCCACGACGTCACCTCGCTTCCTGTGAGCCCGGCATGCCCTCGCCGGTCTTCTCGGTTGCACGATTCTCTCTCCGCATTTCACGTCCCTTCACGGGTGAGGCTGCCATCTCCTCGGGGGGCGCGCATCTCCTCGGGATGGAGGTGCCGGCCGCGCTGCTTGGCGGCGAGGCGCTCGAGGAGGGCGGACGCCTCGGGCAGCTCGCTGGCCGGCTTGGCCGCGAGGACCTGCGCGTCGATCATGGCGGACACCCACTCAGCGGCGATCGGCGTGCGGACGACGGCCATCGTCCATCCGTCCATGCCGACGCCTCCGGCCGAGAGGTCGGCCCACTCGCCCGCGAAGTCGGTGCAGCTCCCGCACTGCGGGCGCACCGTCGGTCGGGCCTCGCGCAGGGGAATCTGGAGGACGTTGCCCTCCCCCACGGTGGCCTTCGAGCCGGGGATCCGCCCCTCGGCGACGTGGTCGAGGTTCTGGTCCGTGTGGACGAGCAGCCTGCCCTTGATGTTGACCTTGGTGATCCGGCCGAGGTCGAGCCCGAACTGCTCCTCGAGCAGCCCGTGGAGGAACGCGTCCTCCTCGAAGGTCTCGCTGCACATGAGGGCGATCGACAGCACGACGGGGCGGAAGCGCTTCAGGCCGCTCACCTGCCCTTTGACGAGGCCCGCCACCTGGCAGGGAAGCCCGACGAAGGCGAGCCGCAGCTTGGGCGGCGCGTCCTGGAGCATGAGCAGGTTGCGCGAGTAGGTGTAGCGGGAGCCGGCGGTCGTGAGGACCTCGTCGGGGTCCGTGACGACGACGGGCAGGTTGCGCCAGGGCTGCTCGGGGTCGTGGCTGCTGACGACGGCGCCGTCGACCCGTCCGGTCCGCATCGCCCAGGCGAGCATTGCGGTGACGAGCCCGCCGTCCTGGCCGCCGCTGCCGACCGCCCGCAGGGCGAGACGGTCGAGCTCGGTGCCGACGACCTCGTCGGGCCGCCGGGCACGTCCGAAGCGACCGACCTCGAGCGCGGCCTGGTCCGGGCGGAAGCGCGCGCAGACCCTCGTGCAGACGTCGCAGCCGGCGTCGCCGAAGCGGCAGCCAGCCGCACCGGACTCGTCGTCGGTCTGGTAGGGACGGGTGCCCGTGACGGAGTAGTCGAGCACCTGTCTCGGGCAGGCGACGACGCAGGCCCCGCAGCCGGCGCAGGCGTCGGTCCCGACCACCTCGCGGTACAGGTCGGACCAGCTCGGCTTCGCCGAGGGGTCCTCGGAGCGCGCGGGACCGGTCCTCTCCCCGATCGTGTCGATCGTGCCCGGCGCCGCTTCGACCGTGGTCATCGTCGCGCTGTCAGACCGCGACCCGTCCGTGGGTCGCCACACGGTGGCGGTGGCGCCCGGCCAGGGCCGCCCCGAGCGCGAGCACGTGCTGGACCTCCTCGGGCGGCGGCACGTGTGCGCCGCCCCCGAGCATGTCGGCGAGCACGGACGCCATCGTCTCGAACCGGAGGATGCCGCCGATCAAGGTGAACTCGGGCTCCATCTTGGCCCGCTTCATGAGCTGGACCGAGCGGGACACGAGGGAGGCGATCGCGCCCTGCATGATGTCGGCAGGGGCCACCCCCTGGGAGAGGTGGTTGATCACCTCGGCCTCGGCGAACACCGCGCACACCCCCGAGATCGGGACCTCCTGGCGGGAGGTGGCGGCGAGCGGCCCGATCTCCTCGGTGGTGAACCCCATGTAGCCGGCCGTCTTCTCGAGGAAGGCGCCCGTGCCCGCGGCGCACTTGTCGTTGAGGCGGAACGAGGTCACGGTGCCCTGGCCGTCGGTCCGGGAGACCTTCATCGTCTGGCCGCCGACGTCGAGGATGGTCCGGGTGCCGGGGTAGATGAAGCAGGCGCCCCACACCGCTGCGGTGAGGTCGGTGACGTTGAGCTGGCGGGCGGGGAACTGGAATCGTCCGGTGCCGGTGGTGGTGGTGTAGGCCACCTCGCCCGGCTCGAGGCCCGCCTCGGCGAGGGCCTCGTCGTAGGCCTCCTGGGCCGCCTCGGCGAGGCGGTAGCCGGTGCGCCGCAGGGCACGACCGACCACCTCGCCATCGTCGGCGACGACGGCCACCTTGGTGTAGGTCGAGCCGATGTCGATGCCGGCGTAGTGAGCCATCACTGCCTCCCTCCTCAGACGCGTGCGGGTGCTTGCTGGGCGACGATGCGGTCCATGGCGAACAGCGACGCGCCGAGGGCACCCATGAAGTGCGAATCCTCTCCGCAGTTGATGGGGAAGCCGAGCATGTCGGAGATGACGCTGACCATGCCGACGTTGCGAGCGACGCCGCCGGTGAAGGTGACCTGCTCTTCGATGCCCACCCGGCGGAGCAGCCCAAGGGCTCTCGAGCCGACCGACTGGTGCACGCCGAGCAGGATGTCCTCGTCACGCTTTCCCTTGGCGAGCCAGGCGAGGATCTCGGACTCGGCGAAGACGGTGCAGGTCGTCGAGATGCGCACGGGCTTGACCGAGCGCAGCGCCGTGGGTCCGAGGTCGTCGAGGGGCAGCTCGAGCGCCGAGGCGGCGGCGCCGAGGAAGCGGCCGGTGCCGGCCGAGCACTTGTCGTTCATCGCGAAGTCCAGGACCTCGCCGCGCTCGTTGACCTTGATCGCCTTGGTGTCCTGGCCGCCCATGTCGAGCACCGTCCGCGTCCCGGGGAACATCTGGACGGCGCCGCGGGCGTGGCAGGAGATCTCGGTCGTCTGTGCGTCCCCGAAGGTCACCCGGAACCGGCCGTAGCCGGTCCCGATGACGTAGCCGACCCCGTCCTTCTCCTCGTCGATGTCGCCGTCGCGCAGGGCGAGCTCGTAGGCTCGCTCGGCCGCGAGGGTCACGTTCGAGCCGGTGTCGATGAGCGCACGGCCGGCGATGCGGAGGTGCTCGTCGATGATCACGGCCTTGGTCTGCGTGGATCCCACGTCCACGCCTGCCGCGTAGGTCATTGCCCGTCTCTCCTTTTCGCTCCTCGCCAGGTCGGTCGCTCCCGGCCCGGCCCGGCCCCGGCATGGTCGGCGCGCTCGCGCCGGGTGTCTGTCACGACCGTGCCCCGGCGAGGAGGCGCCTCGTCTCGAGACCCTCGAAGAACGCGTCGACCCGGTTGCGCATGCCTGCTTCTGCGACGACGCGGGGATCCATGTGGTCCGAGTCGATGAGCAGGGCGTTCACGTCCGTCTGCTCCAGCACTGCTCGCCGGCTGTCGGCGAGCCCGGACGACACGGTCCGGCAGGACTTGATCGCGTGGAAGACGATCCCGTCGATGCCGTACGGCTCGACCATGTCGGCCAGGACCCGGTCGACATGGAACATGGTGTCCATCGCTGCGCGGCCGGTGACGAGCAAGCCTTCGGCCAGGCTGTCGAGCGGGTGGGCGAGGTCGTACTCGTAGCCGGTGCTCCATCCGCCCGAGGCGAACCAGGTGTAGCTCGAGCCGACGAAGATCCCGCCGTGCTGGGTGAACATCTCGGAGAACTTCCGGTAGATCGGGTAGCACGGGACGCCCACGAAGGCGAGGCGGTGGCGCTCGTCGAACGGCGTCCCCAAGCCGCGGTCCGCCTTGTACTCGAGCTCCTCGACGACGTCGCGGAAGTAGTCGGCACCCTCGACGCGGCCGCGCAGGGCGTTCACGGCGCCCAGGTAGACGGTCCCGTCGGTCACCGCGTTGTACACCGCGGGGCGGGACTTGTTCAGCTCGAGCACCCGCACCCAGTCGCGGGTCATCGAGTTCGCGTAGGTCATCGCCTGGACGAGACGGTCCTGGTCGAAGCGGCGTCCGCTGACCTGCTCGCAGGCCTCGACGAGCTCGTCGACCTGGCCGCGCACGTAGGCGAGGTCGTTCTCGTAGTCGACGTGCCCACGGCCGGGCAGGCGACCGGCTGCCCTCGAGCCGGGGATATCGAGGGTGACGGTCGGGATGTGGTACAGCCGCTCCCAGATCTCCCCCCACTTGATGTAGGTGTTGCAGACGTTCGTCTGGAGGGCGATGTCGGGGGGAGGGATGCGGCCCATCGGGTGGTCGCCGCCGCGCAGCTGCATGCCGACGTCGGCCTTCACGTAGCCGCAGACGTCCGTGGCGTACCCGTACCCCTCCGCCTGGTCGATGTAGTCCTCGGCGACGTGGCGCACCGCGGTCTGGAGCCCGTTGATCTCGGGCAGCACGAGGTTGAAGCCGAACGACTCGAACAGCTCGGCGGCGCTGCCCATCACGAACACGTACGCCGCCTTCTCGCCTCGCTCGGGTCCCGAGCTCACGCGGCCGTACCACTCCTTGAACAGCCGGTTGCCTTCCCGGTTGCCCCGGCCGACCAGCTCCGAGGCGTCGAGGTCCGCCTGCGGCGCGACCTTGGGGCTCGTGTCGTCGTCCATCTTCATACCTCCGCTCCGGCGAAAAGGACGTTCTCGATGAACGTCTCGAGCTGGATCTGCAGCGAGTCGAAGCTCGTCATGTTCTCCTCGAACTCGTTGACGAAGTAGGGGATCCCCTCCGCTTCGAGAGCCCGCACGTAGGGCACCTGCTCGTCGAGGCCGGGCTCGCACATCTTGGCGGCGCTGATGATGGCCGCCCCCGCGCCGGACTCGCGGATGCGGCGGAGCAGCATCTCCTCCTTCGGCTTGCGGTCGTCGTGCTGGACCGGGCTGTAGGACGAATGGTCGAGGTAGGCCGTCGCCAGGTTGGCGAGCGGGTCGCCGTCGGTGGGGACGTCCTCGGAGAGCCAGCGGAGCCCGATGAGCAGGTCGTCGTCGACGACGTAGGAGGACTGGGCGATCGTGGTCAGGAGGTCGAGTGGCGGCTGCTCGCAGAAGCCGCCCTCGAAGACGATCCGCATCCGGTCCTGCGGAGCCGTCCCGCGCTGCTCGAGCATCGGGAGGACCGCGCTGAGGAGACGGTTGTGCTCCTCCCGGGGGATGCGCCCGCCGAGGGCCACGAGCACGTACGCCTCGTCCACCGGGAGCAGCCAGGGGGTCTCGCGCTTGATCTCGTAGAGGCGCCGGAGGAGACGCCGGTTCTCGTTGTAGACGGCGATGGCCCGGCGCAGGTCGTCGTCGCTCACGGTCCGGCCCGCGATCTCTTCGATCCCTCGCTGCAGGCGCTGGTACTCGCCGCGCAGGTACGTCGCCGCACTCCGCGACGTGGCGTTCTGCGGGAGGTAGAGGATCTCGCAGGGGTACGAGACGTTGCGGCCCCACACGGCCGCCAGGTTGCGGGCGGTGTCGCAGATCGGGTGGGACACGAACATCTCGAGCTCGAGACGCCCGGAGAGGGCGAGCTCGAGGGAGGTCTTGACGATCGAGCAGAGGTTCGATCCGAAGTGCGCGTCGCCTTGGCGTGCCTCGATCGGCGCCCCGTGGATCTTGACCGGGAGCAGCCCGGCCGCCGAGACGATCTCCTCGGGGAAGTAGACCTCGAAGTGGCCGACGACCTTGCCGCCCGCATCCCGCCACCGGCGCACCGTCGGGTAGTCGGGGTCCTCGACGAGGTCTCGGCAATGGCGGAGGAGATCGTCGAGGGCGAGGTCCCCCCAGTCGTCCAGCACGTCCGTGCCCATCACACCCTCCCGGTCTGACGCTCCCCGGCTCGCTATTTTTTTCTACTCACTAGCCGGTCAACTGAATTGCTCGAAGTATAAGCAATGCCAGCACGCAAGTCCAGGGACCTTCGGCCCTGTGCGATCGAGAAGCGGAGTGGTCGAGAAGAGGTCGCAGGGGACCGACGGTGCGGCCGTCCCGCGCGCCGCGACGGCGACCGGGGCCGCGTCAGGCGGCGGGCCCGAGCAGGAGCTCGATGCAGGTGGTGGCGAAGCGTTCCGGGTCGTCCCGACTGGGGTCGAACCACTTGTAGACCCAGTTCGTCATCCCGAGGATGGCCTGGGCCCCGTAGCGCGGGTCGACGGGTGGGAGCGAGCCCTGGTCGACGGCGCTCTCCACCGCCTCGCGGAAGACCCGGAGGTACTGCCGCTCCTTGGCGCGGATGTCCGACTCGTAGGTGGGGGCGAGGCGCGGTCGCTGGTCGAAGAAGACCGTGAAGAATGCGGGCTCGCGGGCGACGTTCACCGTCTGGTCCCTGATGAGCGCCTCGAGGCGCCGACGGGGATCATCGATGAGCAGCGCGTCCGAGAGGCGCGCCAGCGCCAAGGTGATCGCGCGGTCGAACACCCGGTAGAGGAGCTCGGCCTTCGAGTGCACGTAGTAGTAGAGGCTGGCCTTGCGCAGGTCGAGCGCGGCAGCCACGTCGTCGAGCGAGCCGGCGTCGTACCCCTTGGCTTGGAACACCCGCGCGGCCGTCTCGACGATCTCGCTCATGCGGGCTACGAACTCCGGGCTCGGCTCCACGTTGCGCGGCCGGCCGGGGCGGCGCGGGGCGGTGTGCTCAGCAACCATCGGTCGGCTCGCTCCTCCGTGCGAGCACGCCGGCACCGAGACCTCGTCGTCCATCCGAGCGTGCTCGTCGAGGCCGGAGAGCGGGGGATGCTCGCAGCCGTTCCACCGTTGCCTCCGTCACCTTCGCTCGTCGTTGCCGCCCGCGGCCCTGAGGGCGGGGGATGCTCGCAGCCGTTCCACCGTTGCCTCCGTCACCTCGTGCCTGCTGGCGCTGGTGCCTCGGAACCCGAGCTCGACCTGTCGAGCTTGACCTTCCGGACGTCAGAAAAATATACTCGACACCCGAGGGAGAACTGGTGACGACGAGCGACGGCTACGGCACGGACCGGCACGGCGGCGCCGTTGCCGTAGTCGGCGGCGGCCTCATGGGGTGCGGGATCGTGCACGCATTCCTGCTCGCGGGTCGGCGAGTGGCCCTCGTGGAGGTCGACGACCAGGCGGCAGCCGTGAGCCGCGAACGGATCCGCGCCCATCTGGAAGAGAGCGCCCGGCGAGGCCGCCTCGACGAGCCGGTCCACGCAGCCCTTGCCCGCGTCGTCGTACGCTCGGGCCTCGCAGGCCTCGAGGGCGAGGACGTCATCCTCGCGATCGAGGCGGTGCCGGAGGTCGCGTCGCTGAAGCTCGAGGTCCTCGGGGCCATCGAGGCCGCCGTCGAGGACGAAGCCGTGGTGGCGACGAACACGAGCAGCATCGCCATCGGTGAGCTCGCGGCCGGGCTCGCCCGCCCCGAGCGTTTCCTCGGCCTCCACTTCTTCAACCCGGTGCCTGCCAGCCTCCTCGTCGAGATCGTCGTGGGCCAGGACACGAGCCCGGCGACGCTCCAGCGGGCCAGGGCGCTCGTCGAAGCGATCGGCAAGGAGGCTGTCGTCGTGAGGGACTCGCCCGGCTTCGCCACGAGCCGCCTGGGCGTGCTTCTCGGGCTGGAGGCGATTCGGATGCTGGAGGAGGGGGTCGCTTCGCCCGAGGACATCGATCGGGCGATGACCCTCGGCTACAAGCACCCGGTCGGGCCGCTGCACCTGTCCGACCTCGTCGGGCTCGACGTCCGCCTTCATGTGGCCGACTACCTCCGCACGGTCCTCGGCGACCGCTTCGAGGCGCCGGCGCTGCTGCGCGAGAAGGTCGAGCGGGGCGAGCTCGGTCGCAAGTGCGGGAAGGGCTTCTTCTCCTACCCCGAAGGCTGACTTGTGGCCGGCTGACCCGTGGCCGGCTGACCCGTGGCCGGCTGACCCGTGGCCGGCTGACCCGTGGCCGGGCGCCTCAGGGGTGGCGTCCCGTCCAGACCGGCGGGCGCTTCTGCGCGAAGGCGAGCGCTCCCTCTCGGGCGTCCGGCGAGCGGCTGATGACGGCGGCCGCGTCGTCGTTGATCCGCCACCCGGAGGCCTCGTCGGTGTCGGCGGCGGCGCGCAGCACGGCCTTGGAGGCCCGCACCGACAGTGGCGCGTTGGCGGAGATCACCTCGGCGAGGCCCAGGGCCGCGTCGAGGGCCTGGTCGCGGGGCACCACTTGGTTGACGAGCCCCAGGGCACGGGCCCGCTCGGCGTCGATGGGCGCGCCGGTGAGGGCGAGCTCGAGCGCGACGGCGAGTGGCAGGCGCTTCGACAGGCGCACGAGCCCACCGGCCGCAGCGAGCAGACCTCGCGTCACCTCGGGGATGCCGAAGGTGGCGTGGTCGGCGGCGACGGCGAGGTCGCAGCTGAGGACGATCTCGAACCCTCCGGCGACCGCCGCCCCGTTGACCGCCGCGATGAGCGGCTTCGGGAAGCTGCGCCGGGTGATGCCGGCGAAGCCACCCGAGACCGAGGAGGTCTGGGGCATCTCGCCGGCGGCGAATGCCTTCAGGTCCATCCCGGCGCAGAAGGCCCGATCGCCCGCCCCGGTGAGGATGACCACGGTCACCTCGTCGTCGGTCTCGAGCTCGTCGAGCGCGGTGGCGATCCCCCTCGAGACTGCGCCGTCGATGGCGTTTCGCTGGTCGGGCCGGTTGATCGTCAGGATCTCGACGGATCCCCGACGCTCGCGCACCACCGCGTGGTCGGACACGGGCACCTCCTCTTTCTCTTTCTGCGCCCCTCGCTGCTTCGCCCGCGTGCTCCGTGCCCCGTCCTCAGCTCGCCGGCGTGCCTGTCCCGCCGCCTGCCGGTGGCCAGCCGGCGCGCAGGACGTGGCGCTGGAGCTTGCCCGAAGGGGTGCGGGGCAGGCAGTCGACGAAGGTGACACTGCGCGGGACCATGTACGCGACGAGGTGCGTCCGCACGAGCTGGAGCAGTGCCGCACCGAGCTCTTCGGACGGGGCCTGCCCGGGTGCAAGGACGACGAAGGCCTGGAGGCGCGTCGCGCCGATGGCGTCGTGGAGGGCGACGACTGCCGCCTGCTCGACAGCCGGGTGGCCCGAGAGGACCCCCTCGATCTCGGTGGGCGCCACGGAGATGCCCCCGACCATCTCGAGGTCGTCCTTGCGACCGTGGTAGTGGACGTCGCCGTCCTGTCCGAGGCTGACCCGGTCGCCGGTGCAGAGCCAGTCGCCGACGAGCGTCCGGGCGTTCTCCTCGGGCCGGTCGTGGTAGCCGACCATGATGGTCGGGCCCTTCACCCACAGCGTCCCCACCTCGCCAGGGGGCACCGGCACGGCGAGCTCGTCCCGGACGCTCAGCTCGTAGCCGGGCATCGCCTTGCCCAAGGTCCCCGGGCGGCAGTCCCCGAGGGTGTTGGAGACGAACGGGGGTCCCCCCACCTCGGTCGAGCCGAGACCGTTCAAGACGGGCGCCCCGAGGAAGGCGGCGGCGCGCTCCTGGAGCGCGGGGGCAAGCGCTTCGCCCGCCGAAAGGCAGACGCGCAGCGAGGCGAACTTCCTCGCGTCGCCCTCGGCGAGGAGCACGGCGTAGAAGGTGGGGACGGCGAACAGCACCGTGGGACGGACGCTGGCCACGAGCCGGGAGACGGCCTCGACGGTCGGCAACTCGCGCTGGAGGACAGCGGCGACGCCGGTCGACAGGACGCACAGCAGGCTGTTGCCGAGCCCGTAGGAGAAGTAGGCGCGCGACACCGAGTACAAGACGTCGTCGGGGTTCGGCTCGAAGGTCGCCCGCAGCACCGCTGCGTGGTGGGCGACATCGGAGTGCCGGTGGAGCGCGAGCTTGGGCGTGCCGGTGGTGCCCGAGGTGTACAGGCCGTACAGGAGGGCGTCGGGCGGCAGGCTCGCGGGGGGCGCAGGGGGCCGGGAGGGTCCGAGCGCCTCGAGCTCGTCGGCACCGAGCACCTCGACGCCGGGGAAGTGGCCGGCGAGCTCGCCCTCGCACACGACGAGGGTGGGCTTGGCGTCGGCGACCATGAAGGCGTGCTGCTTCGCGCCGAGCCTCGGGTTGACCGGCAGCGCGAGGGCACCGAGGCGGGCGGCGCCGAGGAAGGCGAGGACGAAGGCGATCCGGTCCTGGGTCGCGATGAGGACCGGCCGGCCCGTGCGGGCGCCGCGCTCCGCAAGGAGGGTGGCCGTCGAGGCCGCGGCGGCGGCGACCTCCTCGTAGCTCCAGCGCCGGTCGCCGTCGAGGTAGGCGACGCGTGCGAGCCAACCCGACGACCTGGCGAGCTCCTCGAGCCACACGGTCACGTTGTGGGCAGGCGAGCGGTCGTGACGCGGGAGGGGTGAGCCCCCGGGTCTCACCTGCAGCACCGTCTCGCCGAGCTGGCTGGCAGGTCCTCTCCTGGTGTCTCGGAGCACGATCCCCTCCTCTCGTCGTGAGGCCGCCGGGTCGCGCTCGCCCCTATCGTCCCTGCCACGCGGGGGGGCGCTTCTCGTTGAACGCCGCGTGGAACTCGGCGTGGTCGGCGCTCTTCATGAGCAGCGCCTGGGTCATCGCCTCGAGCTCGATGGCCGCCGAGAGCGGCATGTCGAGCTCGCGCGACAGCAGCGACTTGGTCTGGGCGTAGGCGAAGGACGGCCCGTGGACGAGGCGTTGGGCGAGGGCCGTCGTGGCAGCGTCGAGCTCGCCGTCCTCGACGAGCTGGGACACGAGCCCGTAGCGATCAGCGGTCTCGGCGTCGATCGTGTCGCCGAGCATGAGCAGCTTCGTCGCCCGCCCGAAGCCCACCAGGCGCGGCAGCAGGTAGGCCGAGCCCATGTCGGCCCCTGCGAGGCCGACCTTGGTGAACAAGAAGGCGAAGCGGGCCGAGCGGGTGAGGACGCGGAAGTCGGCGGCGAGGGCGATCACCGATCCGGCGCCCGCTGCCATCCCCTGGATCGCGGCGATGATCGGCACGGGGCACTCCCGCATCGCCTGCACCACCGCGCCGGTCATGCGGGTGAAGTCGAGCAGCTCGTCGGGGTGCATCTTCAGCAGCTCACCGATGATCTCGTTGACGTCGCCGCCCGAGCAGAACGCCTTGCCCTCGCCGCGGATGACGAGGGCGCGGACGTCGTCGCGCTGGGGCAGCTCCCGCAGGAGGTCGCGAAGGTCGGCATAGCTCTCGAACGTGAGGGCGTTCAGCTTCTCGGGTCGGTTCAGCGTGACCGTGGCGACCCGATCGTCGAGGGCGAACTCGAAGTGCTTCCAGGTCGACGTGGGGCTGACCGAACCGCGGAACGGGCTCATCGGTGGACCTCCTTCTCTCGTGCTTCTCGTGCTTCTCGTGCTGTGCTGTGCAAGACGCACCGGTCGCCGCGAGGAGGGCGGGCCGCCGGCGACCTCGCGGGCGAGCCGCATGCGGGCCGGTGCCCGGGCAAGGGGCGCGCGGCCCGCCGCGCGGCGGGCCGCAGGAGCCCCCGGGCGATGGTCGTCCGCCCGCCATCTCGCAGGCACGGGTGGGGCATCCCTCGGAGGCTCACCGCAGGAGCCCCCGGGCGATGATCGTCCGCTGCACCTCCGACGCGCCCTCGTAGATGCGCGTTGCCCGCACCTCCCGGTAGAGGTGCTCGAGGAGGTGGCCTCGGACCAGCCCCCGGGCGCCGTGGAGCTGGAGGGCCCCGTCGATGATCCGCTGTGCCGCCTCGGTGGCGAAGACCTTGGCCATCGCCGAGGCCCGGGTGACTGCGTGGCGTGTCACCCCTGCGTCGTAGGCGGTGGCGGCGGCCCGAACGAGCAGCCGGGCGGCCTCGAGCTCCGTCGCCATGTCGGCCAACGCGTGCGCCACGGCCTCCAAGTCGGAGAGCGAGCCGCCGAATGCCCGTCGCTCCTGGGTGAACGACACCGCGGCGTCGAGCGCGGCGCGTGCCATCCCGACGGCGAAGGCCCCGACGCTCGGTCGGAACAGGTCCAGGGTGGCCATGGCGACCCCGAAGCCCCGGTCGACCTCGCCGAGGACGTCGCCGGGCCCGACCTCGGCGCCGTCGAGGAGGAGCCGACCGATCGCGTGGGGCGCAAGAAGCTCGAGGGGCTCTCCGGTGCACCCGGGTCGTTCAGCCGGGAGCGCGAAGGCGGTGACGCCGCGAGCGCCTCCGCCGGGGGTGGTCCGGGCGAAGATCGAGTAGACGTCGGCCTCGGGGGCGTTGGAGATCCACAGCTTCTCGCCGTACAGCCGCCATCCCTCGCCGAAGGGCTCGGCTCGCAGCGCGAGCTCGGCGGCGTCCGAGCCGGCCCCGGGCTCGCTGAGCGCGAAGGCGGCCACGGCGTCGCCGCGGGCGATCGCGGGGATCCACGCCTGCACCAGCGCCGTGCTGCCACCCTGCAGGATGGGGTAGCCGCCGAGTCCCTGCAGGGCGAGGGCCGTCTCGGCCTCGGTGGACACGCTTGCCAGCCCTTCGCGCAAGCAGCACAGCTCGGTCGCGGCCACCTGGCCGCTCGGCTGGCCCGCGGCGGCGCCGGGGAAGAGGGCGTCGAGCAGCCCGTGGCGTGCCATCGCCGCCAGGAGCGGCCGGTTGACGCGTCCCTCGGCTCCCGACCGCGCCAGCTCGACGAGCTCGCCGGCGGCGACGGCACGGACCTCGTCCACCCGCGCTCGCCAGGCGGTGTCGGCGAGGTGCGCGGCAGCCGCCGGCGACAAGCTCGCGCCGGGTGAGACCATCGTCCTAACCGGCCATCGTCAGGCCGCCGCTCACGCTCAACACCTGCCCGGTCACGTAGGAGGCCTGGTCGGAGGCGAGGAAGACGACGACGTGGGCGATCTCCTCGGGCTGCCCGAAGCGGCGGAGCGGGATCGCCCGCAGGAGCGCGTCTTGGATCTTCTGGGGCTGCGCGTGGAGCAGGGGGGTGTCCGTCGGCCCGGGAGCGACGCAGTTCACGTTCACGCCGTGGCGGGCCATCTCCCGCGCGAGCGACTTGGTGAATGCGATGACGCCGCCCTTCGCCCCTGCGTAGACGGTCTCGCCGAGGCTGCCGACCCGGCCCGCGTCGCTCGAGATGTTCACGACCCGTCCGGGCCGGCCCGCGTCGACGAGAGGTGCCAGGAACGCCCGGCAGACCCAGATCGGCCCGAGGAGGTTGAGCGCGACGGCGTTCTCGACGAACTCGGGGTCGTTGTCGAGGAACGGCTGGCCGGCGTTCCATCCGGCGGCGTTCACGACGACGTCGACGAGCCCGAGAGCTTCCTGTGCGGCGCGCTGGAGCGCCTCGACGCTCGCCCGGCTCCGGACGTCCACGGCGAAGGCCTCGGCCCGCCCTCCCTTGTCCGCGACGAGCTTGGCCGTCTCGGTGGCGGCCTCGAGATTGATGTCGGCCGCGGCGACCGCCGCCCCCGCCTCGGCAAGGGTGACGGTCACCGCCCGGCCGATGCCCGACGCCGCTCCGGTGACGACCGCCGCATGCCCTTCGAGGTCGATCCTCACGTTCCGCACCTCCGCCGCTCGATCGTCACCTTTGGAACCTTCAGAACCTTCAGAACCTTCAGAACCTTCAGAACCTTCAGAACCTTCAGAACCTTCAGAACCTTCAGAACTGAACGTTCAGTCGTTTCAACTGAACCGACGTTCAGATCGGAAATTTACTCTGCTCCGGACGCGGCCGTCAAGCGCCTGTCGAGGCATGCTGCGATCCGTCGAAGACTTGGTACGATGCTTCAATCAGGTTGAGCGGACGTTCAGTTGCGGGGCAGGGGCTGGAGCTCCCGGAGCGGAGCTCCCGAGCGGAGCGTGCAGGAATGGAGCCCACGGGCAGATGACGCGGGATGCGGCCGAGGTGGAGGTTGGCCCGGAGGCGATTCGAGCTGCCCGCACGTCTTGGCGGCGCCGCCAGATCGTGGAGGCGGCCACCCGCCTGATGGAGGAGCACGGCTTCCACGACATGCTGGTGAGCTCGCTCGCTCGTGAGGCGGGGATCAGCGTGGGCACCGTCTACCAGTACGTGGACAGCAAGGAGGGCATCCTCTTCGCTGTCTTGGAGGACGTCCTCGACACCTACGCCAGCGAGGTGCCCGCCGCGATGGCCGGCCTCGGCGACCCCGTCGAGCGCCTGGCTGCGGGCTTCCTCTCTTATTGCCGCGTCATCGACGCGCACCGGATGGCGGCCGTGCTCGCCTACTGGGAGAGCCACTCGCTCGGGCGGGAGGCCCTCCAGCGGGTCATCGCCCTCGAGGTGGCCACGACCGGACTGCTCACCGCAGAGCTCGAGGCCGGGCGCGCGGCGGGGGTGCTCCGGCCGCACGACGCCGAGCTCGTCGGGTGGAACCTCACCATGCTCGCCCACATGTGGGCCCTCAAGCACCGCCACCTCGGTGCGTATCTCGACGTCGGAGCCTACGGGCGGGCGCAGCTGGCGACCGTGCTCTGCGGTCTCGTGGTCGACGCCCAGCGCGAGCGGTACGCGGCGCTGCTCGAGGGTCCCGGCTCGGTGACGGAGCCGCCCGGAGAGCCCGAGAGCCTCGACGGGGTGCGGTGACACGCCGG
>JAKATH010000118.1 GCA_021828055.1 Actinomycetes bacterium
CGCGGATCGCCCCCAGCGAGATCGCTGCGTACACGACGACGAGACCGAGCCCGCCGAGCCCCACGACCCACGCGAAGAACGGGAAGAACTGCGGAGCGCCGTTCAAAGGGAACACCCCGTTGTCCAGGCGCACGAGGACGACGAAGGCGACGCCGAGGAGGACCTGGAAGACGATCGCGTTCACGGGCGTCCCCCACCGCCTGGAGACCTTCGCGAAGGGTCCGGGGATCCTCCGGTCACGCGCCATGGCGAACAGGCCACGCGTGGAGGAGACCGCCGCACCGACGCCGACCGCCATGATGTCGCAGATCACCACGATGTTCAGGAAGTCGAGCAGGACCGAGGTGCCGAAGTTCCCCGGCGCGCCGAGCGTGAACAGCGGCGCGGGGCTCTTCACCCACTTCGTCATGTTGAGACCGAAGCCGATGTCCTGCGCGTAGGCGGCCAGGACGTAGAACACGGCGACGACTCCCACCGACCCGAGGATCGCGATCGGGATGGAGCGCTTGGGGTTCGCCGTCTCCTCGCCGAGGTTGGCCGCTGACTCGAACCCGACGAACAGGAGGATCGCGTAGACAATCCCGAAGAAGATGCCCGACCAGCCGTCCGCGGCGGAGCTCGGCTCGAACGGTCGCACCGTGTTGCCCCCGTGGCCGCCCTGCACGATGACCGACAGGAAGAAGCCGAGGACGAGGAGCGCGGAGAGCGACACCAGCACGAGCTGTGCCTTCGTCGAGATCTTGACGCCGAAGTAGAGCAGGCAGAACAGGAGCGCCGCATAGACGAGGTCGATCACCCAGTACGGGATGTTCACGCCGTACGCTGTGCTGAGGAAGCCGGAGGTGATCCCGCCGACGAGCAGCACGATCGCGGCCGAGAGCAGGAGCGTGCAGCCGTAGTACAGCCACCCTGCGACGAACCCCGTCCGCTTGCCGAACCCGTCGGTGACGTAGTCGTACAGCGCACCTGCCGCGTGGATCTTGCGGGAGTACGCGGCGATGATCCAGCCGAGGCCCCCGACGCCGACGGCGGCGATGACGATCGCGATCGGCGTGGCGATCCCGGCTCCCTTGCCGGCAGCACCGGCACCGACCACGAGGGGGATCAGGAGGGCCGAGGAGAAGACCGGGCCCATGAACCCCGCGGATTGGGCGATCGCGTCCACCACGGAGAGGTGCCGCTCGCCCAATTGTTCCCTTGCAGCGCCTTCGTCGGCGCGACCTTCGCTCGCCACGGCTCGGCCCCCCCACCTTCGCTCACGCACGCGGGCACGACGTGCGACTGAATGCTGAATGCAAATCACGTTGCAGGAGTACTTTACGGATTCCTCCGGCGCTATGTCAAGGGGTACGGTCTACGTACACTGCTGTGGTCCAGGATCAGAGATGGTCACCCCCGGGTCTCCACGTCCCGCACGCTTTCGCGTGCAGCGCAGGCGCCCGGCAGGCGCTGGCCCGTGCGGCGAACGCCGGCCGGCTGGCGAGCGAGCGCGTCGGCCGGGAAGCGCGCTGGCACCTCACCGAGCAGGGAAGGGCTCTCGTCGCTGATGGCTCGGCGCGCGTCAACGCGTTCGACCCCACCCGCGCCGATTGGGACGGAAAGCGGCTGGTCCTCGTGATCTCCATCCCCGAAGAGCACCGGGCCGATCGCCACGTGCTGCGCACCCAGCTCGCGTGGGCAGGCTTCGGGTCACTCTGCCAAGGCGTGCGCCTCTCGCCCGACACGGGGGCCAGCCCACCGTCGACTCGATCTTCGACGGCATGGAGCGTCCAAGCCGCCTCGTCAGCTTCGTCGCCGAGCCGGGCGGTCTCGCCGACACGCGCGCCTTCGTGCAGGACGCGTGGGACTTCGTGGAGCTCGAGAGCCACTACCGGACCTTCATCAACGAGCTCGCCGTGGGCGGCAAGGCGGATGGACCGCTCGCGTACGTCGTGAATACCCGGGCTGTCCACGAGTGGAGGAAGCCCCCCTTCGCCGAACCCAGTCCTCGTGGTGCACGCGCCGGGCCGGAACCGCGTGCCTACGCGTCGAGCAACGCGTGCAGCGTCCGTGCCACGACGCGCCGCGCCGCGGCGCCGCTGAGGCCCTGTGCGCGGCGGAGCCGGTCCCACGTCTCCCAGGACGCCGCCACCTCCAGGGCGGCGAGGAGCTCTCGCCGCTCGTCGCCGGCCGCCTGCAGCTCGTCTGCGAACGTCTCTTCGAGCCTGTTGCGAAGCAGCTTGTTGGTGAGATCCAAGCTCTGCGCGATGCCCTGGTGGCGGACCGCGAGCAGGACGGCTTGGCGCCGCGCCGGAGCGACCGCGTCGAAGAGCCTCGCCCGCTGGAAGACGGACCGGTCGATCCGCTGCCCGAGGGTGAGGGCGTCGGGGACGGGGCGGAGCCCGCGCCAGTGGCGGTCGAACTGTGCGCGCGCGACCGCGCGGTACAGCGCGTCCATGTCCTCGAAGTGGTGGAACACGAGCCGAACGGACACGCCGGCTCGGCTTGCCACCTCCTTGGCGGTAGGCGGCAGCGCGTTCTCGGTCAGGAGCTCGATGACCGCGTCGGCGATCCTGGCGCGGGTCTGCTCGCCGCGTTGCCGCGGGCTCTCGCCCCTGCGCATCCTCCCGGGGCTTGCTCGTCGGACGTCCTCACCGGCAGCCTCGCGCGCCAGGTGGCCACCTTTGCGGGCACCGTGACCCGCGCCGTCGCGGCGTGCGGATCCCGCAGGAGCGGAGCGGGGTGCGGAGCTTCGTGGGGTCATGTCGCGTCCCTCGGCGGTGTCAGGCGGTTGCGTGGGCTCGGGAGGCAGAGCACTTGGACCAACACTTGGACCAAATGGAATTGGAGTTGCGATCACCCGTCGCGCGCCCCGCGTGCGCTCGGCCCGCGTGCGCGCCCTCCGCGTGCGCTCGGCCCGCGTGCGCTCGGCCCGCGTGCGCGCGCCCCGCGTGCGCTCGGCCCGCGTGCGCGCGCCCCGCGTGCGCTCGGCTGCAGGCGTTCACGCGAGTCGGGCGGGAACGTCGGACGCAACAGGCCCGCCCTGCTCGTGGGTCTGGGCGACCCGGCCATTGTCCATGACGACCACCTGGTCGAGGTGCTCGAGATCGCTCGCTCGATGCGTGACGACAATGACACTGTTGCCGCGCGTCCTTGCGTCGTCCACCACGCCTGCGACGAGGCGCGCGCCGCTCTCCAGGTCCAGTCCAGCCGTCGGCTCGTCGAGCACGAGCACCGGTGCGTCGACGAGCAGGGCGCGCGCCAGCGCGAGCCGGCGCCGCTGGCCGCCAGAGACCTGCGCCCCGTCCTCCCCGACCTGAGTGTCCATCCCGTCGGGCAGCGTAGCGACCCAGTCCCAGAGCTGTGCCCTGACAAGGGCGTCGCCCACCTCTGCGTCGCTCGCCTTCGGGCGCCCGAGCGCCACGTTCTGACGGATGGTTCCGGCGAAGACGTGCGCATCCTGGTCCACGAGCGCGACCGCGCGGCGCACGGCTCCCTGGCGGAGCGCGTCGAGAGTGACGCCGCCCAGCGTCGCCGATCCTCCTTGCAAAGGCCAGAACCGCAGCAGCGCGTGCACGAGGCTGCTCTTGCCCGCGCCGCTCGCGCCGACGAGGCCGACGCGTGCACCGGGCGCGACCTCGAGGTCCATGCCGTCGAGCGCCCACGGGAGCTCGGGGCCGTAGCGAAGGCGGGCGTCGTGCACCGCGATCTCCGGGCAGCCCTGCGGGAGCGCGGCAGGGCGGTCGGGGTCGGTGACGGGCACGGGGATGGACCCGAGGTCGAGCAGCCGGCGCCCAGCCGCGACGACGTCGGAGGCGCGGACCGCCGCGGCGGCGACGGCCGGCACCGTCTCGAACGCGCCGATCGCCGCCAGGGGGAGCACCCCGAGCATCACCGGTCGCATCTCGTGAGCGCGGACGGCGGCGATCCCGAGGACGAGGACGGCCGTCACCGCGGCGCCGAGGCACACGGTGACGATCGCCCCCGATGCGCCGGTCGACCAGGCGCGGCGCCGGGCGATCGTGGTCAGCTCACGGTCCGTCGCCTCCACCGCCTCGAGCGCCGCCGTTTCGCGGCCGAACGCGATCAGCTCCTGCGCGGCACGAAGCAGGTCGACGACTTCGGCGGCGAGGCGTCCGCGCAGCTCGGCCTCGCGCCCGCGTGACGTGCCGGTCACGACCGCGACGGCGGGCGCAGAGACGACCGCGACGAGCAGCGACGCCGCGAGCACGGCGCCGGCGAGCGGGAGCACCGCCGCGACGAGAGCCACCGAGACCGTCGCCGCCGCGACGGTGACCCCCACCGGCAGGAGGCACCTGAGGTAGAGGTCCTGGAGCGTGTCGACGTCGTCGGTGACCCGCGCGAGGAGATCGCCGCTGCGCCAGCCTCGCAGCCCCGCCGGCGCGAGGGGCTCGAGGTGGTCGTAGAGCCACACCCGCCAGCGAACGAGCGAGTGGAAGGCCGCGTCGTGCGCGACCAGCCGCTCGCCGTAGCGGAGTGGTCCGCGCAGGAAGGCGAGCACCTCCACCCCGGCGAGGACGCCGGCGATCGCGCCGAGCCCGGGGCGGAAGGCGGCCCTGTCGACGACGTAGCCCGAGCCGGCGAGGAGCCCGACGGTCGCAAGGGCGCCGAGGACGCCGAGCAGCGCCGCGAGCGCGAGCTTGCGCCGCGGCGGTGCGCCGATGCGGAGCAGGGTCCGCACCACCATGGTGGGGGACAGGCCGGCGCCGCTCACGGGCGCGCTCCGGCCACGTCTGTGCCGGCGGCGCCGTTGCCGCCGTCCCCCCCGCCGTCCCCCCCGCCGTCGGCCCTGCGCCCGTCCTCCGGCTCGGCCGCCGCGCAGAGGTGCACGACTCGGTCGAGGCGCGCCACCAGCTCGGGCCGGTGCGCGGCGACGAGCACCGTCTTCGACTCGAGCCACGGCCCGAGGGTCTCCGCCAAGACGGTCTCCGCGTGGGCGTCCAGATGCGCGATGGGCTCGTCGAGAAGGACGACCTCGCGATCGCGGATGATCGCCCGTGCCAGCGCGAGCCGCTGCCGCTCGCCGGCACTGAGGGACACGCCGCCTTCGCCGACCGGCGTCGCGAGGCCGTCCGGCAGGCCGAGCACCACATGCGAGAGACCGACCAGTTCGATCGCGCGCGCGAGCAGCTCACCGCTCGCGTCCGGGTCGGCGATGCGCAGGTTGTCCTCGAGCGAGCCATGGAGGAGGTGGGGGCGCTGTGGCACCCATGCGAGCCGGCGGCGCCACGCCACCACGTCGCTCGCAGACAGGTCGTGGCCGCTCACGACGACCCGCCCCGCCGAGGGGCGCACGAAGCCGAGGAAGAGGCCGACCGCCGTCGACTTCCCCGAGCCCGAGGGGCCGACGAGCGCGACGTGCTCGCCGGCCTCCACCGTGAGCGAGAACCCGTCCAGCGCGGGCGCGCCGCGGCCGCGGTACGTGACCGTGACACTCTCCGCGCGGAGGAGACCGAGCTGGGATCGGGTGTCCTGCCCCCCACGCCCCCCAGGCCCGCCGCCACGATCGGGGCCACCCTCTCCGACTGCATCTCCCGCCCCCGCTCGCTCTCCCGCCCCCGCTCGCTCTCCCGCCCCCGCTCGCTCTCCCGCCCCCGCTCGCTCTCCCGCCCCCGCTCGCTCTCCCGCCCCCGGTGCC
>JAKATH010000024.1 GCA_021828055.1 Actinomycetes bacterium
ACCGGCGTGAAGATCACCGACGCAGAGCTCCGAGCGGTGCCGGTCAAGCGCCATGACTGGCACCCCGACTGGAACTACTCGATCCTGCCACCCTAACCGCTCACCTTATTGCGCCACGCGCCCTAACGGCTCGAGGAGTCCGTCACCGGGCCTCCACTGAGTCTGGAAGATCGACGTAAAGGCGCAAATCGAGCATGGTGCCGCCGAACCGAAGGAAGCGCCTGTGCGTCATAAGTCCGCCAGAGACACTGCTGGATTTATCCGCGTCAGAAAGTCGGGCAGGTCGTTCCACCCGTCGAGCCAGATCGTGTTGACGTCCAGTGAGAGCAAATATCGATCCTTTACCGGGTTGCGGCGGCCTTGCACGGTGTACGAAGCGGGAACGTTCATGCCATAGACCAAGCGAATGTCGTCGTGGAGCAGGTTGAAGTTTGGATCGCTGAGGCTAAAGCCGACGAAGAGGAACGAGGTCTCGGCCATTTCGCTCCGGAGAAACCCAAGCATCTCCGTGCGCTCGACGCGGGCTCGGGCATAATCCGAGCGGGTCAGAACGATCGAGTCAGGCTGGTCGATTGACCCGTGAATCTTGACCAGATGTCGGTCTGGTCTCTCAGCGCGAAGCGCTTTGAACTGCTCTTCTGAGATGGTAACTCGGAGTTGTTGACCAGCTTCTGCGTGGGCAGCTTCGATCAGTTCGTCGTAGTTCGTCGTGAACAAGAGGGGCAGATTCAGGCGGACCAGGGCGGTATGGCTTGGCGTAGCGCGGATAAACGGCTGTCGAGCAGCGTCGAACTGGGAGAGCAGAAACTCGCAATAATTGGCTTCGCCCACGGTCTGGCGAAACAGCTGAGCACAGTCGAGCGGCCCTTCCTCGATGAAAAAGGATCGAAGCGAAGCCCACTCCTCTGCGCCGGAGTGAACCATGATCTCTCGGCACATTCGACTGACCAACCAAGGCCAGGAAGGCAAAGGTAGACCGTTGTCGTCTGGCACGAGGTCGACGTGCGGGAAGTCATGCGGCCACCAGCGGTCATAGTGGTCGTAATCGAACGTAGCCCGAGCATTAAGTCGGGCCGCCCCGAACGACAACCCAGCGCCCAGGAATACCAGGAGCCGGCCTTTTCCGGCGACCACATTGCGCAGACGGTGCACGAGTTGTGCATTTGCCGGATCGTCGTGCCAAGCCGTCATGTGGGCCAGTGTCCCACAGGCGATCTCGCTCGCGCCCCTGAAGGCGCCATATCAGTAGGGCATCGTGTACAAGAAGTTTCGGATGGGCGACTGGTAGCCATCGACCTTGGTCCAACCCCACCCGGCGAGCCGAACGACACGACGCAGGGTTGCCACGAATGCTTCGAGGACGACACCGCAGACGGGCTCGATCTGGCGGTGGTCCAGGCGGCGATCGAGGATCGGTTCACTGCCGTGCTTGTCCCCGGTGTCGACGTAGCCCCGCATGAGGGCGAAGTGGGTGCCGTGAGTGGTCGCCGACGTGAGCGCGTAGACGAGCGGATAGGACGCCGAGTAGATGGTGTCGCGCATCAAAGCGGCTACGAGGGGCGTTGAGCTCGGCCTCCTCTGCCCGTCGACCGTTGGTGCCGACTGATTGGCGTCGTAGTTGAGTCCGAGTTCGTCGCACTTCGCCCTGATCTCGTGAGCCTCCGGGGAGATGCCGGCTACGCCGGTAGGCCAATTCATCCTGCGAGCCATGTCCTCGGCCTGGTAGGCGCTGAACAATTGGTCGGCCAGGAACCGGGCCACCCGCTGGCGGGCAGTCAGCCCTGGTTCGACGAGCCACCAGGAACGGGCCGCGGTCTCGACCGCCGATCGCGCGACGGCTTCGACGGCGAGGCAGCCAGTGAGATCAGGATCGGTGATGAGCCGGCCGAGCGATGCGGCGTGATCGGTGACGGCAATGAGCCCTAGTCGGGCAGCCGCGTAGGTGGTGTCGACCGCCCGGATGGTCTTGTCCGCTGTAACGCCTGGCTCGGTCCACTGGCGGTCCCGGTCGGCCCTCGAACCGGGAGAGCCCGCCCACGCGGGATCGGGGTCCGTATAGCCGGCCTCGACCCGGGCAGCGTTGTGCAGGAAGTGGGCGAGGCGTGCGAGCCGGTCCGGATCGATGGCGACGAAGAGTGCGGGGATGGGCACGTGTCCCAGTTTGCGCTACCCGGGATCTCGATCTCGTCAGGCTTAGGAATCAGAGAGGCGACGGGTCAACCGACGGGATGCTGGCGGCCGATCAGTCGCAGTTCGACGATCTTGTTGACCATTGGAAACTCGGGGCTGGGCTTCGCTCCTGCGCCCGCGACGGCTTCGGTCATGGCTGCGATCAGGGCGGTGCGGGTGTCGTCGGGCGTTGACGCCCATAGCGACTGCACGTGGTCGAAATATTGCTGGTAATGGGGCCACCGGTTGCCGGAGCCCTCGTTGTCGACAACGGGGAACACCTTGGGCAGCAGGAAGTGGCAGAACTTCGAGGTGAACACCGGCGAGGGGAGTCCCTTCATCGGCTTGATCTCGCCGACGAGGTCGGCAAACCCGCAGACCTGCGCCCAGGTGACACCCGTGATGTCCAGGTCGCGATAGGGAGCGCAGTTCGCCACCCATGCCAGAGTGAGCGCGTCACGACGCTCGACGAACCGCTCCGTCACCTCCGCATAGGTGGCGGGTCGGATCGCGATCCAGTCGTGTAACCGGCGCAGGAACGGCTTCCACCAGGCGTCGGAGAAGTCGCGCTTCTCGGTGGCCCAACTCTTGTAGTCGGCGTTGTGGAAGTCGGCGGGCCAGCTGGCGTCGGCCTTCGTCCGCCAGAAGGCGACGCCGGCCTGGAGTTCCTGGAGAGGATCCAGGGGGGCTGGTGCTTGCAGCCTGTCCATGGCCGGGTTTATAGCGCAGAGTGAGATCGGCAGTCGGCGCCACCGTGGGACTATCGATCGCCCGTGCCCCGGCGGATCACGGTGTTCGGTGCGGGCAAACGGACCGGCAGGCTGTCTACCTGGGAAAACGGTTTCGCCTTATGCCACCTCAAGACCACCGTAGGTGTCACGGCGCGAGACCGCCCATCTGTGGCGGTTTCGCGCTGCTCGCCGGTCATGTCGGTCGGCAGGCTGTCCCTCACGTAGAAGGTGGGGTGGATGGTGTCGCGCCCGTCGACGACGAGTCGGTGGACGAAGGCTTGGGCGACGGCCTTGCACCGCGCGTCGGACCCGTGCAGTAGCTCGTCTTCGAGGTCGGCTCGGAGCGTGTCGAGGTCGGCTTGGGTCGGCGGGTCCATGGCGGCGATCTCTTCGATCTGGATCAGTCTGGATCAGTTCCTCGTGGCGGGCTCGCAGCGCGCAGGCCTTGTCGTTGAGGTCGCGCACCCGAGGCCCGAAGGGGTCGTCGGAGATCGAGCCGGCTTCGAAGGCCATCATGCAGCGCCCGATGGCGGCTTCGGTCCTTTTCGGCTCGGTCTCGGTGGCGAGGATCTCGTCGCGCTGCATACGCACCGAGGTGGTCGGCTCCTGGGTCTCGGCGGCGAAGGCGCGTTCGATCAACTCGGGGTCTTTGCAGACGTCGAGGAGGGCGTCGGCGCGGAGGTGCTCGCCGACACAGGCGGCCTTGCCGTAGCGCTGGCGGGAGAAGCCCACGTACTGGTTGCGCGCTGAAGGGTGGTGCCCACGGGACCTGCGTCGCGCGAAGGACGCGATCGCAACCATGCCGGCGACGATGCGATGCTGCCCCGACGTTTCCCGAGATCGCACCCCGGGGCGAGCAGCCGTGCGCAGCACGCGCTCGGGCCACTGGGCAGGAAGGGGGGCGGCATGCGTCACCGCCGCTGAGCCCGCGCCCTGCTGCCCGGTCGGGAGGCATCGATGCGAGTGCTCACCCGGCCTCAGCGGCCTCGGCTCGTCACTGAGCCGTGGCCACGGGTCGGACCTGCGTGCCCACGGCGACGTCGTAAGCACGTGCCGACTGGCGCGACGCCAATGGCTGGCGGCAGCCGCCCTCCGTGAGGAGGAAGGGGCAGGCATGGACCCGATCATCAAGCCACCGCTCGGCGCGATCTCGCTCGACTCCGCGAACATCGAGTCGGAGAGGGGCGTGACGTCGACGGTCGGGCGCGGGTTCTCGGGCCGTGCGCTCGCTGCGGCCGCCGTTCTCTTCGGCGCCATCGCGGTGGCAGGCGTGACCTGGGCGAAGTGGTACCCCTACGCGGGAAAGCTCGCGGAGCTGTGGGGCACGCGCGCCTGGAGCGGGTCGTCGATCGCCGCGGCGTTGGAGGCAGCCTTCCTGCGATGGCGGCGGTGGTGCGATCGCTCGCCTGGAGGGTCGCCGCCGTGGCGGCGGTGGGCGTGGCGGCGGTGGTGCGATCGCTCGCCTGGAGGGTCGCCGCCGTGGCGGCGGTGGGCGTGGCGGTCTTCGCGCTCGCGGGGGGTGGCCTCCTCTCGGCGCCGAGTCAGCCAGCAGGCGAGCCGCATGCAGGAGCGACCGCCGCCACGACCAGCTCGCCACCCTCGCTCAGGTGAGCGGCACCTCTCGCAGCCTCCCGCTCTCGATCTCGTACAGAAAGCCGCGGATGTTCTTGTGCGGAACGAACGGGTTGGCTCTGATGCGGGCTGCCGTCTGCTTCACGTCGTCTTCTGCCTGGGGAAACGCCTCGAGCGCGAAGCCGGGCCGTATGCCGGTCTCGGATTGGATCTGGCCCTTGACCGCGTCGTCGCTGAAGGTCTCCATGCCGCAGTTCGTGTGGTGGATCAGGATGATCTCCTCGGTGCCGAGCAACCGCTGAGAGATGACCAGGCTGCGGATCGCGTCCTCGGTCGCCACGCCGCCCGCGTTGCGGATCACGTGGGCGTCGCCCTCCTCGAGGCCGAGGGCCTTCGCCGGATCCAGCCGCGCATCCATGCAGGCGAGAACCGCGACCTTCCTTCCCGGCTGTATCGGGAGCACGGCCTTGTCGAACGAGGCGGCGAACCGGGCATTGTTGGCGAGCAGGTCGTCGGTCGAGCTCATGAGCGCCTCCTGGGTGACTGAATGGTGACCAAACTAGTCAGCATTTCGTCCGCAGGGCAAGGGCGGGTCGGCGGGCCGTCGTCGTGTCCCGTTCGCCGCAAGGCACGGGGCGCGGCATTCGGCCCCACCCTCGAGCTCGCTGCCGACCCGAGAAGGGTCCGCGGCCGCGGCGCCCGGCTCTGGGAGCATGGAACCCAAGCCCGTCAATCGAAAGGGGTTCCTGCCGATGAAGCCACGGTCGCTCGTCGCAGAGGCACTCGGCACCGCGCTCCTCGTGTTCTTCGGAGCCGGGGCGGCGACGCTGTGCTTCGGGTTCAAGGCCACGGGTGCGAGCATCGCGGCCGGGGTGGTCATGACCGCCCTCACGTTCGGTCTCGTGCTGCTCGTGCTCGTGTACGCGATCGGACCGATCTCGGGATGCCACGTGAACCCGGCGGTCACGATCGGCTTCCTGGCGGCGAGGCGCATCTCGCTCTCCGATGCGATCGGCTACTGGGTGGCCCAGGTCGTCGGCGGGATCGTGGGCGCAGCGGGACTGTACGGGGTCGTCCACACTTCCCACCTGTACCACTCCAGCATGGGGCTCGGTGCAGACGGATACGGCAAGTCCTCGATCATCGGTGCCAACGCTGCCGGTGCGTTCGTCGTCGAGATCGTCCTCACCTTCGTGTTCGTCTTCGTGATCCTCGCGGTCACCCGGCGAGCAAGCGACGCGAGGGTGGCCGGGATCGCGATCGGGCTCGCGCTGATGCTCGTCCACCTCGTCGGCATCCCGATCGACGGAACGTCGGTCAACCCGGCTCGAAGCCTCGGCCCGGCTCTGCTCGTGGGTGGCTCCGCCCTCAGCCAGGTGTGGGTGTTCCTGATCGCGCCGCTGGTCGGCGGGATCTTGTCAGCTCTCGCCTACCACCTCTTCTACCCACAGAGGGAGGACCGGACGTCCGTCGAGCCGGCGCCCGAGAACGGGACGCGCTGACGGGCCCGACCACGCGACAGCGAGCGACCCTGCGCCCTGCACGGCACGTTTCGCGAGTCTCCGAACGCGGCTGCTCGCGAGCTAGCTGCCCGATCCCCGGCCCAGCTGTTGGTGAACGACGGAACCGGGTATCCGCTCCACCTCTCGCACATGGGGCCCCAGATGCCTGATCACGAGAGATGCCAGGTTCGACATCGCACGCTTCGCGTCCTCCTCGGTGGACCAGCAGACCAAGGAGAGGAACGAGTCCGTCCCAGTCTGGACGACCACGGTGCACACGTGACCCCGCTGTGCTTCGACGGCCGGCCAGACCTCGTCCCTCATTGCGCCGAGGACGTCGCCGCTGGATCCCGCCTTGAAAACCCAGCGCGTGGCCATCGCATACATCGGCGTCTCTCGCTTGTTCCCTCGTCGACCTCGATGAGACCAGGGAAAGACTGCCACGAAGACGCGGATGACCTCGCCGTCTCGCCCGTGCTCTTCGCACTCCTCGGAAGCGGTCACCGGGGAGCGGCTCGCGCGACCAGGCCGGGTCGGGGTCGTTCACTGCGGCGGTGCCGCCGGGTCGGGCACGACGGCCACCTCCTGCCCAGGCAGCGGTGCGGTGGCCGCCCACAACGCGAGCTCCTCGTCGCGTGGCTTCTCTTCGACAACGACCGCGCGGCCGAAGACCATCGTGGCGCGGATTTCAGGGTCCCACGGTGGCCAGGTTCCCGCCAGCGCGTTCGACGGGTCGCCGCTCCTGGCAAAGGCGACCCACGACGCCTGCATCGCCGCAGACAACCGGTCAGCGTCCACGCCTCTGCCGGCGAAGCGTGCGACGGCCGGATTCTCGTGCGTACCGAAGACGAACGGGACCTCCAGCGCATGCGTCGCTCCGAGAACGCCGTCGAACGCGGGCGACTCCCACGTGAAGAGGTAGACGTAGGTGCGAGGCTCGTGCATGCGAAGCGCAGCTGCAAGCTGCAGCGACGGCCACCGGAACACGATGTCGCTGCCCGCCGCCAGCCACAGGTCACGCGGGCTCGACGGCTCCCCTCGCTGCGCCCGCACCTCGCGGTAGAGGTCGACGACCCGCTCGGCGGGCGCTCGAGGTGCGGCATGCTCGATGCGCCGTCGCAGCCACTCGTCGTCCGCCGCCTGCATCGCCCGATCGTTCAACGCGAAGAAGCTCAACTCGTCGCGGTTGGTCCCCACGATCACGGCGACGCCCGCAGCCGAGCCGCGGGCGATCGCCTCGACCGGCGATGCGGGCAGCACGCCGCCATCGACGACAGGGAGGAGCGGTTGGGGAAGCTCTCCCGGAGGGGGCGCGCGGCGGGACAAGGACGAGAGCGCACTGACGAGCTCTCGGACCGGCACGCCCTCGAGCGCTTCCCTCGACACCTCGGACATGCCGAGCTCGTGCACGAAGGCACGGGCCGCGTCAGCTGCGCGCTGGGCGCCGTGGACGTAAGGCGGCCCGCTCTGGATCACCGCAGATCGGAAGAGCCCTCGTGCCACAGGTGACGCGAGCAGCGCCGAGATGCACATCGCGCCAGCGGACTCGCCGAACACCGTCACGTTCGACGGATCTCCGCCGAACGCCGCGATGTGGTCCCGCACCCAGCCGAGCGCGGCGACCTGGTCGAGCAGCCCCCAGTTCCCGGCGACCCGTCCGTGCTGCGACACGTCGCCGAGCGCAGGGTGAGCGAGGAACCCGAGCGCCCCGAGCCGGTAGTTCACGTTCACGACGACGACATCCCCTTCGCCTGCGAGCCGCCGCCCGCTGTAGAGCGCGCTGCCTGCGGTCCCGGACTGGAAGCCGCCCCCGTGCACCCACACCAGCACCGGGCGGTCCGACGCGCCGGGCGCCCTGGTCCAGACGCTCAGGTGAAGGCAGTCCTCGCTCTGTTCGACAGGGTCCTCCGGCAGCCTCGTGCCCGGCGACTCCGGCTGCGGAGCGAGGTGGCCCGGCGCGGACGCGTCCCGCACCCCTGACCACGGCTCCGGTCGCAGCGGCGGTCGCCAGCGCAGAGGGCCGACAGGGGCCCGCGCGTAGGGCACTCCGAGAAACTCCCATACGCCGTCGACCTGATGGCCGCGCACCCGCCCACCGTCGACGACCACCGTGCCCTCCACGAACCGACGATATCGGGAGGCGCGACGCCCCCTGCGCCCCCACCACGTCGTCGCGGAGCACCTTGCGGCGATCCGTCGCTTGGCGGTTGTGAACCGTGGGGGTAGAGTGACGCCTGTGGCTGGTGTGAGAGGTCGGATCCTTCGCCGCGCCCTCGGACTCGTGGTGACCGCGGGCACCGCTGCGTCGCTCCTGGCCGGGTCCTGGGAGGTTGCCACCGCCGGTGCCACAAAATTCACAACAAGCGCCGCGCAGGCGAAGGTCGGTCAGACCCAGTCCCAGATCACACGGATCGAGCAGACCATAGCCCAAGAGCAGCATCGGTCGGCGGTCCTCGGAACCCGGTACGACAATGAGATGGCACACCTGCAGGCAGTGCAGGCCGCCATCGCCGCCACCGACGCGCGACTTGCACATGTCCGGAGCACGATCGTCGTGGACCGGGGCGTGCTCGCCAGAGCCGCGGTGCAGGACTACGTCCTCGGCGCGCAAGGGACGCAGGTCACCTCGTTGTTCTCCACCTCGGCCAACACACTCGTGATCTCCGAGGAGTACTCGGACACTGCAGTCGGCAACCTGAACGTCGCGAAGCACGCGCTGGAAGCGGCCCAGGTGGCGCTCGACGCGACGAGAGCGCAGCAGCAAGTGCAAGAGCGCCAGGCGCAGACCGCAGCAGCGCGCCTTCAGACCCTCCAGCAGGAGAACCAGCAAGCCTCCGCCAGGTCCGAGACGACGCTCCAATCCCTGAAGGGCACGCTCGGCAAGGAGGTCGCGGCCGCCGAGCAGGCGAAAGCGGGGCGGGAGGCCGCGGCTGCAGCCGCAGCCGCGCGCGCTGAGGCAGCCGCGCGGGCGGCGGCGGTCCGGGCCGCGGCGGTGCGGGCGGCGGCGGTGCGGGCGGCGGCGGTGCGGGCGGCGGCGGTGCAGGCGGCGGCAGTGCAGGCGGCGGCAGTGCAGGCGGCGGCGGTGCAGGCGGCGGCAGAGCAGGCGGCGGCAGAGCAGGCGACGGCCGAGCAGGCCGCGGCCTCGGCGCAGCAGGCAGCCCAGGAGGTGAGCGCGCTCGGTGGCACAAGCGCCGCCGCAGAACAGGCGGCGAACCAGGCGTCGGCCGCCGCCGGCGGCCCGTCCGTCGGGTTCAGCAGCACAGTCTCCGCAGCCGGCCAGGTCGCGGCGACGGCTGCGGAGTCCCAGCTCGGGGTCCCCTACGTGTGGGGAGGGGAGACGCCCGGCGTCGGGTTCGACTGCTCGGGACTGATGCAGTGGTCCTGGAGCCAGGCTGGCGTCGGGATCCCGCGCACGTCCCAGGAGCAGTACGCGACCGTGCCGCGCGTTCCCCTGTCCAACCTCCAGCCCGGGGACCTGCTCTTCTACTACAACCTCGACGGCACACGCACCGTGGACCACGTCGTCATGTACGTCGGCTCCGGGCCCTACGGCAGCCAGACGGTGATCCAGGCCCCCTACACCGGGTCGACCGTGTCGTACGACGCGCTCTACACCTTCGGGCTGGTGGCGGCCGGACAGCCCTGACGCGGAGCGGTGCCGCCGTCGCAGGCTCGGCGTGGATCCCTCCAGGAGGTCGTACGCTTCATTCGTGATCGCGCGGCGGGCACCGGTGCAGCGACGTCCATCCCCGGCCGACGTCGTCCCCCTCCGCCCGCCGGAGCCGGTGCCGGAGCGCGCGGTACCGACGACCACTGGCCAGGGAGATTCAAGGCGCTCCGACGTCGACGAGTGGGGCCGGTCAGAACGTGTCCGTGCGCTCGCGCGCCGGATCTACGAACCGGTGTACTCGCGGTGGTTCCGAGCCGAGTGGGAAGGACTCGACAAGATCCCCACCGCCGGCGGAGCGCTCCTCGTCGGCAACCACGCCGGCGCCATCCCCAACGACGCGCCGGTGATCATGCACGGCATCGAGACCGAGCTCGGCCGCCCCGTTTACGGGCTCGCCGACTACTTCTTTCGCAGCATCCCGGTCATCGGCACGTTGTGGAGCCGCGCTGGCGGGGTCTCCGCGCGCCCCGACAACGCGTACAGGCTCCTTCACGACCAGGGTCAGCTCGCGCTCGTCTTCCCCGAGGGCACCAAGGGCCCGTCCAAGCCCTACTCCGACCGCTACCAGCTGTGCAGGTTCGGTCGTGGTGGCTTCGTCGAGATCGCGATGCGCGCGGGAGTCCCGGTCGTGCCGATCGCGATCGTCGGATCCGAAGAGACGATGCCTGTCCTCTGGCAGGTGCCGCGGATCGCGCACGCGCTCGGCGTGCCGCACTTCCCGGTGACGGCCAACGTGCTCGTCATGGGCCCACTCGGCGTGATCGTGCCGTTCCCCGCGAAGCTCAGGCTCAAGGTGCTGGACCCGGTGACCTTCGACGTCGACCACGACCTCGACCGGTACCCGAAGAGCACGGTGATGGAGGAGTCGGAGCGGATCCGCCAGATGATGCAGACTGCGCTCTACGACATGCTCAGCCTCCGGCAGAGCATCTGGTTCGGCTGACCGGCACGCGGAGCGGGAGCGCCATGGGCCGACGCGTGCTGGTGACCGGCGCGGACACGTTCTGGGGGGGGCGGACGATCCAGGCGCTGGAAGCCGACGCCGAGATCGACGTCCTCGTCGGCCTTGGCACGAGCGCGCCCGCCCATACCTTCGAACGCGCGGAATTCGTGCGCGCCGATCAGACGTACTCGATCGTGAGGCGCATCGTCCACGCGACGCAGGTGGACACGGTGCTCCACACGTCCATGATCGTGGACTCGACCCAGGCTCCCGCCCGCACGATCCACGAGGTCAACGTCATCGGGACGATGAACCTGCTCGCGGCGGCCGGTGCGCCCGACTCCCCCGTCCGCCAGGTCGTGGTGAGCTCCTCCAGCCTCGTGTACGGCTCTACGGAACGGGACCCTGCCACGTTCACCGAGGAGACGCCGCGCGCGCGCCCCCCCCGCACCGTCGTCGAGCGCTCGCTCGTCGAAGCGGAGAGCATGGTGCGCGAATTCGCGGAGGACAACCCCTCGGTGCTCGTCGCGACCCTCCGGTTCGCCAACGTCCTCGGCTCCGACATCGTCACGCCGATCAGCAAGAACCTGTCCCGGCCGATGTGCCCCAGCGTGTTCGGGTTCGACCCGCTCGTGCAGTTCGTAGAGGAGGACGACGCCGTCCGCGCGCTCGAGTTCGTCGCCAAGCACCGCCTCGCCGGCACGTACAACGTCGCGGGCGACGGGCGGCTGCCATGGAGCGAGGTCGCCGCCATCTGCGGAAAGCGGCTCCTCCCACTTCCGCCCATCCGCCCATCGCTCGCGGTCGCCCCACTCGTCCACCTCGGCATCTTCGACTTCCCGCCGGAGCTGGAAGCGTTGCTCCGGTACGGGCGTGGCATGGACACGTCTCGGCTCGTGGCTGCTGGGTTCGGGTACCACTGCTCGAGCGCGAGTGCCGTCCAGTCCTTCGCGCGAAGCCCGCATCTGCGAAAGGGCGCCGGGCGGCGACCCGCGGGCTACGTCGACGAGCACGACGTGGAGCAGTTCTTCCGGCATTCCCAATCGGTGGTTCGCATCCCGGACGGCTGACGTCAGCGACGGGAGCGCGCCGCGGCTGACGTCAGCGACGGGAGCGCGCCGCGGCCGACGTCAGCGACGGGCGCGCGCCGCGGCCGACGTCAGCGACGGGCGCGCGCCGCGGCCGACGCCGTGAGCTCGCGGTAGTCGGGCTCGAGGAGGTCCGCGAGGTCCCTCCCGCGCACGCTGATCGTCCCCCGGGGCGCGAGCCGCAGCAGCGCCGCGGGCACCAGGGCCGGCTCCGGCCGGACGCGGACCTGGGCGAGCTCAGGCCCGGCCTCCCAGAAGCGCCGCGCCAGGTCGGCCGCGCCCCCGGCGGCGCCCTCGTCTGCGAAAGGGCCCCCGGCGGCGGGCGCGGCCCCGTCACCGGACCGGCGGGCGGTCGAGTCAGCGATCCCGTGCCCTGCGGCTTCGCCAGGCGCCGGCACGGTCGGGCCGGCATCAGCTGCCCCGGCGGGTCCGTCGGTCCCAGGTCCGTCGGCCTCCGGCGCCGCACCGGCAGCCTCCCGCCGCAGCTCCCGGAGCGCGCCGAGCACGTCGTCCCGCACCCTCCCCCGCCAGGCCAGGAGCGAGAAGGGGTCACGGTCCAACTCCTCTGCAAGGAGGTAGCAGACGGCCGCGACGTGGGTGCAGGGGTTGTCCCAGTCCGGGCACGTGCACTCGGTGACGAGCCGCGCGTGGGGCGCGGGCAGGAGGGACGCGCCCTGCGCCTCGAAGACCTCCTCCACCTCGTGCGGAAGCTCGCCCGCCAGCATGCGCGCGGCATACCCGGCCCGTGCGGCGAGCGCAGCCACGATCCGGTCCCAATCGCCACTCGGCACCACGGGCATCCTCAGGTGGACGGCGTAGGGATCCTCGCGGCTGCCCTGGACCACCGCGGTGACGACGCCCGGGTCGACGTGGAGCTCGACGACCTGCCCGCTTCTCGCGTAGGACCGTCCGCGTTCCATGCGACCGCCCACCAGCACCGCCTCGAGCGACTCGAGGAACCGCCGCGACCACCACGACGCGCCGATCGGTCCCCTGCGCGTCCTCGCAACGATGCCGCCGACGACCGGGCGCGGGCAGCCAACGCCCTCGTCCAGCCACCACAGCTCCGCCGGCGGGCCATGCGCCGAAGCGGCCTCGCCGGCAAGCTCCTCGCCGGCAAGCTCCTCGCCGGCCTCGCCATTGGCCTCGCCGGCCTCGCCATTGGCCTCGCCGGGCAGCACCGAACGGCGCGTGCGGGCGGCGCGCCGCTCGTCGGACGCTCTCAGCGTCTCTGCGACACGAGCCCGCAGCGCGTCGAGGTCCGGCGCCGCGGTCCCACCGCCGCGTCCCTTCCCTTCTCCCCGGCGCGGGCGGCTCACGGCTCAGTTGCGTCCGCGGACAGGCGGAGCACCTCGGCGAGCTCGTCGGTGGACAGCTCGGTCAGCCAGCCCTCGCCGGAGCCCACCACCCGTGCGGCGAGCGCACGCTTGGACTCGATGAGCTCGTCGATCCTTTCCTCGACGGTGCCTGCGCAGACGAGCTTCCGGACATGGAGGTCACGGCGCTGGCCGATCCGGTACGCACGGTCCGTCGCCTGGTCCTCGACCGCCGGGTTCCACCAGCGGTCGTAGTGGAGCACGTGGCTCGCCGCGGTGAGGTTCAGCCCGGTGCCCCCGGCCTTGAGCGACAGCACCAGGACCGGCATGGCACCTTCGGGCGACTGGAGCTCCGCCACGAGCTCGTCGCGCCGGGCTCGGGTCACGCCGCCGTGGAGGAACCCGACACGGCATCTGAGATGCTCGACGAGGTGGCGCTGCAGCATCTCCCCCATCTGCGCGAACTGGGTGAACACGAGCGCCCGCTCACCGGCCTCGTGCACCTGCTCGAGGATCTCGAGCGCCCGTTCGAGCTTGCCCGAGCGTCCGGCGAGCGCTGATGTGTCCCCGGCGTACTGCGCCGGATGGTTGCACACCTGCTTCAGGCGGAGCATGGTGGCGAGCACGAGCCCCTTGCGCTCGATGCCCCCGGCGCCGGCGATCTTCTCCAGCATCTCCTCCACCACCGCTCGGTAGAGGCTCGCCTGCTCTCGCGTGAGCGGGCACCGCTCCGTCGTCTCCAGCTTGTCCGGCAGGTCCGGCACGATCGAACGGTCGGTCTTCGAGCGGCGGAGCACGAACGAGCGCGTGAGGGCGCGCAGCCGTCTGGCGGCGTCCTCGTCTCCGTAGCGCTCGATCGGGACTCGAAACTCCTGTCGGAACGAGCTCTGCGACCCGAGCAGCCCAGGGTTCAGCACCTCCATGATCGACCACAGCTCACCGAGGTGGTTCTCGACGGGCGTGCCCGTCAGCGCGAGGCGGCGCGGCGCGGGGATCGCGCGCACGGCCCGCGTCTGCTTCGCGGCGGGGTTCTTCACCTGCTGTGCCTCGTCGAGCACGATGCGCGCCCAGGGCACCGACGCGAGCACGGACCGGTCGCGCTCGACGAGGTGGTAGCTCGTCACGACCACGTCGGCGCCCGCCGCCTTGCGACGCAATGCCTCCCCCCTCGCCCGCGTCGCGCCGTGGTGGACGACCACCGCCAACGCGGGCGTGAACCGCTCGACCTCCCGCCGCCAGTTGCCCACCACCGAAGTCGGGCACACCACGAGGGTCGGGCCGCGAACGGAGCCCTCCTCCCGGTCGGACTGGAGCACGCCGAGCACCGTCGGGGTCTTGCCGAGCCCCATGTCGTCGGCGAGGCACGCGCCCAGCCCGGCTCGTTCGAGGAGCCGGATCCACGCCACCCCGCGGCGTTGGTACGCGCGGAGCTCGCCGCAGAAGCCTTCGGGCGTCGGGCCGGCCTCGAGCGACTCGGCGAGCTCGCCCCTGAGGAGCGCACCGAGCGTGCCCCCGGCGTCCACGGCCACGACCGGCACCCCGGCCTCGGGGACCGGCGCGCCAGCCACCGCCCGCAGGACGTCTGCGAGGTCCATGGTCCGCCGCCCTCGCCCGGCGGAGAGGAACTCGACCAGACGCCGGATCTCCCCGGGGTGCAGCTCCGTCCACTGCCCGCGGACCCGGACGAGCGGGGCCTTGAGCTCGGCGAGGCGCCGGAGCTCGGCGAGCCCGAGACGGGTGTCACCGAGCGCGGCCTCCCAGTCGAACACCGCGAGGCCACCGGCTGTCAGGCGGCTGCCGGCGGCGCGGGAACCGGGGGCCGCCGCAGAGTGGATCCGCAGGCCGAGGCGGGCGGGCGGCGCGCGCCACCACGACGGCAGCAGCACGCCGAACCCTGCCAGCTCGAGCACGGGCGCGACCTCCGACAGGAACCGGTGGGCGCCGTCGAGGTCGAGCGTGAGGACCGTGGGCGCGGCCTCTGCCAGCGCGTCGGCGAGCTCGGGGAAGGCCGGGACGGCCCGCGCCAGCTCCGCCAGCAGCACCTCCTGGGGCAGCTCGACCGTTCTCGCGGCGCGCCGGAGCGACTCCCCCGCCCGCCAGACCTCCCCTGCCCCGACGAGGAGCGTCGGCTCGTCGACGGCCTGGAGCAGGAGCTCGACGTGCCACGGCCCGCCGGCATCGTGCGCCCCGTCGCCCGCCCCATCGTGCGCCCCGTCGCCCGGTCCTGCCTCGTCGGGCTCGTGCAGGCGCAGGCACAAGCGCCAGGACCCCGGCGACGCGACGAGCGGCGCTCGCCACTCGGCGACGAGCCGGCCGAGCGCCGCGAGCGCCGCCGGCTCGGCGTCGACCCTGCCGTCTGCGTCGTGGAGCGCTGCGAGCCAGGCGTCCGGCGCCGGGAGCGGTCCGGCGGATCGGACCGGACCGCTCGGCTGCGCGCGACCCGTGCGGGTGAGCGCCTGCCGGCACGCCACGTCGACGAACGCGTCGAAAGCCCGTTCGACGAGCCGGCCGGGATCCCCGACCGCTTCGAGCGCACACGCCGCGGGCGGCAGCGCCCTGCCGAGCAGCGCCAGCCGCTCCCTGTCGCGTTCCGCCCTGAGCGGCGCCCACCGTGCGACGTACCGATCGCCTCGGGCCTCGAGCGCCGGGACGACCCGGCCGCCTGCGACGGCCTCGAGCGCGAGCTCGCCGATGCGGGCGAGCGCGCGGACCGACGCGCCGACGTGAACCGGCGCGCTGTCGTCAACGATCGCGAGCAACGCGTCGAGCGCCTCGCCGGCGCCGAGCAGGAGCGCCGGCACCACGAACGGCCGGCGCGCGAACCGCCCGGCGGGAGCCGGCCGCCAGCCGTCGCCACCGAGGCGGACCAGCTCGGGCGAGGGGGCGGGCACCCCGCGGTGGGCGGGGAGGAGAAACGTCGCCGACCCGGCCACGCCGCATCGTGCGGCGCGGCCGGTGCCCGCGGAACCGCCCGCAACGAGCACGTCGGAGACGGCGACGGACGCCGCGGCAAACGGATGGGCCGCGGGGGGCTCGCCGGGGGCTTCGCGACGCGGACGAGACGGGCGAGGCGCGGGTGCGCCGCTGTCGGCCGCCTCCGCCCACAGCACGAGCGGCGCCGGTCCCTCGGCTCCCCATGCCGCGTGGAGGACGAGCATGGTCGCCGAGGCTAGCGAGGGGTCGCGCGCATGGCGACGACCCGCCGAGGTCGCGGCTCCCGACCGGCGGCGGCTCCCGACCGGCGGCGGCTCCCGACCGGCGGCGGCTCCCGACCGGCGGCAGCTCCCGTCAGGGCGCACGCACGCGGCCGGTCAGCCGATCCACTCCGCGATCAGCTGGTTCCGGCGGCGACCCCACTCCTCGGAGGTCATCGCGAACTTCGCGTGGTCCTCCCACTCGCCGTCGATCTCGAGGTACCTCTGCGCGATGCCCTCAGACCGCAGCTCCAGCTTCTCGACGACGCGCAGGCTGGCACGGTTGCGCGGGATGATCGAGATCTCGACGCGGTGCAGCGCGATCGTGTCGAACGCGAACACGAGCACGACGACGACCGCCTCCGGCACGTAGCCTCGACCCGCCAGGTCGCGGTCGATCCAGTAGCCGATGTGGCCGGTCTGGAAGGGGCCGCGCTGGATCGACGACAGCGTGATCTCCCCTGCAAACCTCCCCTTCACGAAGATGCCGAAGCCGTAGCCGGTGCCGAGCTGGCGCTCGCGCTCACGCAGCGCGCAGCGCGCCGCGAAGCTCTGCCGGTCCTCGGCAGGGAGCGGCGCACCCTTGGGACGCGGCTCCCATGGCACGAGCCACTCCCTGCAGCGGGTGCGCACCTCGTACCACTCCTCGTAGGTCGCCTCGGTGAGCGTGCGCAGCAGCACCCGGCGTCCCTCCAGCTCGAGGGGGGCGGGCGCGTGTCGCGCCATCACGGGACGCGACGTGGGGCGAGGCCCCGCAAGGACGGTGCCCGGCGGGACGACAGGGGGTCGTGCCGAGGTGAACCGGTGGGCGCGCCGAGTCGTGCCGTGCGCATCGTCGCATCGTGACAGGTCGGCGCAGGCGGGCGCCACAGGACGGTGACGTGCAAGAGTGGGACGCGTGCCGCCGGACGAGGGCGTGGTCGCGGGGCCGCGTCACCAGAGAGTGGCGAGGGTGCTGTTCGCCCCGCAGGCGCCTCGGCCGCTCCGGCCGGACGCCGCGGCCGCCGATCCGGCGCTGTACCGGCGCTGGCGCGCCGCCAGGGACTCCTGGAGGCTCTCGGTGGACCCCCGACCGCCACCCGGGCCGGAGCTGGCCCTCCTCATGGTGATCGGCGAGCCCGGCTCGGCCGGGCCGACCGATGTCCGCAGGACCCTCGCGTCGCTCAGGGCGCAGACCGTCGGCACCTGGTCGCTCTCGGTCACCATCGTCGGGGCTCCCGACGCGGCGATCGAGTCGGCGATCACCGGAGCACTCCCTTCCGGCTCGGGCGGCTCTTCGGGCAGGGCTCGCCTCGGAGGCCGCCGCAGCGCCTCGGACCTCGGACGCGCGGCGGGGACGGGCCGCCTCCGGGTCCACACGAGACCGGCGGGCACCGACGTCGCCACGGCCCAACAGGCCGCGCTCGAGGAGTCCGGCTCCCCCGCGGTCGCCTTCATCGAGCCTGGAGACGAGCTGGCGCCGGACGCCGTGGCCCTGCTCAGCGCCGCGCTCGTGGACGCTGACGTCGCCTACGCGGACGAGGACCGCTCGGGTCCTGGCGACGTCGCGTCGACACCGGTCCTCAAGCCGGACTGGTCGCCCGAGTTGCTGCTCTCGTGGTCCTACCTCGGACGCCCGGTGGCGCTGCGCGCCGGACCCGTGATCGCCGCAGGCGGGATCCACCCGGTTGCAGGCGGCGACTGGGAGCACGACCTCCTCCTCCGCGTGACGGAGCGGACCCCACGGGTCGCGCACGTGGACGCAGTCCTCTACCACCGCCGGGGGGACGTCGCCCTGCCTCCCGGACCGGCCGCGGTCACCGCCGCGCTCGTTCGCCGCGGGGAGGCTGCGGCGGTGCTCCCCGGGCCGCTCCCTGCGACCTGGTCCGTCCGCCGCCGGTGCTCGAACCGGAGCGCGCGGACGACGGTCAGCGCCATCGTGCCGTTCAGGGACAGCACGACCCTGCTTCGCGCGTGCGCGGACTCGCTGCACGCGGGCGCGACGGAGCTCGGCGAGCACGTCGCCGGGCTCACCGGCGAGAGCTCGAGCGGGTCGATCAGCCTCGAGCTCGTGCTGGTCGACAACGGCTCGACGGAGCCCGAGACGGCCACCCTCTGCGAGTCGCTGCAGGCCCGACTGAGCCGGGACGTCGACGTGCTCGTACGACGCGACGACCGCCCGTTCAACTGGGCCGCGCTCAACAACGCCGCCGCCGCCGAGTCGCACGGCGAGGTGATCCTCTTCGTGAACGACGACGTCCAGGGTGGGACGAGAGGGTGGATGGAGCTGCTCGTCGCGCAGGCGCTGCGGCCGGAGGTCGGGGCCGCAGGCGCCCGTCTCGTCTACCCCGACGGGCGGCTCCAGCACGCGGGCATCGTCCTCGGCCTCGTGGGTGCGACCGGCCACGTGCTCGCGGGGCTCGAGCCGGGTCGGCCGGGGTACCTGGGCATGGCCGTCCTCACCCGCGACGTGTCGGCGGTCACCGGCGCGTGCATAGCCACTCGTCGAGAGGTCTTCGAGCAGCTCGGCGGGTTCGACGAAGCGCTCGGCCTCGACTTCAACGACATCGACTACTGCCTGCGCGCACGGCGTCGTGGGCTTCGCGTCGTGCTGGAAGCGGGCGCAGAGCTGGTGCACCACGAGTCGCCGAGCCGAGGCACGTCGGGGAGCGAGAAGACCGCGGCGGCGTTCCTCGCGCGTTGGGGCGCGGCCCTGGACGAGGGCGACCCTTTCTACAACCGCAACCTCTCCCACCTCGACTTCTCGGCGGCCCTCGACGAGCCGGGACCCGTCATCGCCGGCGCGCTGCGGGAGATGCAAGCTCTGGCAGGGCCAGGAGCACAGGACGGCGCGAGGAGCGTGGGCCGATGACCGGACCCGATGGTCGGGACGACAAGACACTCGGCGCGGGCGGTGAGGTCGGCGCGGGCGGTGAGATCGGCGCGGGCGGTGAGGTCGGCGCGGGCGGCAAGCCTGCGGAGACCGCCGCCACGCCGGCACCTCGGCTGCTCACGCATCGGGCCGACCCCCTGCCGCTGCCACCGGCGCTGCACGACGCCGAGGTGGTCGCCTCCTTGCACCTCAGGTGGGCACAGCTCGCCGCCGCCGGGCAAGGCGCTCCTCCGCTCGGCGCGGGCGACGCAGACGACGGCCCCGGCGTCGGGCGTTCCGGCGTGCGGGCGAAGGTACGCGCTCGCGTCGTGGCTGCAGCGCGTGCCGACGCCGCCGCGGACCGCGGGCTCATCGGAGACCTCATCCGCGCGGTGGACGCCGTCGCGGCGCGGGTCGACGAGGTGACGGCGCGCGTGGGGAATCTCGAGCTGCTCGTTCAAGAGGTGCTGGACCGCTCGAGCGAGGACCTGGTTCGCGTCCAGGCGGCGCTCGGCGGCCTCGACGACCGCGTGCGCGACGAGCAGGCATGAAGCCGGCCCCGCCGGCAGCCCCGCCGTGGACGGCGGCGGGGCCGGGTCCGACGTGAGCGAGCCCCGCATCGCCGTGCTCAGCCGCTCGTGGGCGGAGGCGCAGCGCAGCGAGAGCGCCGAGGCCGTGAGGAGCATCGCCGGCGCGCTGTCCAGGCTGGCGCCGGTCGACGTCTTCGTCCCGGGCGAAGGCGCGACGTTCGGAGACGGCGCGTTCGACGTGACCCCGATCGGCGGGGCGCACGCCCCGCGGGCACGGTACGGGGCGGTCGTCGTCGAGGCGGGGCGACGTGGCGACGGCGAGCTGGCGCGCTCGGCTGGGTCGCTCGCCGCGGGAGCGCCGGTGCTCGCCGTCGGCGGCGCTCGGTTCACGGTCGACGGGGTGCTGGACGTGGGCCCCGGCGACGCCGGGACCGGGAGCTGGACCGTGACTGGCGGCGGGGGCGGCGGCGGTCCCGCGCCCGCCGTGCACCACGTGGGACTGTACGCACGCGTGCATCCCGACGCGCTGAGTCGCCGGCACTACGGCCTCAGGGAGATCCCGGACTACCTGCTCGTCCTCGGCGACCGCCCCGGCATGCCGGCCACACCGACCCCCTCGGATCGCACCCGCTGGCTGCTCGCACGCTTTGCCCGCCAGCACGTCGTCGTGCTCGAGGGAGGGGTGGCGCGCGCGTGGCGGTCTCGCTCGTGCGTGGCGCAGTTCGACGTCCACACGCGCATGGACCTGTGGATCCTCATGGCGCGGGCGAGAGGCGTCGTGGACCTCCTGCCCGGCGACGTGTACGCGCGGGAGTGCGTCGAGGCGCTCCGGTTCGGCGTGCCCATCGTCGTGCCCGGCGGCTCGGCGGCGGACGGGCTCGCGAGCGCCGCCGGCGGCATGCGGTTCACCTCCACCGCGGAGCTTCTCTCCTGCGCGGAGGCGCTCGGCGACCCCGCCACCCGGGCGGCGCTCGCGTCGTCGGGCCGGGAGGCGGCCGACCGCTGGTACGGCGACCCGCACGCCTTCGTGACCAGGCTCGCCGGGCCGCTCGGTCTGGCCGTCCCGGTGGACGGCGGCCCGCGCTGAGCGCCCTGGCCCGCCCGCATGCGGGCCCTCCAGGAGAGAGGCCGCAGCGGCACGACGCCCTCAGGTCATTCGGCCCACCACAGCGCGCGGGGAGGAAACGCGAGCGAGAAGTCCCAGCTCTCGAGGGTGAGGTTCGGGTTGTAGGCCGGGTCCGCGCGCAGCACCTGCCCCCAGCGCCGCTCCATGTACGCCACCTCCTCGCCGAAGGCGTCGGGGCGCACGTCGGGGTCGTGGCCACGGCTCACGGACTCTCGGTGCACGAGCACGGCGTTGGGCGCCCAGACCACTCGCCACCCCGCCTCTCGCAGCCGCAGGCAGAAGTCCACGTCGTTGAAGGCGACGCCCAGGTTGACCTCGTCGAAGCCGCCGAGCCTCTCGAAGACGTCGCGGCGCACCGCCATGCACGCGGCGGTCACCGCCGAGAGCGAGCGGGCGGTCTGGAGCCAGCCGAAATGGCCGTGGGAGAGCCGGTCCGCGAGCCGCTCGGCATGACCCGCGACGCCGCCCAGGCCGAGCACGACGCCCGCGTGCTGGACCCGCCCGTCGGGGTACAGGAGCTTGGCCCCCACCGCACCGACGCCTGGCTGGAGGACCTGGGAGACGAGCTCTGCGAGCCAGCTGCTCGAGACGAGCTCGCAGTCGTCGTTGAGGAAGCAGAGGACCTCACCCGTGCAGCGGGCGACGGCGCTGTTGTTCAGCGCAGCGAAGTTGAACGGCCGGGCGTCGTGAAGGACCGTCGCCACAGAGCCGTAGTCACAGAAGAGGTCCTTCACCGCGTCCGTCTCGCTCCCGTTGTCGACGATGACGACCTCGTAGTCCGGGTAGTCGGTGGTCGCGTAGAGGCTCGCCAGGCAGCGGTTCAGGTACTCGCCGTCGCGCGTCGGGACGATGATGCTCACCTTCGGCGGCCGGGGGGGGAGCTGCCACCTCACTCGCACGATCCCCGTCACCTCGTTCACGGTCACCTCGCCGGGCGCACCGACGCGTGCGAGGTGGTCGGTCACGGCTCTCACGCCCGCACGCGTCGCGTACGGCTTGGCCGCTCGCGCCGACGAAGTCGAGCCCGCGTGCATGCGCCAGTGGTAGAGGACGTGGGGCACGTGGACGATCTGGTCGGCGGAGAGGCGCTCGCTGACGCGGAGCACGAGGTCCCAGTCCTGGCTGCCCTCGAGACCTTCGCGAAAGCCGCCCACCTCGCGCACGAGGTCGGCTCTCGCCATCGTCATGTGGCAGACGTAGTTCTGCGCGAGGAGGAGGAGGGGGTCGAAGTCAGGCTTGAAGAAGGGGACCGAACGGCTCCCCTCGTCGATCTTGTCCTCGTCGCTGTAGCAGAGCCCCGCATCCGGCCGGTCCGCCAGAGCGAGGACGCCCAGCGCGAGAGCTTGCGGGCTCAGCGTGTCGTCGTGGTCGAGGAGGACGACCCACTCGCCCCGGGCCATCTCGAGGGCGGTGTTGGACGCGGCAGAGATGTGCCCGTTGGCCCCGCGCCGCACGACGCGGATGCGCTCGTCGGCTGCGGCGTAGTCCTCGAGGACCTTGGGCACCCAGGCCGCCGTCGAGCAGTCGTCGACGGCGCAGAGCTCCCAGTTGTCGTACACCTGGGCGAGCACCGAGTCGATCGCCTCTTGCAGGTAGCGCTCCGGGGTGTCGTAGACCGGCATGACGATCGAGACGAGGGGCCGCGAGGGCAGCCGGGCAAGCCGGTCAATGAGGGCTCTCCGCCGGTCGGCGTCCATCGCGTCGAATTGCGAAATCCACAGCTCGTACGTCGGATCACGCGTCGTCTTCGGCGGATCGCTGTGCACCTGCACGTGCTCCTGTTCGCGCGCGGAGAGGGCACGCAGCTTCCCGTAGACGCGGCGAGCGCCGCGGGTGTAGCGCATGACCCGCGTCGCCTCGAGGGCGCGGAGCTCCGCGCGGGCCGCTTCCGCCTCCCGCTGGTACGCCTCGAGCGTGCGGACGAGGCCGTTGAAGCGCAGCTCCAGCTCGCGGTCCACGACGTCTGCCGCGCTCGAGCCGAGCGCGGGGGGTCGCCTCCATCCGTGCGCCTGCGCGAGCCGCAAACCGACGAGCTCCGCCGCGCCGACGAGCACGTCGTCTTGGCTCGGCATCCCGGCGCGCTCGAAGAGGAGGGCCTGTGGGCTCACGTACGTCGCGTCGTAGCCGAGGACCGGCACGAAGCCGCTGCGCGCGAAGCGTCGCAGCCAGTAGATCGCCGGTCGGACGGTCCGGTGCGTCGGCTCTCCGACGTCCTTCGGGGTGGACGAGAACAGGACGCGGTCCGAGGCGGCGGTGAGCTGCTCGATGGCACGGTCCGCCCCGCCCGCGTCGAGATGCTCCAGGACGTCGAGGCACACGACGAGGTCGTAGGTGCCGTCGATCGGCTCGGTCACCGAGCCGACCTGGCAGTACTCGCGGGACTCGCGCCGCACCTTGGAGATCGCGTACTCCGAGATGTCACGTCCATGCGCCTCGACACCCCGGTCCCACAGCGCCTCCACGAGGAAGCCCACCCCGCACCCCGCGTCGAAGACGGTCTTGGGCGAGAAGCTGCGGACCACGTCGTCGGCGACCCGTGCAAAGAACGCCTCCCAGGAGGCTTCGCCCTTCCGATAGGGCCGCGGTCCGCAACGGGAGTGGAAGTACGCCTCGTCGAAGTCCGACGCTGCAGGGGACCTCGACCTGGACCTGGACGTGGGCGCGGCACGCTCGCTCGACGGGTCACCGGCCACGCCGGGAGGTTACCCGCGAGCGCCCCACCCAAGATGGCGACCCTCCGGTCCGTGCTCGCCTAGGGTCGTCGGCCGTGCAGACGGTCGCGGCGGGGGCGGGGCGGACACGGGCCGCCCCCTGGCCCGCGGGCGCATTGCGCCGCGCGGCCTCGGCGAGGTGGCTCGGACCCGTCGCGCTCGTCGTCGCCGTCGTCGTCGTGGCGAACCTGCTCTTCCTCCTCGGCGTCTTCGACCCGAACCCGCTCTACTGGACGAGCGGCCTCGGCATCATCCACACCGGAGGGATCGTCGGCGGTCAGTCGACGATCGACCCGAACAGCGGCACGACCGCGCAGTCGCTCGGGCACCTCGCCATGCTCGACCTGGTCCACGGGAAGCTGCCGTGGTGGAACCCCTACGAGGGCCTCGGCGCGCCGCTGGCCGGCGAGATGCAGTCCGCCGCGTTCTTCCCGCCCAACCTCCTTCTGGTCCTCTTCGGCGGCCAGCTGCCGTTCCACATGCTGCTCGAGGCGGCGTCCGGGGTGGCGGCCTACGGCGTGATCGTGCGCCTGGACGTCTCGCGGTGGATCGCAGCAGGCGCAGGCTGCGCCTTCGCGCTGGACGGCACCTTCGCGTGGTTCCGGCACGCTGCGGTCAACCCGATCGCGCTCCTGCCGCTCCTCGTCTTCGCGGCCGAGCAGGCACGCGTGGCCGCGACCGAGCGGCGGGCCGGTCGTTGGGCGCTCGTGGCCCTCGCGCTGGCGCTCTCGGTGTACGCGGGCTTTCCCGAGGTCGCCTACCTCGACGGCCTCTTCGCGCTCGTGTGGGCGCTCGTCCGCTGCGTGGGGCTCACCCGTGCACAGATCCTTGCCTACCTGCGAAAGCTCGCCGCCGGCGCCATCGCGGGCGTCGCGCTCGCGGCGCCGCTCGTCATCGCGTTCGTCGACTACCTGCCCGCCGCCTACCTCGGCAGGCACGGGGTCGGGTTCGACGCCATCGCGTTGGACCGGCCCTCCGCCGCGGCCTTGTTCTTCCCCTACGTCTTCGGGCCGATCTTCGGCTACACCGCGAACGACCCGACCGGTCTGCTGCGGGGCTTCTGGGCCAACGTCGGCGGCTACCTCACGACGACCCTCCTCGTCCTCGGCCTCGTGGCCCTCTACGCTCGACGGCTCCGCCCGCTGCGTGTCGCGCTCGCCGCGTGGGTCGTCCTCGCGCTGGGCCGCATCTATGGCATCGGTCCGCTCCACCGGCTCTTCGACCTGCTGCCGCTGATGAACCAGGTAGCCGCATATCGTTATCTCCCACCCTCCGTCGCGCTCGCCGCAATCGTGCTCGCGGCGCTCGCCGTCGACGACCTCCGGCGCAAGGCCGTGCCGAGGTGGTACGTGCTGGCATCGCTGACCGCCGCCGCCGTCGTCGCGCTGGCCCTGCTCGACTTGGGTCGCGGCCTCACCGGCGAGCTCAGCTCGACCAGTGCCAGCCATTTCGCCGTGGCGTCGGTGGTGTGGGGGTTCGGCGTCATGGTCCTCGTCGCGGTCGCGGCCGTCGCGCTTCGCGGCCGCGTGCGCACCGGCGTGATCGTGGGGCTGCTCGTCGTCGACGCGCTCGCGATGTTCGTCGGTCCCGAGTTCTCCGCGCCGCGCAGCGCTCGCGTGGACATGAGCCTCGTCGACGCGGTTCGCTCGCACACCGGGCTCGGCCGCTTCTACACGCTCGGCCCCTTCACGCCCAATTACGGGAGCTACTTCGGCATCGGGGAAGTGGACGTCAACGACCTCCCCATGCCGAAGCGCTACACGTCCTACATCACGAGCCGTCTCGACACCAACGTGCTCCCGAACATCTTCATCGGCGACACGCTCCTGCGCTCGACAGGGCCCACCCCTCTGCAGGAGCTCGTCAAGAATTTCGCCGCCTACGAGCGGATCGACGTCCGAGCCATCGTGGCGTCGCCAGGCGAGATCCCCGCGGCGACGAGCCGGTCACTCGGCTTGAAGCGCGTCTACGCGGACGCCAACGCCGACGTGTACGTGACGCCCCATCCCTCCCACTACTTCTCTGTGGTCTCCTCTGTGGTCTCCGGGACGACACCGCCCGCATCGGGCCCGGCCTCCTGCAGGCTGGCGCACGAGAGCCTCGACCGGGTCGTGGCGGACTGTCGCCGCCCCGCCGCCCTCTTGCGACGGGAGCTCTGGATGAAGGGCTGGACGGCGACCGTGGGGAGCCGCCAGGTGCCCGTGCGGACGCATGACGGCCTCTTCCAGGAGGTCGCGCTGCCTGCCGGCCGGAGCGTCGTCACGTTCTCGTTCACGCCGCCTCACGAAGACGGCGGGCTCGCGGCCTTCCTCGTCGGCGTCGCAGCGATCGTCGCGGGCTGGGTGGCGGCGCTGCGACGGCGCCGGCGGCGCCGCAAGGTGCGGCCCCCCGAGCCGGGCGCGGCTCCGGCGGGGACCCCGGCGCCGGGCGCGGCTCCGGCGGGGACCCCGGCGCCGGGCGCGGCGCACGAGCCGGAGCCGCTGTCAGCGGGCTGACCCCGGAGCTCCCTCGAGGCTGGCAGCCAGGCCGTCGAGGATGTCGGTCTCCGACACCAGGCACCGGGAGAACCCGAACCGCCGCATCACCTCTCGGAGCACCACGACGCCGGCGGCGATGACGTCCTCCCTGCCTTCCACCATCCCCGGACGTCGCGCCCGTGACGACGACGGCTCTGCGATCAGGGTCGCGCACCAGCGCTCCACGCCGGCGAGCTCGAGCACGGAGTGGTGGACCCTGCCCCAGTCGTACTCGGCAAGCCCCTGGTCGAGCATCGCAAGCGTCGAGACGGTGCCCGCGAGCCCGATCAGCTGCCGCCCCGGCCGCCCGTCGTCTTCGAGAGCGGGGACCGTGCGTGCCGCACGATCGAGCTCGAGCGAGACGAGCTCGTCGCACGATGCCAGCTCTTCGGGCAGCGGAGGATCGTGGTGCAGGAACTTCTCGGTCAGCCGGACGCAACCGACGTCGAGCGACGCCACGCCGACCGCGCGCCCGGTGCCGGCGATGAGCTCGGTCGACCCTCCTCCGATGTCCACCACCACGCGGACCTCGTCGCTCGAGGGAAGGTCCGAGGTCGCGCCGGCGAACGCGAGGCGCCCCTCCTCCTCCCCGCTCAGGAGCTCGGCCGGGGCGCCGATCGCGTGGCTGGCGGCGTCGAGGAACTCCGCCCCGTTCGCCGCGTCGCGCACCGCGGAGGTGGCCGCCATCCGGATCGCCCGGACCCCGTGGCGGTCGAGGAGCCCGCGGTACTCCTCGAGGACAAGGACGGTGCGGGCGATCGCGGCGGCATCGAGGACGCCGGTCGAGTCCACCCCCTGGCCCAGCCGCGTGATCCGCATCAGCCGGACGAGCTGGCGGCCGTCGCCGACGACGAGGAGGCGCGTCGAGTTCGTGCCGCAGTCGACCGCCGCGACGGGCCCGGCGCCGACCGCGGACGACCGGGGCGGCCGGGTGCTCGCCGGCGGCGCGCCGGGGACGCTCACAACCGGGTGAAGCGGAACTTGACGAGCGCGCGCAACGCGCTGAGACCATCTCGCCACGTGATCTTCTTCCCCTCTTCGGGCTCCCGGCCTGCATAGCTGATCGGCACCTCGTAGATGCGGTAGCCGCGGCGCAGGACCTTGGCGGTGATCTCGGGCTCGAACTCGAATCGGTCGGACTCGATCGTGATGCCGTCGATCACGCGCCGGTCGAACACCTTGTAGCACGTCTCCATGTCCGAGAGCGTCGTCGCGAAGAGGAGGTTGGTCACGAGCGAGAGGAAGCGGTTCCCGATCCAATGGAGGAGGAGCATGTTCTTGCGGCCGCCGGTGAACCGGCTGCCGTAGACGACGTGCGCCTTGTGCTTCACGATCGGATCGAGCAGCTGCGACCAGTCGTCAGGGTCGTACTCGAGGTCCGCGTCCTGGACGATCACGAGGTCGCCGGTCGCACGCTCGAGCGCCGTGCGCACCGCCGCGCCCTTTCCGCGGTTGCGCTCGTGGCGGACCACGCGCACGGTGGAGTCGGCGACGGCGGAGAGCACCTGGTCGGTGCCGTCGGTCGACCCGTCGTCCACCACCACGACGTCCACGACGAGCGGCACGTCCGCGGCACGCACCCGGCGGATGATCTCGGCGACGGTCGCCCGCTCGTTGTACACCGGGATGATCACGGTCAGCGTGCGGTACTCCTTGCGCTCGAGCAGCCTGTCGGCCACGTGCGAGCCTGCTCGAGCGGACGACGGCCCGCGCCGGATCCCCGGCTCCCGGGCTCCCGAGGAGCCGGTCGCCGCCCCGGCTCGACGCGACGCGACGTCCTCCGGCGGAGCTGGCGGCTCGCGGGTCGTTCCCAGCCGCTCTGCCACCCAGGCACCGACCGGGTCGTCTCCCCCGGCCAGCCACCAGGCGAGGTGGGCGTGCAGGCACTTCACCCCGGCTCGTGCGCCCCCCACGCCCCCGGTCGGCCGCAGCCCCCCGCGGCCCGCAGGGACGAGCGCGTCTCGTTCCGCTGCGTAGCGCTCGTGCGCCCGCGCGAGCTCCGCCGGGTCCACCGCTGCCTCGGCCGCGCGCACCCCTCCCTCCGATTCGAGCCTCGAGACGGCCGAGCGCAGCTCGGGGTCCACGAGCCAGAACCGGGTGGGCATCGGCGTCCCGTCGTGGAGCAGCGGGGCGTTCTCGATGACCGACGGCACGCGGTCGTGCCGGCGTCTCACGACCACGAGGTCGCCGCGGGGCGCATGGCCGAGGAGCCGGGTCACCATCGCGAGGTCGTCGCGGCGCTGCTCCTCCCTCCCGGACACCGCGGCACCCCGCGCGCCGCGCGACGAGCGGTCGTGCGCGGCCCCGCCGCGGCGCGGCCCGGGCGGCCGCTGGCTCATCGCCAGAACTCGAGGGTCCGCAGGATCCTCGTGAAGAAGCCCCCCGTCGTGGTGGCGGCGCGGGTCGACCCCGGCGGCGGGGAGGCGCCGGACGTCCCGCCCGCGCGGCCCGAGGCCCGAGAGGAGCCACGACCGCCGCTCCCCGCCGGACCTGTCGGAGCGAGCGTCCCGTCGGAGCTGGACGTGCCGCTCGGCGGGAGCACCTGGTACGCCTGGTCCCCAGGCGGCACGAGGTCGAGCTGCTCCTGGGCGATCCGGCCGAGCGCCGACAATGTGCGCAGCTGCCTCTCGTGGCGCCCGAGCGCCGCGTTCTCGCCGTCGAGCCGGCTCAGCTGCGCCGAGGCGGCAGCGAGCTGCTCGCGCTGATGGAGGAGGCTGGACACGGGGAACCACGCACTGACGATCCCCGCCGAGGCGAGCACCGAGAGTGCGAGGGCGAGGCGGTTGCGGCGCACCCGCACGGCGCTCCGGCGCTCCGCGCGCGACGCCACCGGTCGTCCGCCCCGCGCGCGCGGGGCGGACCGGGGCGCCGTGCCTCGAGAGGGCGCGCGCGCAGCTCTCCGAGACGGCTCGGGGACCCGGGGGCGCGTCGGCAGCTGGTCGCCGGGTCTACCCACGGCGCCCTCTGCTGAGGGCGTCCCAGCCTGGGAAGGACGCGGTCGGCCCGAGGTCCTCCTCGATGCGCAGGAGCTGGTTGTACTTCGCCACGCGGTCGGACCGGCAGGGAGCACCCGTCTTGATCTGCCCGGCGTTGGTCGCCACCGCCAGGTCCGCGATGGTGGTGTCCTCGGTCTCTCCCGAGCGGTGCGAGATCACCGGACGGTAGCGCGCGCGTGCAGCCAGCTCGATCGCGTCGAGGGTCTCGGTCAACGTGCCGACCTGGTTCAGCTTGATCAGCACCGCGTTCGCCACGCCTGCCTCGATGCCGCGCTCGATGCGCGCGACGTTGGTCACGAACAGGTCGTCCCCGACGAGCTGGACTCGGTCGCCGATCGCAGCGGTCAGCGCAGCCCAGCCCTCCCAGTCGTCCTCTGCCATGCCGTCCTCGAGCGAGACGACCGGATAGCGGTCGACCACGTCCGCCCAGTACTCGACCAATTGGTCAGGAGCGAGCCGGCGACCCTCCCCG
>JAKATH010000025.1:0-13661 GCA_021828055.1 Actinomycetes bacterium
TCGAGCACGCCGACGCGGTCGCCGTCGGCTCCTGGGTGGAGGGCTTCATCGTCGTGAAGGTCGGGCCGGCCAAGGCTGCGCTCGAGGCGATCGGACGACTGCCTGCGATGGGAGGCAAGCCGGCTGGGGTGTTCTGCACCTACGGCGTCAATCCCCGCGCCACGCTCGCCATCTTGCGCCGGTCGCTCGAGGCCAAGGGGGCAAACGTCGTGGCCGAGAACGCGAGCCCCCGCTCACATCCCGACCGGGGCGCCGCCGAGCTGGCCAAGCACCTCTGCGCGCGCCCTGACGCGACGTGAGCCGGGTTGGCCGGCCCCAGCGATGTTCGAGAGGTCCTGGCGGTCGGCTTCAGGTCCGAATGGCCCGCCGGGGCGCAACGAGCCCGTGGGACTCTTTGGGCGCCGTTGTGTCCCACGTTTCTTCGCAGCTTTTTTGGCAAGGGTGCCGACAGCGAGCTCTGCCGAGCAGGAACATCCCCGCTGAGCAGGGACTTTGGCGAGCAGCCCCAACGGGGTTCGAACCCGTGTCTCCACCTTGAGAGGGTGGTGTCCTAGGCCTCTAGACGATGGGGCCGAGCACAGGTGCGTCGACGCGCGCCTGCTCAGCTCGGGGGGGAGGACTCGAACCCCCAATAACAGGGCCAGAACCTGTCGTGTTGCCGATTACACCACCCCCGAATGGGCGGGGCAAGGTTAGCCGAGGCGGCGGCGAGGGCGCGCCGGCTCCTGCCGACATCCTCGGCGCCTCAGCCGCCGTCCCGGGCCGACACGGCCAAGCCGCCGATGTAGTGGAGCGGCTCGAAGCCGATGATGCGCCCTAGCGCGACGGCTGCTGCTGTGCGGAGGAAGTACGGGATGACGGCCGTCCCCTTGATGGGCGAGGTCTGCGTCGGCGTGGGATGAGGGGTGAGCCCGAGGGCGGTCGCGATCGCCATCGACCGGTCCTCGTGGAAAGGATCGGTCACGATGAGCACGTCGGTGTCCCCCAGCGGCTTCAGCTTGGCCGCGGCGAGCGCCAGGTTTGTCCAGCTGTCGCGTCCACCGACCTCGAGGATGCGTGTCGCGGGAATGCCCTTCGAATGGAGGTACGTCTTGCACGCCTGAGCCTCGGTGTAGTGGTCGCCCAGCTCCTTGGACCCGGTGCAGACGATCAGGTGGGCGTGCTGCGGGAAGAGGAGCAGCGCCTGATCGAGTCGCGCTCGCAGATCCGGCGAGGGCCTGCCGTCGTACTGCGCGGATCCCATGACCACGATGGCCTGCGCGTGGACGGGATCGTACTGCCGGGAGGTCAGCCACACCTGGACGAGCGTGACCACGTAGTAGACGACCAGCGCGGCAAGGAAGAGCAGCACGATCTTGAGGGCCAATCGCACGGGGGCGGTGATCCATCGGAGGAGGAACACGAGATCACCTCACGCGGGCACGCTCGAGCGCGCCGCGGAGCCGGCGAAGCACTTCCTCACGTCCAAGCACTTCGAGCGACTCGAAGAGCGGCGGGCCGACCGTGCAGCCCGTGACCGCGACCCGGATCGGCGCCTGGGCCTTGGCGAGCTTTCGCCCCGCCTGCTCGCCCACCGCGACCGTCGCCGCGCGCAGTGCCTCCGCGGTCCAGTCGGCATGGCCGTACGCGTGGATCGCCGCATCGAGCAGCCCGACGGCGCCCGGGTCGCAGCCGATCGCCTTCTCCCACGATGCCTCGTCCACGTAAGGGTCCTCGAGGAACACGAAGTCCACGAGGCCCGGCGCCTCGCCGAGCGTCGCGACCCGCTCCTGGACGAGCGGCGCGAGACGGCGGAAGACCGCGGGGTCGAAGCGCTCGGGCGGCCACGGCGGCGCGCCGGCCGATTCGGGCACCCACCTGCCGGCGGCCCGCTCGGCGCCGGGGTCCACCCAGGGCAGCACCCGCTCGGCGAACTCGTCGGCGCTCAGGTCCCTGATGTACTCACCATTCAAGTGGGCGAGCTTCTTCACGTCGAAGAACGCTGGTGAATGGTTCACGTCCTCCAGCGCGAAATTGTCGACGAGCACCTGGAGGGGCACCTTCTCCTCGCCGCCAGGTGGGCTCCACCCGAGCAGCGCGAGGTAGTTCCTGAGCGCCTCGGGCAGATAGCCCTCGTCGCGGTACGACTCGACCGCGACCGGGTCCCGGCGCTTCGACAGCTTCTTGCGTTGCTCGTTGACGAGGGTCGGCAGGTGGGCCCAGACCGGCAGCCGCGCGGCCTCTCCCCGCCCGGCCTCACCCACAGGCTCGCCCACCGAACCGGCCGCGACGAGCGCGTGCCAGATGAGGATCGCCTTCGGCGCGCTGGGCAGCAGCTCCTCGCCGCGGATGACGTGGGTGATCCCCATGTCGAGGTCGTCCACGATGTTGGCGAGGACGAAGAGCGGCTCTCCGTTGGACCGGGCGACGACGAAGTCCTCCATGGTCTCGTTGCGGAAGGTGACCGTGCCGCGGATCACGTCATGGACCTCGGTCTCGCCCTCGTCTGGAGTGCGGAACCGAAGCGCGTGCCCCTCTCGCCGGAGGCCACGGTCCCGGCAGAAGCCGTCGTACCCGGGGGTCGCGTTCCCTGCGGTGCGGGCGAGGACTGCGTCTCGCGTGCAGTCGCAGGCGTACAGGTGGCCGCCCTCCCAGAGCGTGTCGGTCACCTCCGCGTAGCGCGCGGCCCGCTGAGATTGCCGGTAGGGACCTTCGTCCGGCTCCATCCCGAGCCAGGCCATGGCGTCGACGATCCCGTCGACCCACTCCTCGCGGTTGCGCTCGGTGTCGGTGTCCTCGATGCGCAGGATGAACACGCCGCCGTTGCGGCGCGCAAAGAGCCAGTTGTACAGCGCGGTGCGCCCGCTCCCGACGTGGAAGAACCCCGTCGGCGACGGCGCGAAGCGAACCCTGGGAGCTGGCACGCCTCCGGCTCAGTCGTCGCCGGCCAGCGTGATGGCGCCGGTCGGGCAGCTGTAGACCGCCTCACGCAGGCGGTCGCGCAGCGCCTCGGACGGGTGCTCGTCCAGCACGTAGAGGTACCCGTCGTCCCGTACTTCGAAGACCTCGGGCACGATCCCCATGCACACGGCATTGCTCGCGCACACGCCGAAGTCGACCACGACCTTCACCGGCAACCTCCCGTCCCGTCCCTTGCGGCACGGCCGCGTGGATCGAAACGAGCATACCGGGCACGCCGGTCCCGCCCGCAGCAGAATCTCTGCAGCACAATCTCTGCAGGGCCCGGAGCGGCCGGGCCCTGGGAGTAGCTCCACGAGGAGGGGCGATGAAAGGGTTCCGAAACTTCCTGATGCAGGGAAACGTCGTCGTGATGGCGGTCGGCCTGGTGGTGGCTCTCGCCTTCAGCGGCCTCATCAAGGCGTTCACCACAGGGGTCATCAGCCCGCTCGTGAACCGGGCACAAGGCGACCACCCGATCGCCCTCGGGGTCCAGCTCGGCGCCGCAGGGAACACGAGCACCTTCATGAACTTCGGCACCTTGATCGCGGCAGCCGTGTACTTCGTCATCTTCATGATCGTCGTGTACCTGGCAATCGTCATCCCCTACAAGCGCACCGAGGCGCGCCGCGGGGCATCCGTGTTCGGCGCTCCGCCGTCCGTGAAGGCCTGCCCCTACTGCCTGTCCGCGAACCTGCCGCTGGCCGCGACGAAGTGCATGTACTGCACGAGCGAGCTTCCTTCTCCGGCAGGGACATGAGCAGGGACATCAGCTGGCGGATCGGCGCCCACGAAGTGAGGGCCGGCGATCGGTCGTCAGGCCCGGGCTTCGTGGGCGGTCGTCAGGCCCGGGCTTCGTGGGCGGTCGTCAGGCCCGGGCTTCGTGGGCGGTCGTCAGGCCCGGGCTTCGTGGGCGGTCATCAGGCCCGGGCTTCGTGGACGAGCGAGGTGAGGAGCTCGCGGTCTGCGAGGATCGGCCGGTCTGCGAGAAAGAGCTTGCCGTAGCGCTCGAAGTACATGAACTGCTTGGCGAGGAGGAACGCGCCCCGTGTGAACTCCGACATCAGGCCGCCGGCCTCGTCAGCGAGGCGCCTCATCCGCCGGTTCGTGCGCAACCGAACCAGCACCGACCGCAAGGGTCGCTCGTGGGCACGTGCCCCGCGGGCCTTCGCCGCCTGGACGAGCGGCGCCTCGAGCATCTTGGCCAGGCTCACCTCGCCGAAGGGACGGGTGAGGGCCGGCTCGACGATCCCGCGGAGGAAGGTGGTCAGCGCCTCGTCGGACATCCCGAGCCCGACCTGGATCGCGCGTCCGTAGACGCGCGTGAGGTGCGCCGTGATGTCGGGCCACGCCGCCTGGTCGCCCAGAGCGGCGTCGAGAAGGCGGAGGACGAAGCGGTGGGTCTCGCGGTCGAGCCGCCCGACGATGCCCCAGTCGATGATTCCGAGGCGGTCGTCCTCGAGCAGGAGCATGTTGCCGGCGTGGAGGTCGCCGTGGAATGCGCCCCACCGGACGGTCGTGGTGAAGAACGCCCGCACGACCTGCTCGACGAGCGGCGCGGGGTCCTGCCCGCGCGCCGCCGCGGCGGCGAGGTCGTCGATCGCCACGCCGTGCAGCAGCTCCATCGTGAGCACGTTCTGCCCGGAGAGCTCCGGGTACGGCTCGGGCACCACGATGCGGTCGAGATGGGACTCGGAGAGAAGCGCGCGGAAGTGCGCGAGGGCCCTCGCCTCGTTGCGGAGGTCGAGCTCCTCGCCGAGCTGCTCACGGAGCCCGTCGAGCAATTGGAGCACGGAGCCCGCGATCTGCTCTCCGGTCTCCTTTGCGACCAGCTCGGCGAGCGGGACCATGAGCCTGAGGTCGGCAGCGACCGCGAGCTCGATCCCCGGGCGCAGGACCTTCACCGCCACCTCGCGCCCGTCGTGGAGGTGCCCCCGGTAGACGACGGCGATCGAGGCTCTGCCGATCGGGCGGGGGTCGAGGTCCGCGAACGCCTCATCCAGGTCCATCCCGAGGTCGGCCTCGATCCGTCCGCGCACGGCTTCGAGCTCGACGGGCGGACCCGTGTCGAGCAAGGCGCGGAACTCCTCCGCGACCTCCTCCCCGAAGAGGCCCGGGGACGACGCCACCAGCTGGCCGAACTTGACGAACGTCCCGCCGAGGTCCTCGCACATCTGCCGGAGCGGCCGGGCTGCGGCTGCCCCGGGAAGGAGCCCTCGTCCGTGGCGAAGGTGCACAAGCGCTCGGACCGCGAGCGGCGCGAGGTGGCGCCCACCCGATCGGCCGATCTGGCCGGCGCGGGCAAGGAGCTGGCGAGGGGTGGGGCTCGGGAGCCGCCGGCGGTGGACACGCGGCACCGCCTCCTGCACCTTGCGCCCTGTCGGCGACCCCGGGGGGACCGCGCAGGCGGGCCAGCCCCCCGGCGCCGCCGGGGCCGGGCAGGAGGTGCCGGCTGCGCCGGCGCGGGGGGCCCCGGCCTCCGTCATGCGCCCACGGCCGGGCCAGCCGGGCCCGGTTCGAACGGCGCCAAGGGCTCGGGAGCATGCGATGCAGACCCCGAAGGGGCAGCGTCGGAGGTGGGACCGGGGATCTCGAGGGCCCGCACGGTGCTGGAGCGATGCCGCCCCAGCGCGAACCCCGCTGTTGGCTGGCCGCCAGAAAGCTGCTGCGGGAAGTAGGCATCGAACTCGCGGTCGAACAGGGTGGCACGCCGCTCTTCCCGGCGGACCCAGGCCAGCACGACGGGGATGAGGGCGAGCATCATCAGGATGTCCCCGCCGACCCACATGACCACCCCCCCGATGTGCAGATCCGTGACCAGTGACGGCCCCCAGGTCCGGTGCTCGCCCGTGAACGCGGGGAAGATCTCGCTCTTCTCCAGGCTCAGCGTGAGCCCGACGAAAGTGTCGACGGGAACGGCGAGGAAGAGCAGCAGCGCGCGCATGGGCGGTTGGGTCCGGTATCGGTTCGGGTCGGCGCCGAAGATCTGGCGCCAGAAGAGGTAGCCGATCGCGAGGAACAGCAAGTGGTCGAGCTGGTCCACCGCCTCGTACTCGATCGCCCAGTTGAAGAGGATGGTGAGGTGCGTGATCGGCACGAGGAGCCCGTAGAGGGCGAAGGCGGTGGCCGGGTGCCCCGCGAGCCTCGCGGGACCGCTCCGCAGCCCGGCGGTCACTCGGCGGTGCGCCGGTCCGGAGGTGGCGAGCCAGAGCAAGTCGACGGGCGACGAGATGGCCAGGAGGATCGCAGCCACCATGATCAGGAGCAGGTGCTGGATCATGTGGTCCCAGAAGAGCGTCCTGTCGTACGCGCCGAGGAAGCTGACCACCGCGACGGCGCTCACCGCCGCGCTCCCGACGAAGGCGGCCGTGCGGCGCGCCGGCCAGTGACGGCGGGGGTGGAGCCGGTTCTGGCGCACGACGCCCCAGAGGTAGAGCGCGAGGCCGCACACGAGCACAGCGATCGGCACCGGAGCCAGGTCCACCCGGAGGAACTGGCCCCCCGCGAGCGGCGGCAGGAGGGCGAGCGTCGGCAGGAGGGCGAGCGTCGGGAGGAAGGGGTGCGTCATGACAAGCGTGCCTGCGCTCAGCGCGCGCCGTGGAGCCTAGAACCTCCCCGCGTCGCCGACCGCGCAGACACGAGCCACCCGTTTGACGAGAAGCCGGTCCCCACCCTTCAGGACCGGGAGGATGTCACGCCCGCTCCTGCAGCGCCCCTGCCACCTTCTGGAGGAACGAGCGGATCGTCGACTCCGCCACCCGGTGGAAGATCGTCTGATCGAGCACCCTTCCCATCGCGTCGAACGGCGGCCGGTACGAGGCGTACAGCACGACGCGGCTGTGCTCGGGTCCGAGCGGCGCCACCTCCAGGTTGCCGTCGAGCAACGGGAAGAGGCCCGGCCACCGCGCGTCCTCCCACCGCAGGGGCACGACGACACCGGCTTCCCCGCACGCGGCTCGGCCCAGGCGGACACGGACGTCACGTGCGACGAGGTGACCGAGCGAGGACGGGCCGAGCCTCACGAGCTGGCTCTCGGTGTCGTCGCCCGCGGCGTTGGCCAGGCGCGCGAGCCAGGCTTGCCCCTCGGAGAGGCGCTCGCTGACGAGCTCCTCCGGCAGGGCCACATCCACGAAGTCCCGAATGAAAACCGCCTGGTTTCCCTTCTCGACGTCGGAAGCGGGCGTAACCATACCGAGAAATTACGGGCATGGCCGGGCAACGTGTAGGGCCGAACGACCCCTGGTCCAAAGGGCCGAGGTTCGTCTGGCTCGGGCACCCGGCCCACGAACAAAGGTGCGCCGGTGGGGTGGCGCCGGTGGGGAGGCGCCGGTGGGGTGGCGCCGGTGGGGTGGCGCCGGTGGGGAGGCGCCGGTGGGGAGGCGCCGGTCTCGGCCAGGCGGCCGAGGCGGAGCAGGTCGACCAGGTCCTCAGCGCCTCGAAGGTCTCCTTGGGCGCCCGCTGCCGCCGGCTCGTCAAGCGCACGCAAGACGAAGGTGCTCGTCGCGTTCGAGCGCTCCATCCTCGTCGTCGTCTGGCACCTCCTCGCCGATCCCACGGCTCGCTTCGAGGACCTCGGGTCGGACTTCTACGAGCGGCGTGTCCACGAGGACCGTCGCACCTGCGACCTCGTCCGCCAGCTCATGGCCCTCGGTCACGACGTCTCGCTCAGGTCGCTGCCTGGTCCCCGCGGACGAGCATCGGGCCTCCGCCACGACCGGGCCCCTGCCCCGCACCCCGCTCGCGCGCACGAGCTCGTGCACCACGTCCGCAGTGATCTTCCGGTCAGACGGCTTTCACCGAGGACACGAGCTTCTGGAGGGTGTCCTTCGCGTCGCCGAACAGCAGCACCGTCTTGTCGTCGAAGAGCAGCGCGTTGTCGATCCCGGCGAAGCCGGGACGCATGGACCGCTTCAAGAACACGATGTGCTGAGCCTGGTCTGCGTGGACGATCGGCATCCCGTAGATCGGGCTGCCCGGCGAGTCGACCGCCGCGGGGTTGACGGTGTCGTTCGCGCCGACAACGAGCGCGACGTCCGTCGTCGGCAGCTCGGGGTTCGCCTCGTCCATCTCCTTCAGCTCGTCGTACGGGACGTTCGCCTCCGCGAGGAGCACGTTCATGTGGCCCGGCATGCGCCCGGCGACCGGGTGGATCGCATAGAAGACCTCGACCCCCCGCGTCATGAGCTCGTCGGCCAGCTCCTTCACGACGTGCTGCGCCTGCGCGACCGCCAGCCCGTATCCCGGGACGATCGCCACCTTGCGAGCGTACGCGAGGAGGACGGCGATATCGTCGGGAGTCGACGTCTTCACGACCTTCCCGTCGAGCCCCTCTGCGGTCCCGGTCGCGGTGACCACTGCGCCGAACGCGCTGAACAGGATGTTCGGCAGGGACCGCCCCATCGCCTTGCTCATGAGGCGCGTGAGGAGCATGCCGGACGCGCCGACGAGCGTGCCGGCGACGATGAGGAGCGGGTTCCCGAGGGTGAAGCCGGACGCCGCGACGGCGAGACCGGTGAACGCGTTGAGCAGGGAAATGAGCACGGGTACGTCCGCGCCGCCGATCGGAAGGGTGAACACCACCCCGAGGACGAGCGACAGCCCCAGGACGCCGAAGACGTAGGCGACCGAGCCCGTGACGACCGACGTCACGAACAGCGCGAGGATGCCCGCGCCCACCGCGGCGTTGATCGGCTGCTGGGCCGGGTACACGATCGGTCTCGTCGGCATGAGCTCCTGGAGCTTGGCGAACGAGATCGCGCTGCCGGCGAACGACACGCAGCCGATGAGCACGCCGAGCATCGCTTCCACGATCACGTACGTCGCCGGGCTCACCCCGATGCCGTGGCCGTGCAGGAGCTCGGTCACCGAGATGAGGGCTGCCGCGCCGCCGCCTACCCCGTTGAACATCGCGACCATCTGGGGCATCGCGGTCATCTTCACGAGGCGCGCCGTCGGCACAGCCACCACGGAGCCGAGCGCCATCGCCCCGAAGGCGAGCGCGAGGTTCCGAGCGGAATGGCTCACCGTCCCCGCCGAAAAGGTCATGCCGACGGCGAGCAGCGCCGCTGCCGCGCCGAGGAGGTTGCCCCGGCGCGCGTGACGGGGGAAGCTGAGCCCCTTCAGCGCGAGGACGAAGCCGACGATGGCGACGAGGTAGACGGCGGAGCGCCACGTCGACAGCGGCAACGAGAAGGCGTGCTGGAGGGCGGTCACGGTCCCCTGCTCTCCGCTCCGGGCGCCTGCGGAGCGGACTCCTCCGCCGCAGGCGCGTGCCCCTTCGCAGGCACCGCGGGGCTCTCCACCGCAGGCGCCACCGTGGAGGGTGCGGGCGACGGGGCACGCTCGGGTTTCGCGTGGAACATCTCGAGCATCCGGTCGGTCACGACGAAGCCGCCGACGATGTTCAGGGTGGCGAGGAACACCGCGACGAAGCCGAGCACCAGCTGGGCTGGGCCGGCTGCTTCGCCCAAGATGAACAGCGCGCCGACCAGCACGATGCCGTGGATCGCGTTGGACCCGGACATGAGCGGCGTGTGGAGGATGCTCGGGACCTTCGAGATGACTTCGTAGCCGACAAAGGCGGCGAGCACGAAGATCGTGAGGTACCAGACGATCCCGGTCACGGCGTGCTCACGAGCAGCTCGGCGGTGGAAGCGCTCCCCGGCTCGCCCTCGCGCAGCACGCACGTCCCGGCCACGATCTCGTCGTCCCAGTCCGGCGCCACCACGCCGTCGGCGGAGAGCAGCGCGAGGACGTTCACGACGTTGCGCGCGTAGAGCGCGCTCGCGTGGGTCGGCATCCCCGACGGGGGGTTGGCCATGCCTACGACGGTGGTGCCGTTCACCACGACGTCCTTGCCGCGTTCGGTGACCTCGCAATTGCCGCCTGAGTCCGCCGCCATGTCCACGACGACCGTCCCGGTCCCCATCGCCTCCACCATGGCCCGCGTCACGAGCACGGGAGCGCGCCGGCCGGGGACTGCTGCGGTCGTGACGACGACATCAGCCTTCGCCACCTCGTCTGCGAGGGCCCGCTGCTGCGCGGCGACCTCCTCGGGCGTGAGCTCGCGGGCGTAGCCACCAGCACCCTCCGCGCTGACACCCAGGTCGACGAAGACTGCTCCGAGGCTCTCGGCCTCCTCCTTGGCCGCCGCGCGCACGTCGTAGGCGCGCACGACGGCGCCGAGGCGCCGGCAGGTGGCGATCGCCTGGAGGCCCGCCACCCCCACACCCATGACGAGCACCTTTGCCGGGGGGACGGTCCCGGCCGCAGTCATGAGCATCGGGAAGAACCGCCCGAGGTGGGTCGCCGCCGCGAGCGCAGCGCGATAACCCGAGACCGTCGCCTGCGACGACAGGGCATCCATCGACTGCGCCCGGCTGATGCGGGGCAGGAGGTCGAAGCTGAAGACGCTGCAGCGCTTCGCCGAAAGCGCCCGCAACGCGTCGATCGCGGCAGCGGGCTGCAGGAAGCTGAGCACCAGCGCGCCCTCGGGCACGAGCGAGACGTCTTGCAGGCTGAGCGGCTGCACCCGCACGACGGCCGCCGCGCCGGCCAGGCACGAAGCGGCGTCCGGAGCGACGTCAGCCCCCGCCGCCGCGTAATCGGCATCGGTGAAGGCGGCCTGGACCCCGGCGCCCGACTGGACCGAGACGGACCATCCGGCCGAGACGAGGCGCTTCGCCACGTCGGGGACGACGGCCACCCTTCGCTCGCCCGCGACGGTCTCCGCCGCGATCGCCAGTTTCACGTGCGCTTTCTTATCAGCCGCGCTGCACCGACCGCAGTGTCTTTGGTCCCGACCTGCGTGCGTCGCTCGTTCTAGCCCGCTCGAGCTGCTCGATGCACCTGGCTATTCCTCAGCGTCAACCATCCGACCGCCGCAGCAGGTTCGAGACGCGCTGGTGAGTCACACCGAAGAGCTTTGCGATGCCGGGAATGCTCACACCCTCGCGCCGCAGGGCGTCGACGAGCTCCTTTCGCAGCGTGCCGCTGGCTCTGGCGAGGCAGGCGAGCATGCGGCTCACCACCTGCATCGTCCCCGGCACGTCCTCTTCGTCCAAGATGTCGTGCCACGCGCGTCCCTCAGCCCGCTGGCGGTGGAGCTCCCGCAGCCGCCGTTCGAGCAGCCGCTGGTCGTGGCTCATCTCGGCCAGCGCGTCGGACAGCGCGGCCAGCGCACGGAGCGTCGCGTCCCCGTCCTGTGTCCCGCGGCCCTGTGTCCCGCGGCCCTGTGTCCCGCGGCCATCTCCGGCCCAGCCGCGATGGCTGCTGGCGCCGAGACCATCGCTGCCTTCGGCCCCGTACTTCGCTCCAGCTGCGTCACGCGACGGGTGCCCGTGCGCTTCTTCGCGGTCGGCAGAGACTTGCTGCCCGCTGTCCATGAGGTGCTGCAACATGGTCGTCTGCCTCCTGCAGTTTCCGTCTCGAGGGGTGGCGCTCGCCCCGAGGGGTGACGTCCCGCGTTGGCGAGGCCCACCTCCAAGGGTCGTGCCCGAGGGGTCGTGCCCGAGGGGTCGTGCCCAAGGGGTCGTGCCCGAGGGGTCGTGCCCGAGGGGTCGTGCCCCCACCCAGTGCTGCCCGCGAGGATGCATACCCACAGCTCCCGGGCCCGAAACCGGGGGTGCCGCCGCCGCGGAGGGCCTGGGCGCCCTCGCCCGGGGATAGGAGGAAAATCGCGGGCCAGACGATCGTTTGTTTTGGCGGGGTGGGCGAGCCCGGGGACGTCCAGGTTGCGGCGAGCACCCAGTGGGAGGGTGCGTCGCATACGAGCGTTCGATGGGCGAGACGGACTACCCGCGCTGGTCTTAAGCTGCGACTATCGTGCGCTTGACCCGGCTCCGCTCTGCACGTATATCAGTGGAACCTCTCCGACCCGACGCGCGCAACAAGGAGCATGCGGTGGTCTGCACGACAACAGGATCACCGAAATATCGCAGCCTGCCGAGCGCGGAGGCCGTCTACGAGCGCGCCGCGAGCGAGAATTTCCCGGTCGCGTCGCGGCTGCTCCCGGCGCGTGTACGTGCCGACCTCATGGCGGTGTACGGCTTCGCCCGCCTCACCGACGACGTCGGCGACGAGTCCGGCGGCGACCGCGTCGCGCACCTCGAATGGCTCGAGAGGGAGCTCGAGCGTGCGGTGCGCGGCGAGGCCGCGCACCCCGTCATGCGGCGGATCGGCGCGACGATCGCTGCCCGCGACCTGCCGCTGCAGCCGTTCCGAGATCTGATCGAGGCGAACCGCCGGGACCAGACGGTCAACCGCTACCAGACGTTCGAGGACCTGGTCGGCTACTGCCGCCTCTCCGCCAACCCGGTCGGCCGCCTCGTCCTGGAGATCTTCGGGGCCGCCACCTTCGACCGGCTCGCCCTGTCGGATGACGTCTGCACCGGGCTCCAGGTGGTCGAGCACCTTCAGGACGTCGCAGAGGACCTCGCGCAAGACCGCGTCTACCTGCCCTCGGCCGACCTCGATGCGGAAGGGTGCGACGTGTCGGACCTCGCCGCCGCGAGTGCGTGCCCCAGCCTGCGGCGCGTCGTCTCGCTCGAGTCGGCTCGCGCGAGGACGCTGCTCTTGTCCGGCGTGCCGCTCGCGGCGAGCCTTCCCTTTTCACCCCGCGTCGCCGTCGCGGCGTTCGCGGCAGGGGGCCTGGCCGCGCTCGACGCGATCGAGGCGGCCGACTTCGACGTCCTCGGCCACCGGTGCAGCCCGCGTCCCGGGCGGTTCGCGGCTCGCCTCGCGCTCGTGCTGCTGGCTCCGGTGTCGACCCGCACCTCCCCTCGCCCGTCGGCGGCGCGCGTTGGGACGGTCTCATGACCTCCTCGCAGTCCGTCGAGCTCGCCTACCGCGAATGCGAAGCCATCACGCGGCGCGAGGCGAAGAACTTCGCCTACGGGATCCGGCTCTTGCATCCTCCCGAGCGCCGCGCGCTCTCTGCGGTGTACGCGCTCGCGCGCCGCATCGACGACATCGGCGACGGTGACGAGCCGCCCGAGCACAAGCTCGAGGAGCTTGCCGCCGTCCGCAAGCAGCTCGGCGCGCTCGGTGAGCCGAGGAACGACCCGGTGTTGCTCGCGATCGCGGACGCCAGATCCCGCTACGACCTGCCGATGGACGCGTTCGGCGACCTTGTCGACGGCTGCGAGATGGACGTCGGGGGGACGACGTACTCCACGATCGACGACCTCCTCGTGTACTGCCGCCGCGTCGCGGGCTCGATCGGCCGGCTGTCCCTCGCGGTCTTCGGCTCGGCAGGCGCGCCGGGCGCGTGCGGGCTCGCGGACGATCTCGGCGTCGCGCTCCAGCTCACGAACATCCTTCGCGACGTGAAGGAGGACAAGAGACGGGGCCGCGTCTACCTGCCCGCCACAGACGCGGCCGCACAGGGCAGCCCGCCCGACCTCTCCGACGACGAGTCGCTCGGCCGGCTCGTCGCCTTCGAGTGCACGCGCGCAGAGCAGTGGTTCGAGCGCGGGTTGAAGCTTCTCCCGTTGCTCGATCGCCGCAGCCAAGCCTGCGTGGGCGCGATGGCCGGCATCTACCACCGTCTCTTGAGGCGGATCGCCAGCGACCCGATGGCCGTCACCCGCGGGAGGGTCTCCGTCCCGGCTCCCGAGAAGCTCTGGGTGGCGATGACGTGCCTCGTCTCGCCACGTGGTGCCGTCCCTCCGGCTCGCGTGCAGGGTGCGTCGTGAGCGCCGCCACGCCCGGGACGGGCGCGCGAG
>JAKATH010000025.1:13761-28907 GCA_021828055.1 Actinomycetes bacterium
GCCGCCACGCCCGGGACGGGCGCGCGAGTGGCCGCCACGCCCGGGACGGGCGCGCGAGTGGCCGTGGTAGGGGGCGGGCTGGCCGGGATGGCTGCCGCGCTCGCCGCAAAGGACGCCGGGGCGGAGGTCACGCTCTTCGAGAAGCGCCGGCACCTCGGCGGCCTCACGTGGTCGTTCGAGCGCCGGGGCCTCGTGTTCGACAACGGGCAGCACGTGTTCCTGCGATGCTGCACCGCGTACCGCGCGTTTCTCGAGCGCATCGGCGCGGCGGACAAGGTCCATGTGCAGCGCGCGCTCGACCTCCCGGTCATCGCGCCGGGTGGGCGGCGGGCCCGCATCGCGCGGACGGCCGCCCCGCTTCCCTCCCCGTTCCACCTGGCCGCCTCGCTCGCCGGCTACCGCCATCTCTCGCTCGCAGAGCGGGTGCGCCTGACCCGGCCGGTCCTCGCATTGCGCGCGCTGACACTCGACGACCCTGCTCTCGACGAGGAGACCTTCGGGGCCTGGCTGGCGCGTCACGGGCAGTCACGACGCGCGATCGACCTCCTCTGGGACCTCGTGGTGCTGCCCACCGTGAACGTCGGATCGGCGCAGGCGTCGCTCGCCCTGGCGGCGAAGGTCTTCCGCACCGGGCTCCTCGACACGGTCGACGGCGCCGACGTCGGGTGGGCGGCCGTGCCGCTCGGGGAGCTCCACGGGGAGCACGGCAGGCGGGCGCTCGAGTCCGCGGGCGTCGAGCTCGCGCTCGGCGCCTCGGTGGAGGCGGTGGGGTGCAACGGCGCCGGCCGCCACCCGCTGGCACTCGCTGCCGCACACCGGCGCGTCGAAGCGGACGCCGTCATCGTGGCGCTGCCCCACGACGCTGCGCCGGCCGTCCTGCCCCCCGGAGCTCTCGGGGACGTGTCCGGCCTCGGACGCGCGCCGATCGTGAACGTCCACCTCGTCTACGACCGCAGGGTGACCGACCTGCAGATGGCGGCGGCGGTCTCCTCGCCGGTGCAGTACGTCTTCGACCACACCTCAGCCTCGGGCATCTCCCGGTCGAGCGGCCACCAGTGCCTCGTCGTCTCGCTCTCGGACGCGACCGCCTGGGCGGGTGCACGCCCCGACGACCTGATCCGCACGTTCCACCAGGCGCTCGGCGAGCTCTTCGCCAAGGCGCGCGACGCGGCGCTCGTCGACGCCGTGGTGAGCCGCGAGCACACGGCGACCTTCCGAGGCGTGCCCGGCACCGCCGCGCTCCGGCCCGAGCCGGCGACCGGGATACCCGGCGTGTTCGTCGCCGGCGCGTGGTGCGCGACCGGCTGGCCAGCGACGATGGAGGGCGCCGTCCGCTCGGGCACGGCCGCGGCCGCCGCCGCGATCGGCTCGCTGGGCTCGCCGGCCCCGGCTCGGCGCCTCCAAGGGGCTTCGGCGTGACCACGTCCCTCGTGCCGCCCGGCACCGGCCGGACCCCCGCGGCGCCGCGGGCGCCGCACGCGCTGGCCAGGGCGTCGTCCCTCGTCGTGCCCGCGCTCGACGCCGCGGTGGAGCGGCTCGACCCTTCGCTGCACGAGCCGGTGCGCCACCACCTCGCGGGGGGCGGCAAGCACGTGCGCGGGGGGCTCGCCCTCGTCGCCGCAGCGGCGGTCGGCGGCACCGAGGGTGAGGCGGTGCCCGGGGCGGTTGCCGTCGAGCTCGTGCACAACTACTCGCTCCTGCACGACGACATCATCGACGGCGACCGCGAGCGCCGGCACCGGCCGACGGTCTGGGCCCGGTTCGGCGAGGGAGTCGCGATCGTCGCGGGGGACGCGCTGGCGGCGCTCGCGATCCAGGTGCTCCTCGACGCGCCGACGCCGGCGCGCATGGAGGCGGCCCGGCGGCTCGCGGACGCCAACCAGGCGATGATCTCGGGCCAGTCGGCCGACATGGCCTTCGAAGCCCGAGCTCGGGTGACCGTCGAGGAGTGCCTGGCGATGGAGCGCGACAAGACGGGCGCGCTCCTGTCGGCGGCGTGCGCGATCGGCGCGGTGCTCGGCGGCGCCGACGGCGCCACGGCCGAGGCGCTGGGGGAGTACGGGGAGCACCTCGGGATCGCCTTCCAGGCGGTCGACGACCTCCTCGGGGTGTGGGGCGATCCGTCCTCGACCGGCAAGCCGGTCGGTGCCGACCTGCTCGCCCGCAAGAAGACGCTCCCGATCGCCGTCGCGTTCGAACGGGGCGACGCCGTGGCGGACGAGCTCGCCTCGATCTTCTCTCGGGCCTCCGACCAGTCGGAGGTCGAACGAGCGACGCTGCTCTTGGAGCGTGCGGGCGTGCGCGACGCAGTGGCCGCGATCGCCGACGAGCACCTCCGACAGGGCCTCGGAGCGCTCGATCGTGTGGAGCTCGCGGACAAGCCCAAGGAGGAGCTGGTGGAGGTGGCCCGGTACGTGACCGCGAGGGACCGATGACGGCGATCGACCACCGGAGGCTCGAAGTGGAGGACGTTGCGGGTGCCGCCGCGCGGACCTCACCCGCCGTGGGCGCGGCAGTCACGTTGAGGAGGGCCACTGAGGCGCTGCTCGGGCTGCAGCACGAGGAAGGCTGGTGGAAGGGCGAGCTCGAGACGAACGTCTCGATGGACTCCGAGGACCTCCTCCTCCGGCAATTCCTCTCGATCCGCACGAAGGAGGACACCGCGGAGTCCGCGCGCTGGATCCGTGCGAACCAACGCGAGGACGGGACGTGGGCCAACTACTACGGCGGTCCCGGGGACCTGTCCACGACGATCGAGGCGTACGTGGCGCTCCGGCTCGCCGGTGACCTGCCAGACGCCCCCCACATGGCGGCCGCGTCCGCCTTCGTCCGAGACCGCGGCGGGATCGAGCGGGCGCGCGTCTTCACGAAGATGTGGCTGGCGCTCTTCGGCAAGTGGTCGTGGGACGACCTCCCGGTCCTCCCCCCCGAGCTCGTCTTCCTCCCGCCGTGGGTGCCGCTCAACATCTACGACTTCGGATGCTGGGCGCGCCAGACCGTCGTCGCGCTCACGATCGTGTGCACGTACCGGCCCGAGCGCGACCTCGGCGTGGAAGTCGACGAGCTGCGCAGCGGGCTTCCCCAGCGACCGTTGCACTCGCATTTCACCTGGGAGGCCGCGCTGGAGCGCGCGGACAAGATCGCACGGCGTTACGCGCGTCGCCCGGTCCGCGTGCTGCGCGAGGCCGCGCTGCGCGAGGCAGAGCGTTGGATCGTCGAGCGCCAGGAGGCCGACGGCGGCTGGGGCGGCATCCAGCCGCCATGGGTCTACTCGATCATCGCGCTGCATCTGCGTGGCTACGCGCTCACACATCCGGTGCTGCGCGTCGCGCTCGAAGGCCTCGAGGGGTTCACGATCCGGGACGAGAAGGGCCGCCGGCTCGAGGCGTGCCAGTCCCCGGTGTGGGACACCGCGCTGTCGGTGGTCGCCCTCGCGGAGGCGGGCCTCGATCCCGACGACCCGTCCTTGCGCGTCGCCGCGCGATGGCTCGTCGGCGAGGAGGTGACCGTCGAGGGGGACTGGAAGGTGCGCCGCCCGAATCTCGCTCCCGGCGGCTGGGCGTTCGAGTTCGCCAACGACAACTACCCCGACATCGACGACACGGCCGAGGTGGTGCTCTCGCTCCTGCGCTGCGACGAGGACGATCGGGGCTCGGTCGAGCGCGCCACGAGGTGGGTGCTCGGCATGCAGTGCAGCGACGGCGGCTGGGCCGCGTTCGACGCCGACAACACCCGCACGCTCTGCCGCAAGCTCCCGTTCTGCGACTTCGGGGAGATCATCGACCCGCCGAGCGCCGACGTGACCGCGCACGTCGTCGAGATGCTCGCCGCCCTGGAGGCGGCCGGGCGGCCGGCCGGCGGCGCCGCGATGGACCGGGGGGTCGAATGGCTCCTCGCGAGCCAGGAGCCGGACGGTTCGTGGTTCGGGCGCTGGGGAGCCAACTACCTGTACGGCACGGGCGCGGTCGTCCCGGCGCTCGTCGCCGCCGGCGTGCCGGCGACGCACCCGGCCGTGCGCCGCGCCGTCGAGTGGCTCGACGCCTGCCAGCAGGACGACGGCGGGTGGGGAGAGGACCTTCGTTCCTACGACGACCCCGCCTGGTCGGGGAAGGGCGCTTCCACCGCGTCGCAGACGGCGTGGGCGCTCCTCACGCTGCTCGCGGCGGGCGAGCACGACCGCCCCTCGACGCGCCGCGGCGTGGAGTTCCTCTGCACCACCCAGCGCGGCGACGGCACGTGGGACGAGCCGTGGTTCACCGGGACCGGGTTCCCGGGCGACTTCTACATCAACTACCACCTCTACCGGCTCGTGTTCCCCGTCACCGCGCTCGGGCGCTTCGTGCACGGAGGCGGCCCGCATGGGTGACGACGTGATCGTGCTCGCACCGACGCCGGCAGGGGGCCACTTCATGGGCGAAGGAACGGTCCTCGCCGCCACGGAGTCGGCATCGTCCACCGACCGGGTCGCGCTGGCCCTGCCCGCCCTGGCGCCGTGCAGCGCGGTCGCCGTCGCGGGCACCGCGCAGCGGCTCCGCTCCGACCTCGTGCCCGGACAGCTCGTGGTCGCGAGCGAGCTGTGGGCGGCGGGCGAGGATGCGCCCCGCCTCGTGCGCAGGCTCCCGTCCGCACCGCTGCTCGCGACCGAGCTTCGCCATGCCGGCCACGTCGTCTCCGTTGGCCCGGTCGTCTCCGTTGGCCCGGTCGTCTCCGTTGGCCCGGTCGTCTCCGTTGGCCCGGTCGTCTCCGTTGGCCCGGTCGTCTCCGCACAGGACGGGGCGGCGCAGGCGGGGTGGAGGTGCGGGGAGGAGGTCGGCGCGCTCGTGCTGGACCACGATTCGGCATGGGTGGCGTCGCTGGTGGCCGACGACCGGCCGCTCGCCGTGGTGCACACGGTCTGCGAGCCCCCCGGACCGGGCGCGATGGCGGCGGTGGACGCGCGCCGCGCAGCGATCTCGCTCGAGAGGACGCGCGACCCGATCGAGCGCTGGGCCCGCGCATGCCGGTCACGCCGCGTGCTGCTCGCGTCGCCGCGGTCGTTCTGCGCGGGCGTCGAACGTGCGATCGAGATCGTGGAACGCGCCCTCGAGCGCTACGGCGCGCCCGTCTACGTCCGGCGGCAGATCGTCCACAACGCCCACGTGGTCGGGAGGCTCGCCGCGATGGGAGCCGTGTTCGTGGAGGAGCTCGACGAGGTGCCCGACGGTGCGACGGTGGTGCTCGCCGCCCACGGAGTCGCACCCGACGTCCGCAGGGAAGCTCGGGCACGCGACGGGTTCACCGTGATCGACGCGACCTGCCCGCTCGTCGCCAAGGTGCACCACGAAGCCCGCCGCTTCGCCGAGCGCGGCTTCGAGATCGTGCTCGTCGGCCACGAGGACCACGAGGAGGTGGTCGGCACCTACGGGGAGGCCCCCCAGAGCACCCACGTCGTGGCCAGCGTCGAGGAGGTCGGCGCGCTCGACCTCGCGCCGGGCTCGCCGGTCGCCTACCTGACCCAGACCACTCTCGCGACCGACGAGACCGACGAGATCCTCGGCGCCCTCGGGCGCAGGTTCCCCGGCGTCGTCGGACCGAGCGCGGACGACATCTGCTACGCGACGCAGAACCGCCAGGACGCGGTGCGGGCGATCGCCCGCGAGTGCGATCTCATGCTGGTCGTGGGCTCGGCCAACTCGTCCAACACGGCGAGGCTGGTCGAGGTGGCCCTGCGCGAGGGCTGCCATGCGGAGCTGGTGGAGGACGTCGGCCAGCTCCGCCTCTCGTGGCTCGGCGATGCGGCGACCGTCGGGATCACCGCTGGTGCGTCCGCCCCCGAGTCCCTCGTCGCCGACGTGGTCGAGGCCCTGTCGGCCCTCGGGCCGACTGAGGTCGTCGAACGCAAGGTCGCCACCGAAACCGTCCGGTTCTCTCTTCCCTCACAGGTGCGCTGATGCCCATACCCATGAAGCAGAACATGAAGATCGGAGCCCATCTTCTCCGGCAGCGGCTGAAGGGCCGCAAGTACTACCCGCTCATCGTGGAGATCGAGCCGCTGTTCGCGTGCAACCTCGCCTGCCCGGGCTGCGGCAAGATCCAGTACCCGACGGACATCCTCCGCAAGCGCCTCTCCGTCGAAGACGTCCTGAACGCCGTCGAGGAGAGCGGCACCCCCATGGTGTCCATCGCCGGCGGCGAACCCCTCCTCCACCCGCAGATCGCCGAGATGGTGGAGGCTCTCGTGAAGCGCAAGGTCTACGTGTACCTCTGCACGAACGCGATCCTCCTCCGCCGTCGGCTCGACAAGTTCACCCCGAGCGAGTACTTCTCCTTCGTCGTCCACATGGACGGCCTGCGGGAGCGTCACGACGAGGCGGTCGACCGCAAAGGCGTCTTCGACACGGCGGTCGAGGCGATCGTCGAGGCCAGGCACCACGGCTTTCGCGTGACGACCAACTCGACCTTCTTCAACACCGACTCGCCCAAGACGGTGCGCGACCTCCTCGACTTCCTCAACGACGAGCTCGAAGTGGACGCCATGATGATCTCCCCCGCGTACGCGTACACCAAGGCGCCGGACCAGGAGCACTTCCTCGGCGTCGAGCAGACGCGCAAGCTCTTCCAAGAGGCGTTCTCCGGCGGCAAGCGCAAGAAGTGGCGGCTCAACCACTCGCCGCTCTTCCTCGATTTCCTCGAGGGCAAGCGGGACTTCCAGTGCACGGCGTGGGGCATCCCGAGCTACTCGGTGCTCGGATGGCAGCGGCCGTGCTACCTGATGTCCGACGGCTACGTCTCGTCCTACAAGGAGCTCGTCGAGACGACCGACTGGTCGAAGTACGGGAGAGGGAAGGATCCGCGCTGCGAGAACTGCATGGCGCACTGCGGCTACGAGCCCTCGGCCGTGATCGCCTCGATGGGGTCGCTGCGCGAATCGTTGCGCGCGCTCGTGAACACGCACTGAACGGTGACGACGGTCCGCGACATCGGCTTGCGCACAGGCGCGGCGCACCCCGGCTGGGACGCACACGGTCAGAGCGCGCCCGACGAGGCGCTCACCCCGGAGTCGCTCCGGGGCCTCACGCCCGCGCGGCTCCGTGCCATGGACCCCGCGGCCCTCGGGCGGCTCGCGGCCGAGATCCGGCGCTTCCTCGTCTCCTCGGTGTCGGAGACTGGCGGACACCTCGGCTCGAACCTCGGCGCGGTGGAGCTCTCGATCGCGCTGCACCGGGTCTTCGACTCTCCGACCGACTCGATCGTGTGGGACACCGGCCACCAGGCGTACGTGCACAAGCTGGTCACCGGGAGGGCCGAAGGGTTCCCGAGGCTGCGGAAGGCGGGGGGGCTCTCGGGCTACCCGAGCCGAGCGGAGTCGGCGCACGACCTGGTCGAGAACAGCCATGCGTCGACGGGGCTCAGTTACGCAGACGGCCTCGCTCGTGCCCGTGACGCACGCGGCCAGCGCCACCACGTCGTCGCAGTGGTGGGAGACGGCGCGCTCACCGGAGGCCTCGCCTACGAAGCGTTGAACAACATCGGGTTCGCACGTCGCCGCGTCGTGGTCGTGCTGAACGACAACGGCCGGTCGTACGCACCGACGATCTCCCCGCTCACGACGGCATGCTCGCCCGCCCGACACGGTGCCGGCGCCTCCCCGGCTCCGCCCGCCTTCTTCGGCGCGCTGGGCTTCTCGTACGTCGGCCCCGTCGACGGCCACGACCTCGCCGCCCTCGAGGCAGCCCTCGGCGACGCGGCCGCGTCCGCCGGCCCCGTCGTGGTGCACGTTCACACCGTGAAGGGCCGCGACTACGCGCCCGCCGAGCTGGACACAGAGAAGTGCCTCCACGACGTCTCCCCGTTCGACGTGGCGACCGGGCAGCCAAGAGTCCCCAAGGGAAGCGTCCCGACGTACACGGAGGCGTTCGGGGAGGCCATGGTGCGCGAAGCCGCGTCGCGCCCCGAGCTCGTCGCGGTCACCGCTGCGATGACCGGGCCCACGGGCCTCCTCCCGTTCGCCGAGCGCTACGGCGACCGGCTCGTCGACGTCGGGATCGCGGAGCAGCACGCGGTGACCGTCGCCGCCGGGATGGCCATGGGCGGGCTCCGGCCGGTGGTCGCCGTCTACTCCACGTTCCTCAACCGCGCGTGGGACCAGGTGGTCCACGACGTGGGCCTCCACCGCCTGCCCGTAGTCTTCTGCCTGGACAGGGCGGGGGTGACCGGTGACGACGGCGCCAGCCACCACGGGACCCTCGACCTCGCGCTCTTGACCAAGGTGCCGGGGATGACGGTGCTCGCGCCGTCCTCCTACGAAGAGCTCGCGGTGATGCTCCACACCGCTCTGGAGCACGACGACGGCCCGGTGGCCATCCGCTGGCCCAAGACGCCCGCCCGCCGCTGCGCCGAGACGGGTGCGGGGCTGCACGCACGTCGCGTCGTCGCCGGCGACGGGTCTGTCTGCTTCCTCGGCGTGGGCAAGCTCCTCGACGCGTGCGAGCAGGCGGCGGGGCAGCTCGAGGCAGAGGGGATCTCGGCGACCGTCTGGGACGTCCGGGTCGCGTGCCCGCTCGACCCCGAGATGCTGGCGGACGCCGGTTCCCACGGGGTCGTCGTCACCGCCGAGGACGGGATCGCAGCGGGGGGAGTTGGCGCTGCGGTGGCCGCAGCGCTCGCCAGCGACGGCTCCGGCCGGGTGCGGGCGCCCGCGACCGTGGCGACCTGCGGCCTCCCGACCGTCTACCTGCCGCACGGGAGGCCGGACGACATCCTGGCCGCACACGGCCTCGACGGCCCGGGCATCGCGCGCGCCACCCGCCGCGCCCTCCGAGCCTCTGCGCCTCGCACGAGCTGAGAGCCTTTGCGGAGTGCGGCCCAGCGCGCCGTCAGCTTGGCGCCCCCGGGGGGGCGGCCCGGCGCGCCGTCAGCTTGGCGCCCCCGGGGGGGCGGCCCGGCGCGCCGTCAGCTCGGCGCCGTGAGCGCCGCGCCGCCAGGCGCTCGCCCGAGCATCCGGGCGACGACCTCCATGCACTCGCCGAAGACGCCGCTCGGGATCGCGTCCCGATGGTCCCAGACGATCCACCGCATCCCGACCAGCTGGCCGACCGCGATGAGCGCCCACGCGAGCACCGTGGCATCGCACGGCGCGACGTCGCCGGCCGCCATCGCTGCCTCGAGCCCCCTCACGTACCCTTCGACGATCTTCTCGTAGTGGCGGTGCATCGCCCGGGGTGCGACGAACTCCGCCTCTCGGATGACGCGGTACAGCGCGGGGTGCTCCGCGGCGAAATCGAAGAAGGCGGCGAAGCCGCGTCGCTCGGCGTCGAGCCGGTCCCCGCTGCCGGCGGCCGCGCCCTTGGACATGGCCTCGCGCAACCGGGTGTTGAGGTCTCCGACGAGCTGCTCGAAGATCTCCTGCTTCGAGCGGAAGTGGACGTAGAAGGTCCCCTGCGCGACGCCCGCACGTTCGACGATGCGGGTGATCGACGCGTCGTGGAACCCACTCTCCGAGAAGACCTCCTCGGCCGCGTCGAGCAGTCGCCGGCGGGTCCGCCTCCCTCGCTCCGTGGTCGTTCGCGAAATCTCCGCACCCCCCGGCGCGTCATGTTCGACGGGTGAATCACTCGTCATTCAATCGACGCCGACGTCGGCTGTCAAGGATGTGAGACCTGGTCAGCGCGGTGCTCGGATCACGCGACCACCGTCGCAACCACCTTGACAATCGTGTTTCCATCGTGTACTTCGTGAGGTGAGTCACCTGTCATGTCGGCGTTGCGCGCGCCGGCATGGCCCGGGGGGAGGTCGAGAGGCGACGTGCCGGTTCCTGGGCTCCACACAGAGGGCGCCGCACCTGCGGCGGCCTTTGGCGCGGGCCTCGAGGTCGACCGGCTCACCGTCCGGTTCGGAGGGCTCCTTGCGCTCGACGGCGTGTCGCTCGGGGTGGCCCCCCACGAGGTCGTCGGGCTGATCGGCCCGAACGGAGCCGGAAAGACCACGCTCTTCAACGCCATCAGCGGCTTCGTGCGGGCGACACACGGGTGGATCCGCTGGAACGGACGCCTCTTGCAGAACCACCACGCTCACGACCTCGGGCGCCTCGGGATCGCCCGGACCCTCCAAGGTGTCGGCCTCTGCAGGGGTCTGACGGCGATCGAGAACGTCGCCTGCGGCGCGCAGCCGTCGCTCCACGCCGGCTTCGGCTCGGCTCTGGGCGGGCTGTGGCGCTCGAGCAGGGAGGAGCGCCGTGTCGCCGGCGAGGCGGCGGACCTGCTCGGCCAGCTGGGCGTCGGGGACTGGGCCCACCGGCTCCCGGGCTCCCTCCCCTACGGGGTCCAGAAACGGGTCACCCTCGCGCGGGCGTTGATCAGCCACCCGCGGCTGCTGCTCCTCGACGAGCCGGCCAGCGGCCTGTCGGCGGACGACATCGACGACCTGTCCTCGCAGATCCAGGGCCTCCGCGAGCACATGTCGGTGCTCCTCGTGGAGCACCGCATGGATTTCGTCATGGCCGTCTGCGACCGGATCGTCGTCCTGAGCTTCGGCGAGGTGGTCGCCACCGGCACGCCGGAGGAGATCCAGGCGAGCGCCGAAGTGACCGAGGCGTACCTGGGCGACGCGGTGAGCGCGGCCGGGAAGGGCCCTGGCGAAGGTTGCGTCGATGCTGCACGTTGAGGGGCTGTCGGTTCGCTACGGGCCGGTGCGCGCCCTCGACGACGTCTCGTTCGAGGCGCGCCCCGGCAAGATCACGACGGTGCTGGGGGCGAACGGCGCTGGCAAGACGACGCTGCTGCGGACGCTGAGCGGCCTGGTCCGGAACCACCGGGGGACGGCCAGCTTCGACGGCCAGCGGATCACCGGCCGGGCGCCCGAGAGCATCGCCCGGCTGGGCGTGTCGCACGTGCCGGAGGGCCGAGGGGTCATCGCCGAGCTGACGGTCGACGAGAACCTGCGGCTCGGCACGTTCGTCCGGGTGAGGCGGGGCGAACGGCGCGCGGTGGTCGACGAGATCTACGAGAGGTTCCCCCAGCTCCGCGACAAGCGTCACCGGTCCGCCTCCACCCTGTCCGGCGGGGAGCGCCAGATGCTGGTCATCGGGCGCGCGCTCGCTTGCCGGCCCCGCCTCCTGTTGCTGGACGAGCCCTCGCTCGGCCTGTCGCCGATCGTCACCGCGCAGCTCATGGCCACGCTCAGGGAGCTGACCACCGGCGACGGGCTGGGCGCCGTCCTGGTCGAGCAGAACGCGAGGAGCGCGCTCTCCGTCGCCGACTGGGCGATCGTCCTCAACCTCGGGCGGGTGGTCGTCGCGGACCGCCCGGCGCGCTTCGCGGCCGACGCGGACCTCCGCCGTCACTATCTGGGGTTCTGACCGTCGTGGCGCTCTTCGTCGACATCCTGCTCTCCGGGGTCGCCCAAGGCATGGTCTTCGCCGCCATCGCGCTCGGGCTCGGGCTCGTCTCGCGGGCGACGGGCATCGTCAACTTCGCCCAGGGCGCGATGGGGATGTTCACGACGTTCATCGCCTTCAGCCTGCTCAGCCGCGGCGTCGGGTACTGGCCGGCCTTCGTCGCGGCCCTGGCCGCCGGCGCCGTCCTCGGCGCCGCGGTCGAGCGCACCCTCATCCGGCCCCTGCAGGGCAAGCCCGCGCTGAACCCTGTGATCGTCACCATCGGACTGCTCGTGGTGCTCGAAGGGGTCGCAGGGAGCATCTGGGGCAACGTGGCGAGGGGGTTCCCGGCGGCCTTCTCCCAGCGGGGCCTGGTCATCGGCAGGACGCGCGTCGCCTTCTCGCACTTCGACGTGTTCCTCGTCTGCGCCGTGGTGGTGCTCGTGGTGGCGATCGTCGCGCTCTTCCGGTGGACGGCCCTCGGACTGCGCATGCGGGCGGCCGCCTTCTCGCCCGAGGTGAGCCGGCTGCTCGGCGTGCGCGTCGGGCGGCTGTTCACCCTGGCGTGGGCGCTCGCCTGCGCCGCGGGTTCGCTCGCCGGCCTCCTGGTGGCGCCGCTCAGCTCGTTCAGCCCGTACTACATGGACCTCTATCTCGTGTACGGCTTCACCGCCGCGGTGCTGGGGGGGCTGCTGAGCCCGGTGGGCGCCCTCGTGGGCGGGCTGGTCACCGGGATCGCCATCGCGCTCGTGGGCGGCTACGTCGGCCCGGACCTCCAGCCCATCGCCGCCTTGGCCATGCTGCTCCTCGTGCTCATGGTCCGGCCCCAGGGGCTCTTCGGCACCGCGGGGGTCAGGCGGGTGTGACGGCCTCCCCCACGCGACCGGGTGCCGAGGCTGCGCCGTCCGGCGCACGGAAGCGGGTCGCGCTCCGTCCGCTCGCCCGGAGGCTGCGGCTCCCGAGCCAGCCTCTCGTGCGGCACTCGATCCTCTTCGTGCTCGGCGCAGGCCTCTTCTACGTCCTCACCGTCAACGTGGGCGCCTACAGCGACTACCAGATCGGCGAGATCGCCGTGTACGCCATCGTGCTGGGCGGGCTCAGCGTCCTCACCGGGCTGAACGGGCAGTTCTCGCTCGGTCACGGCGCCTTCATGATCATCGGCGCGTACACGCTCGCGCTCCTCCAGCTGCACACGCACGTGGGCCTGGTGGAAGAGCTCGTGATCGCAGCCGTGATCGCGGCCGCCGCGGGGGCCGTGGTGGGTGTCCCCGCGGCGCGGCTCAGCCCTCCGTACCTGGCGGGCGTCACCCTCATGCTCGCCCTCGGCCTCCCCCAGCTCTCCGCCCAGTACGGATCGGTGTTCGGCGGCGAGCAAGGGCTCACGACCACACCCCCGCCCGCCCCGGGGACGCTCAGCCCGGAGCGGTGGCTCGCCTGGATCCAGCTCTTCTGCGCCCTCGTGGTGCTCGTCCTCCTGGCCAACCTGGTCCGCAGCCGGTTCGGCCGGGCGTTCCGCGCGGTGCGCGACGACGAGGTCGCCGCGGCGGTGAGCGGCATCCACGTGGCCCGGACCAAGGTCCTCGCCTTCACCGTCAGCGCCGGGTGCGCCGGTCTCGGAGGGGCGCTCCTCGTGCTCTCGACCGGAGTCGTGAACGTCGGCGAGTTCCCGCTCTCCCTTTCGATCGGGCTCCTTGCCGCCATGGTCTTCGGGGGAGCGGGCTCGTTGGTCGGCGTCTGGTGGGGCGCGGTCGCGCTCGTGTACATGCCGACATGGAGCACCTCCCTCTCGCAGCACCTGTCGCTCGGCACGTCGGCCGCCGCCTACCTGTCCGACTCGTTCTTCGGCGTCGTGCTCATCATCGCGATGCTCGTGTCGCCGGCCGGCGTCCAGGGTGGGATCCGGCGGATCGGCCAGCACCTGTGGAGGACCGTCGCCGGACCGGCGTTCGAGCCGGTCCCGAACGATCCATCTCTCGCGGCCCCTGACGGCACGCCGTCCGAGGTCGCCGGCGTCGAAGCCGCGACAGTTCGCATGGACCAGGAAACCAAAGAGAGGAGCAGACCATGAAGTTGCGAATACGCCGACGGGCATCGCTCCGACCGGTGATGGCGGCAGGAGCGGCGTTCGCGATGGCGATCGCGGCGAGCGTCCTCGTCGTCGGCAACGCCGTCGGCAACGCCGTCGCAGCGAGCACGACAGGGGTGACCAGTCGGCAGATCACGATCGGCGCGACGGTGCCGCTGACCGGCCCGGCCGCGCCGGGCTACAGCGAGATCGCCCCTGCCATGAACGCGGTGTTCAAGTGGGTCAACGCCCACGGCGGCATCTACGGGCGCAAGATCAAGTACATCTACCTCGACGACAAGTACGACCCGACGACAACGGCCACCCTGACCCGCAAGCTGGTCCTGACAGACCACATCTTCGCAGACGTGGGATCGCTCGGGACGCCGACCAACCTGGCCGTCTTGAAGTACCTGAACACCGAGAAGGTGCCGCATCTCTTCATCGAGTCGGGATGCAACTGCTGGAGCACATCCAAGTATCCGGACACGACCGGGTGGGAACCGCCGTACACGGTCACAGGCAAGATCCTCGGCTACTACATCAGGACTCACTTCAAGGGCAAGAAGATCGGCGAGCTCTACCAGGACACAGAGTTCGGGCAGGACGTCATGAAGGGCATCAACTTGGAGGTGCCGGCGTCGGCCGTCGTGAGCAAGCAGTCGTACGACGTGACAACCCTCTCGGGAGCCATGACGACCCAGATGTCGGCCCTCAAGGCCGCGGGAGCCCAGGTGGTGGTGATGGCGACCATACCGGCGGCGACGGCCCTCGCCCTGCTGCCGGCGGCGTCGATCGGCTTCACGCCGCAGTACGTCGTCGACAACGTGGGCGCCGACGCGCCGACGGTGGGCCCGCTGCTGTCGTCGTTCACCACAGCGGCGACGCACACAAAGAAGGCAGCCGCGGAGGCAACCGCTCTCATGAACGGCATGATCACCAACCTCTACCAGCCGCCGGAGTCCACATCGTCGAACCAATGGATCCGCGTGGAGAAGAAGATCCTCCAGAGGTACACACGAAAGCTCTGGGCCCAGCACGGCCTCGACGGGAACACCGAGTACGGCATCGCGCTCGCCTACACGTTCGTCCAAGCCCTGAAGGCGGCCGGCAAGGACCTCACCCGGACAAGCCTCATGAAGGCGATCGACACCAAGGCGAAGACGTTCAAGACCCCCGGCTTCTCGCCGCTCAACTACTCGAAGACGGTGCACTACGGCTACGAAGGGGACGAGGTGGTCAGGTTCACCTCGTCGGTCGGGACCTTCACGACCCCCGCGGGCAGGTGGCCGGGCACCAAGGTGCTGAGCCCGGTGTACGTCACCACAACGGGCAGCGGCCCGGTGAAGGTGTACCAGGGCAAGGAGTCCGCGGTTCCGGGGACACTGAAGGCCACTGCCTGAACGGGCCGCCCAGAGCTCCCCGGACGGGCCTACCGACGGGCCTGCCGACTGGGCCTGCCGACGGGCCTGCCGACTGGGCCCCAGGGGCAGACCCAGGGGCAGACCCAGGGGCAGACCCAGGGCGGCGGCGCCCCTCGGGGCGCCGCCGCCCCTCGTGCGGCTCACGCCCGACGTGAGCGGGGGCGGGCTCTCGTGTCCGATTCCCGCCAGACCGAGAGGACGAGGGGCGCGACGATGGCGGGGTGGTGGAGGACTTCGAGCACTGCTACCGGGCCGTGCAGTCGCGCGACCCGCGCTTCGACGGGTGGTTCTTCACCGCCGTCTC
>JAKATH010000026.1 GCA_021828055.1 Actinomycetes bacterium
ACCGGCGCCACCTACACGAGCGAGGCCTACGCCTACTCGGTGCAGTCGGCGCTCGACAAGCTGAAGAGGTGACCCCCGTGGCGCCGCCGGCTCCCGGGGTCGTGCACGTGGAGCACGTCATGGGCACGTAGGGGGGTCGTGCACGTGGAGCACGTCATGGGCACCGCGGTCTCTCAGGATCCCGCGGGTCCCAACATCGCATGGCGGTGGAGGATCGTCAGCGAGTACGGCGGGACGAGGTCGACCCCGTCCGGCTTGTAGAGGTAGCCGGGAGCCGCGCCCGGCACGCCCGTGTGGCCGTACTGCCAGACGACTTGGTCCGTCTTCGGGTCGACGACGATCACGCGGTGGTTCCAGTCGTCGTTCACGAGGACGTCGCCGTTGGGGAGCGCCATGGCGAGGGAGGGCTGGTCCAGGGCCTGCGCGCCGGTCGGCGCGTAGCGCCATACGACCTGGCCGGTCGAGGTGAACTCGACGACCTGGCCGGGGACCGAGTAGTCCGCAGTGATGAAGACGTTGCCGCGTACCTGGTTGGTGTCCGACGGATAGAGGACGCCCGGCGGGTTGGTGGACCACAGCACCCCGTTGGTCCTGAGGTTGAAGCCGTCCACCCAGTCGCCGTCGATCTCGGTCACGATCCAGTTGCCGTCCGAGAGGGGAAAGACCCCGTTGGGGCTGCCCCAGCGTGCTGGCGGTGTGTGGAAGCAGGCCTGAGTGGTCTGACCGATCACCTCGACCGGTGAGTGGCTCGGCGGCCGCAGGAGGAGGATCCGGCAGTTCTTGATGTCCGCGAGCACGATGTCGCCGTCCGGCAGCATCATCGCGTCGTCAGGGTTGTTCAGGTAGCCTGGCGATGACCCAGGGACTCCCGGATGGCCGTATCGCCAGATGATGTGGCCGGTCGCGACCGAGATCTCCGAGACGACGTAGTTGTCCTCCTGGGTGACGATGATGTCCTGACCGTTCGGAGTGAAGAACGCGTCGTCGGGTGTGCGGAACGTCTGGCCAGGCAAGAGGTCGCCGGGCTTGGGGAACTGCCAGACGATGTTGCCTTGCGGGTCGACGATGATGAGACGGTTGTTGTTCCGATCTGCGATCAGCACGTCGGTCGGCAGCACCGACGGTTGTGATCCGGGCGCGAGGTTCGGCCCCGGCTTCAGGCGCGCGGTTGTGGGGTAGCCGTGGGGTGCGTAGAAGGGGAGCGCGGTCCTGCTGTTCCGGCGCGAGTGCCGGTGCGGGTGCGAGGCAGGACGAGCCAGATGGGCGCCGGAGGTCCCGACGTAGAACGCGATGACCACGACGAACGACAGCGCGATGAGCGAACGGGCCAGCCGTGCACGTCGTCGGGAGTGAGAGGAGCGGGTTCGTCGCGAGGGAGGGGCTCGGTGCGTGGTAGCACGATATGTCGTGGCAGCTCGGCAAGCTGAGCATGTGCAGCAAGAGCCGGTGACGAGGACTTCTTAATGTTCCCTTTATGCGAGAGGCGAAGACTGCGCACGATGGGAGTCTCGAAGCGATCGCGCCGCTCGCGCGCACCGACGTCGGGTTCGACGCAAGGCGTGGAGACGAGCCGAGCACGCGCGCGGCCACGCCCTCCCGCCGTCCCTCGGCGAGCAGGCTCAATGGCGGCTGCACGGTCTGCGACTGCCGGTCTTGCACTCCTGCTCTGTGCGTTGGGACTGCTGAGCCCGATGGCGACGAGCTCGGCGGCAGCGGCGCGCCGCGCGCACGCACCGCACCGGGAACGACGGAGGATGCACTCGCACCGCGCGCCGTCGGTGGTGGCGTCGATGGCGCGTTGGCGCCTTCCGAACGGGCTCTCGCGTGCTGGTGCCGCGCCGCTTCCCAACGGCCGCGTCCTGCTGCTCGGCGGCCTGCTCGGTTCGGGGGCGAGCTCTGCAGACGTGGGTGTGCTTCACACCGCGACCGGCAAGCTGACGTCGATCGCGACGCTGCCATCGCCCACGCACGACGCGGGGAGCGCGGAACTGGACGGTCGGGCTTTTCTCTTCGGCGGCGGCCAGAGCGTCCCGTTCGCGCTGGTCCAAGGGGTCACGATTCCGAGATCGCCGGGCCCGCGCACCGCCGTGTCTGCGACCGTCACCGGACAGCTGCCACAGCTGCGGGCGGACGACGAAGCGGTCACCGTGGGGCGGGCTGCGTACGTCGTGGGAGGGTACGACGGCTCGATAGGGGACGCCGCGGTGCTCGAGACGGCCAACGGGTCCACGTTCGCGTCCTTCGTCACATTGCCGGTTGCGGTCCGCTATCCGGCGGTGGCGGCGGCGCACGGCGTCATCTACGTCTTCGGCGGGGAAGCGGAGCAAGGTGGCACGACAAACGAGTTCTCGACACCCGCGGGTTCGACAACACCTCCCCCAGGCCAGCAGGTCGCCGTCGTCCAGGAGATCAACACGCGGACGCACACCGCGAGGGTCGTCGGGTCCCTTCCGCACGCGCTGCAGGGAGCGGCGGCCTTCGATCTCGGCGGGCACGTCTATCTCGCCGGTGGCGACAGCTACCCGCCTGGATCGGCTCCGGTGTCCGGCTCGACGATCTGGTCCTTTGACCCGTCGACCGTGTCCTTCCGCGTCGCCGGCCACCTCGCCGCTCCGGTCTCCTACGCCGCGGTGGCGGTCGAGCATCGTGTGGTCTGGCTCATCGGCGGCGAGAGGGACGGAGTCCCCGTCCCGAGTGCCCAGATGGTCAGGGTGCGGGCGCGCCGTTGAGCCAACTCGGTCAGGCGTTCCCGTGACCTCGTGCGCGCCCTGAGTCATGCCTCCTGCGCCGCGCGTGCGTCGCTCGAGGGGAGGCGCCGGCGCATCCGGCCGGCGAGGAACGGCAGGAGGAGGTTGACGGTCGCGGGCACGGTGGCGGCGAGGAGTCGCTCGCTGCGCAGCGTCGACAGGCACTCGCGCGCGCGAGCTCGATCGCCGAGTCGGGCGAAGGCGATGGCGAAGCGGAGGTGGTGCCAGGCTCGCAGCTCCCGGCCACGCGGTCCTGGGAACGAGAGCAGCTCGCGGCGGACGATCTGGAGCACGGCGTCGTGATGGCGTCGCAGGTCCTTCGAGTAACCCGTCGCCATGTCCCGGTAGGAGACGAGAGGGGCGTCGAGCTTGATGACCGGGCCGTACCGGGAGAGCCGCAACCACAGGTCCCAGTCCTCCGCGCCGTCGAGCTGGGGTGAGAATCCGCGAGCGTCGGCGAAGGCGTCCCGGCGCACCACCACGGTCGAGGTCTGGAAGCGATTGAGCACGAGCAGGTCGTCCGTCGAGATCGACGTCACCGCGAGCTCGGCCGGCAGGGGTGGCGGCTGTCCGCGCACCCAGTCGGACGCGCACACCACCGCCTGGTGCTCCGCCAGGGCGGCGACCTGGCGCTCCAGCTTGCTCTCCTGCCACAGGTCGTCGGCGTCGAGGAAGGCGACGAGCGGCGAGGCGGCTGCCGCGACACCGGCGTTGCGGGCGGCCGACGGGCCGAGGCAGGGCTGCTCGACCAGTCGCACCGCCTCGCCGAACGAGCGCGCGACGGCGGCCGTGCCGTCGGTCGAGCCGTCGTCCACCACGATCACCTCGTCCGGACGGCGCGTTTGCCCCAGCGCCGAGGAGATGGCCGCGGGCAGGGTGTCCTCGGAGTCGTGGGCAGGGATCACCACGCTCACGCGCAGGTCATCGGGCGACGGGCGCCGCGCCGGCCGCGCCGCCAGCGCCAGGCGCGCAGCTACCCGGTCGTCGAAGGGCACCAGGCGGTCGCCGAAGCGCTGGTGCGTCTCGTGCCCGCGGCCGCTGACGAGGAGCACGTCTCCCGGGCCGAGCACCTCGACGCCGCGGCGGATGGCGCTCTCCCGGCTCAGCTCGACGCTGACCCGCTCGCGGCGGGCAGCGGGCACTCCGGCCAGCATCTCGCCGACGATGGTGCTGGGATCCTCGGCACCGGGGCTGTCCGTCGTGAGCACCACCGCGTCTGCCTGGCTCGCCACCCGGGCCATCTGCGGCCGCTTCGCCGCGTACCGCTCACCGCGTGCTCCGAGGACGAGGCGGACCTTCGCCGTCGCGAGCTGCCGGGCCGTGTCCACGAGGGCCTCGAGGGCGTCGGGCGTGTGCGCGTAGTCGACCACGACGAGGTACGGCTCGTCGGTGGTCACGATCTCGAAGCGCCCCGGCGGCGGCGGGCAGCGCTCGAGGGCAGCCCTCGCCTGGTCCGCCTCGATCCCGAGCGCGAGGGAAGCCAGATACGCGGCGGCGACGTTCGGGGCGTTGACCGGCCCGATGAGCGGCGCGGCCAGCTCCACGCGACTGCTGCCGTCGTCGATCACGACGGTGATCCCGGCGAGTCCCCTGGAGGTGCAGGTGATGCGGAAGTCGGCCGGGCGGCGTGAGGAGAACGTCGTCACGGGCACTCTGCACGACGCCGCCAGGCGCGCCCCCCACTCGCTGTCCACGCAGATCACCGCCTGGTCGCAGCGGGACGGGTCGAACAGCCGGCTCTTGGCGGCGAAGTACCGCTCCATCGAGCCGTGGTAGTCGAGGTGCTCGGGCGACAGGTTCAAGAAGATCCCGACGCGAAAACGGGTGCCGTCGACCCGGTGCCGATCGAGGGCGTGCGAGGTGACTTCCACGGCCGTGCCGACCGCCCCGGCGGCGAGCATCGAGAACAGGTGGCGCTGGAGCTCCGGGGCCTCGGGAGTGGAGAGCGCCGACGTGGCGAGCCGTTTGCCGCCGAGGAAGGTGCCGGTGGTGCCGATCTGCCCGGCCACTCCCGCCGATCCGGCCAGGCACGCCTGCAACAGCTGGCACGTCGTCGTCTTGCCGTTCGTGCCGGTCACCCCGACCACAAGGAGCTGCTCGGACGGCCAGCCGTACGCGTGGGCCGAGATGGGCCCGGCGGCGGCCGCCACCGACGGGACGCGCAGCTGGGGAACGGCGAGCTCGTCGAGGAAGCGCTCGACGACGATCGCCACGGCGCCACGGCCGACGGCGTCGGCGGCGTAGCGGTGCCCGTCGACGTGCGCCCCGGGCACCGCGAGGAACAGGTCGCCTGGGGCGATCCGGCGGCTGTCCGCGCTCACGCCCGTCACGACCGCCTCACCCCGTCGTTCGCACGTGCCCAGCTGCTCGGCGAGAGCCGACAGGGACGTCCCCGGCTGTGCCGTCCGCGCCATCGGACCCGCCGGCCGGCCGGCGAGCCCCGTGGCCGCGGGCGTCGATCTCACCACGGCAGCCCGGCGTCGACGAGGGTGCGTCCCGCGGGGGCCAGGTGCTCGGAGGCGGCCGGGGGCTGGGTGCCGTGCGCCCGGGCGGCGCGAACGTGCGCCCCGGCGGCGCAGAGGGCGGTCGGGGGTAGGTCGGTGACGGTCAGCAGGCCGAGCAGGTGCACGCCGAGAAGGTTCCTCGTGGCTGGCGGATGCGGTCATGCTACGCAGCGGGCGTGCTGCGCAGCGGGAGGTGGCCACCAGCCGTCCATGGAAGGTTGGTGCCCGAGCCTGACGTTCGCATGAACGCGCAGGGCTCCCGCCGCCGGCGGGCTCGCTCGTCAGACGAGGTCACAGGCTGGGAAAGCACGGCTTCTATTGCTCTCCCGCACGCCCGCACCGTATTCTCGTCGGGCGTGAGCGGCCCCATGACCTCTTCGTGAAGGTCGTCCTGGCACTCGTTCCCCACCGCCGGGCAGAGGAGCACCTCGATGCGCAGCGGTCGTGCAACTCCGGCGGCTCACCCGGCTCACCGAGCTCGCCCGGCTCACCCGGTTCGAGAGGCTCACCGAGCTCACCCGGTTCGAGAAGCGCACCGGGCTCACCCGGCTCCAGAGGCTCGCCGAGCGTCGGGGCCTCCTCGACGGCGATGCCCACCTCCGCGCGGAGGCCGGCCTGGGGCGCTGGCCGGGGAGGTTGCTCCATGAGCCGTGGCGACCGTGCGGGCGGCTCTTCTTCGACCCTGGTCGGCGTCGCGGCCCCGTCGTGCCTCTCGGGGGGAGGTGAAGGGACCCGGTACGAGCACGAGCGCACGACAACGAGCACGAGGACACGAGTAATTGAGAGCGGTCGCTGCGCCGATCGGACCCGACCCACCGACGGCCGACGCTCCTGTGGGACGGCGCATCGAAGGCTGACGAGCCGACGGAGGCAAGCATGGATCGAATAGTTGAGCTCGACCGGCAACTCGCGGTGCTGCGGGTGCGCCTCACCGCTGCGGCGATCTCCGGCCTTGCCCGATGGACGCCGTACGTGGAAAGCGAGATCCAGGGCCTGCGACGGGTGGTGAGCCCGGGGAGCGTGTGCATCGACGTCGGGGCGGCTGCCGGCCTGTACACCATGGCCCTGTCGCGCCTGTGCGGTCGCAGCGGGCGCGTGCACAGCGTCGAGCCGTTGCCGTTCGCCAACTTCCAGCTCGCCCGGCTGCTGAGCGCGTGGCAGGCCGTCAACGTCTGCCGGCACGCGGTGGCTCTCGGCGCGCAGCCCGGCCGTGACATCATGCACGTCCCGTTGGGGCGGTACGGGCTGGTCACGGGACGGTCGTTTCTCGACGGGTCGGCGGCGGGACCGGACCCCAACGTGGAGTTCGCCAATCAGATCTCTGTGGCCGTCACCGTCGACACGTTGGACGCGCTGTGCGCGCGCGAAGGGATCGACCAGCTCCAGTTCGTCAAGATCGACGTCGAGGGCGCGGAGCTGCAGGTGCTCGAGGGCGGCAAGGAGGTCGTCGAGACGCTCCGGCCGGCGATGCTCGTCGAGATCGAGGCTCGCCATACGGCCCGGTACCAGCGCACCCCCGAAGAGGTCGTCGCGTGGATGCTCGAGCGCGGGTACACGATGCACACCTGGCAGCGTGGCTGGCAACCGGCCCGCTCGGTCGATCCGGGCACGCGCAACTACCTCTTCCAGCCTTCGCGCTCCGGGCGGCGAGCGCTGAACAGGTCGCCAGGGCAGCCGGCCTCGGTCCACGCATGATCGCCGGCGGCGTGACCTCACCCGACAAGGCAGGCACGCGCGCGGAGGACGGCGGGGACCCGGCCGGCGTCGGGGACGCACGCCGGACCGTCCATCGGCGACGGCCGACCTCGTGTCGGGCATCGGATGGGATACCCTCGGCTGCAGGTCAACCATGATGGATTCCGGCATGTCGACGCGGCTGGCCGTCGGCGCCGACTCGGACCACCGGGTAGGTGTCGGGACTCCGCTGGCCGTCGCGCTCTTCGCGATCTTCGCCGCCTACGCCGCAGTGTTCGCGCTCGTCGCGCACGGGGCTGAGTCCGTCTGGGGAGCCTGGGCTGCGGGCGCCTACGGCGCCGCCGCGGCGGCGGCCGTGTGGTGCTGGCGACGGTACCCGAGCGTGCCGCTTCTCGTTGCGATCGTCGGAGCGCTGGCCGTGCCCGCCGCCGTCTTGCCGGTCAACTGGGGGGCGACCTCCGAGGTGCGAGTCGTCGCCCGAGCGGCCGCCCAATGGCTCGCGCACGGCACGCCGTACCTCGCGTCGGGGCAGCTCGCATCGTGGCGGTCCTACGATCCCTACCTGCCGGGCATGTCCCTCTTCGGCCTGCCCCACGCGCTCGGCCTTCCGGGTCCGCTCGGCGACCCCGTGTCGTGGCTCGCGCTCACGACCGCCGGCCTGCTCGTAGCGGCGTGCCGCATCGCCGCTCCCGACGCGGCGCGTCGATGCGAGGACTGCCGGCGTCAGGCCGTGCTTCGCACCATGCTCCTCCTCTCGGTCCCCGTCTTCGCGCTGCCGATGTCGCTCGGGGTGACGGACCCGCCGGTGATCGCGCTCCTGTGCCTCGGCCTCGCCTGGACGGCGCGCGGCGCTCACGTGCATGCCGGGGGAGCGTTCCGCGCGTCCCGCGCAGCACCGAGCGGGCGCTTCGAGGAGGACGTCGCCCCGCAGCGCGGGAACCGCCCTCTGCTGGCAGGGGTCGCGATCGGTGCCGCCTGTGCGCTGAAGGCGACCGCGTGGCCGGCGCTCCCCGTCGTCGTCGCACTGCTCGCCGTCCGGGACGGAAGGCGCGCAGCGACGCGCTTCACCTCGAGCGCGCTCGGCACGTTCCTGGCGCTCGTCGCCCTCACCGCCCCGGAGCTGATCGCACACCCCCGCGCCCTGTGGCTGAACATCGTCGAGTACCCGCTCGGGCTCTCGCACAGCCCTACGAAAGCCGCGAGCCCGCTGCCTGGTCACCTGATCGCCAGCACGGGGAGCCTCGGTCACCTCGTGGCGATCGTCCTGCTCGCCGGTGCAGCGCTCGCGCTCGGCGCCTCCCTCATCCTCCGGCCGCCGCGCGACATTCGGCAGGCGTCGGTGCGCCTGGCTGTCGGTTTCGTGCTCATGTTCCTGCTCGCTCCCGACGCCCGGTTCGGCTACTTCGCGTACCCCCTCGGGATCCTGCTGTGGTTGGTCTTGACGGGATCGTGGTCGTGGTCGGGGCGCGCAGGCTCGTCGCCTCTGGTGGTCGCCGCGCGCCGCTCGGCCTGCGGGGAGCGCGAAGGCAGCGTTGCGACCGCTCGGGCAGACAGCGCCGCCCGCGGGGTGCGTGGCCGCGCCGCAAGGGTGGACGTGAGCGGGGCCCGTTCGTGGCGCAAGGCGGTGTTCCCGGATCTGGTGCGGTAGCGCGGAGCCCTGGTGGACGAGCTCATGGCGGAGGTAGCTCCGAGGCGGGTGCGCGCCGTCTTCGTGGCGCCCGGCGCTTCTCCCTCCCGACGACGACCCCCCGGTACCATGCGCAGATGAGGGACGAGCGGCACCCCGTCACCCCCGACGAGATCACCGCAGCCGCCCGCAAGAGCTTCGACGGAGCGCCCGACCGCCGGCTGAGGTTCCTCCTCCAGCGGCTCGTCGACCACCTCCACGCGTACGTACGCGACGTGGGGCTCACCAGGGGCGAGTGGGAGGCGGCCGTCGGTTTCCTCACCGACACCGGCCAGACGTGCACCGGCAGCCGTCAGGAGTTCATCCTGCTGTCCGACACGCTCGGCCTGTCGATGCTGGTCGACGCCCTGCAGCACCCTGGCGCGCCGGGTGCGACCGAGTCGACGGTGCTCGGCCCGTTCCACGTCGACGGCTCTCCGCTGCGACCCATGGGTTCCTCGACCGTGGAGAAGGAGGGGAGTGGGGAGCCGGCGCTGGTCACCGGCACCGTGCGAGGGACCGACGGGCGGCCGGTGGAAGGTGCCCTGCTCGACGTGTGGCAGAACGCGGCCAACCAGCTGTACGCGGTGCAGGACCCCGGGCAGCCGCCGGAGAACCTGCGCGGCCTGTTCAGGACGGGCGCCGACGGTGCGTTCGCCTTCTGGACGGTGCGGCCGGTCGACTACCGCATCCCCGACGACGGCCCGGTCGGGAAGATGCTGGCGGCGACCGGGCGCCACCCCTGGCGACCTGCCCACCTGCACGCCATGGTCTCGGCCCCTGGGTACCGCACCGTGGCGACGCACTTCTTCGACGGGACGAGCCCGCACCTCGGTGACGACGCCGTCTTCGGCGTGAAGCCGTCGCTCGTCGTCGACTACGTGCCGCACGGCTCCGACGAGCCGGGAGCCCCCGAGGGGTGGAGCGGCACGTGGTACTCGGTGGAGCGGGACGTGGTGCTGGTGCCGGCCGACGACTGAACGGCCCAGACGCCGGCGGCGCGCGCCCGGCCCAGACGCCCGGCGGCGCGCCCGGCCCAGACGCCCGGCGGAACGCGGCGCCCGGCCCTCGCGGCGCCGTGCGCCGTGCCTAGGCGGTGCTTCGCGACCACCTCGGCTCGACCACCGGCCGAACGTCGAATCCCGCGTCGTGCATCACATCGAGCACCCTTCGTGCGTGCTCGCGGCCGCGCGTCTCGACGACCAGCTGCACACCCGTCTCCCTCACGTGGAGGTCGTATCCCTCTCGCAGATGGCCGACTTCGATCAGGTTGCCGCCCGCCTCGCCGATCACGGTGAGCAGCCGCGCAAGACGACCGGGCTGGTCGGAGATCCGGGCGAAGACCACGAGTCGGCGACCTGCGTTGGTCTCGTGGCGCCGAATCGCGATCGCGAGCAGGTTCGTGTCGACGTTTCCTCCCGAGAGCACGACCGCGGTGGTGCCCTGCGCAGGCGCCTCGACGGCGCCGGACAGCAGCGCTGCCACGCCGACCGCGCCCGCCCCCTCGACGACGAGCTTGGCGCGCTCCAGGAGCAGGACCATCGCCTCGGCGATGTCGTCCTCCTCCACGGTCACCACTTCGTCGACGAGCGCCTCGACGATCGGGAGGGTGATCGCCCCAGGCCGCTTCACCACGATGCCGTCCGCGAGCGAGCTCGGAGCTCCCTCTGCAACGGGTCGACCGACGCCGAGGGCGGCGGCAAAGGGCGCGCACACCGCGGCCTGAACGGCCACGATCCTCGCGCTCGGCTGGCGGGCCTCGAGCGCGACCGCGATCCCAGACGCAAGGCCGCCGCCGCCGAGCGGGACGACCACGAGCGAGAGGTCCAGGATCTGCTCGGCGAGCTCCAGGCCGACGGTCCCCTGCCCCGCGATCACCGCGAGGTCGTCGAACGGATGGACGAGGATCTCGCCCGTCGCGGCTGCCCGCTCCGCCGCCATCGCGAGGCAGTCGTCGACGGAATCGCCGCCGAGCGCGGTCGTCGCCCCGTAGGACTCGGTCGCGCTCACCTTTGCGACCGGAGCATCTCTCGGCATGAACACGTGGCACGGGACACCTGCTCGGCTGGCCCCGAAGGCGACTGCCTGGGCGTGGTTTCCCGCCGAAGCTGCGACGATCCCCGCCCGCGCGGCGTCACCCAGCGAGGCGAGCTTCGAGGCGACGCCGCGCACCTTGAACGAACCGGTCCGTTGGAGGTTCTCCGCCTTGATGGACACCGTCGCACCGGTACGCTCGGAGAGCACGCGCGAGATGAACGTCGGCGTTCTGGTCGCGACGGAGTCGACGGCACGGCGTGCCTGCTCGACCTCTCCGAGCCCGATCGGCACTGTCAGGCGAGGAGGCATCGCCGCGCCGATGGGGGGCCGCCGGTCGAGCCGGCCCGAGCTCCGTCCGTCATGCGGCCACCACCGATGCCGCCGGAGGATCGTACGCGGCATTCGTTTACAGTTCCCTCGATGTCCTCGTCGCTGAAGAGGCCGAGGGATCCGCGCCTTCTTCGGCTCGGACTCACGTGACGGCGGTCGTGCATCGGCATGCGGAACCGGTTTCGTCCGTCATCCTCCCCGACGGGCGCAGGCTGTCGTACGCCGAGTTCGGCGACCCCGCCGGCTACCCGGTGCTCAACTGTCACGGCAGCTTCACCGGGTGCCTCGACATCGCGGTGGCCGGACCCGTTGCGCGGCGCCTCGGCATCAGGATCGTCTCGCCTGATCGGCCGGGCACCGGGGGCTCGACCCGAGCTCGGGGAAGGGTCATCGCCGAGTGGGCCGGGGACGTCGAGACGCTGCTCGATGCCCTCGAGGTCGGGCGGTGCTCCGTGCTGGGATGGTCGCAAGGGGGCCCGTACGCCGCGTCGCTCGGGGCACTGCTGCCCCTGAGAGTGGAAGCGGTCGCGATCGTGGCCGGCGTCGTGCCCCTCGACTGGCCCTGGGAACCGCCGGGCCCTGACGCACCGAGCTCGCTCTTGTCGCCCAACCTCCACCTCTCGGACAAATGGCCGGGCTACGCGAGCCTGCGCTTCCGTGCAGAGGCCGAGATGGCTCGGCGCTTGCCACGGCGCTGGTGGGCGAGGAAGAGCCGCTCGATGCCGCCGGCTGACGTCGCTGCCGTGGCGGCGTCGGGTCTGCCCTCCCTCGCGAGGGCGGTGTCGCAGGGACTGCGATCCCCCGGGGGGGTCGTCGACGACTACCTCGCCGTCGACCAGCCCTGGGGATTCGCCTATGAGTCCATCGCGGTCCCGGTGCGTCTGTGGCACGGCGCGGACGACTCTCTCGTTCCCGCCGACTGGAGCCGAGAGGCGGCGGCGAGGATCCCCGACTCGGTCCTGTTCTCGATCGAGGCCTGTGGTCACTTCGTCGCCTGGTCGCGCTTCGAGGACATCCTCAGCGATCTCCTCGCTTCGCGTGCCGACCGGCGTCCCAGCGGCGCACCGGGACTGTGGTGAAGTGGCCGGAGAGGCAGGCGAGGGGGGAGGGGACCTCTTCCTCCCGCTGCCCGTGCCACGAGCGGCATGCCGCTGGCTGCTCGACTCGACGTGCACGTGCGGGATCGGCGCCGTACCCGGAGGCGGGGTCAGAGGCCACGGCTTCCGTCGAGGCTCTCGCGGATGATGTCGGCGTGCCCCGCGTGCCGTGCGGTCTCCTCGATCAAGTGCAGGAGCACCCATCGGAGATTGAGATCGGCGAACTTCGGGTGGGCGCAGGGCGCCGAGAGGTCGTTCGAGGCCGCGATCTCTCGCGACAGGCTCACCTCGTGCTGGTAGCGGCGAATAGAGCCGTCCACGGTGTCGCGGTCGTCGAGCAAGAAGTCGTCGCGTCCCGGGTTCGCCTGCTGCTCGGGCCACTCGTTGGGGAACGGGAGGCCGGCGAAGACCACCTGGACCCAACGGCGCTCCCACGAGGCCGCGTGCTTCAGGAGCCCGAGCAGCGTGAGCGAGCTGGCGGTTGGTGCACGCCGTGCATCGATCTCGCTGACGTCCTGCACTTTTCGTACGAGGGCGGCTCGCTGCAGGTCGAGAAAGCCGGAAAGTGACTCGCGCTCGCTCGCGATCGAGAACTCGAGGCGTCGCACCGGGTCCACCATACGAGGTCGGGCTCGGGCGCGCACCCGGGCGGCCCCGCGCGCGGGCTCGCGCGAGCGCCGGCGCATCCTTCTTGTGGCTGCGAGCGGCTGGGGCTTTCCCGCAGCCGCCGCCTCGCGTCGACCGTGATCAGCGGGGGCGGATCTCGCAACGTTCGATGTTTTGTCACACCGCCGACGGGTAGTCGAGTGTCGGAGAAGGAAGAACCCCGAGAAGGGAGGAACAACGTGTCGGGTGGCGAGCAACAGTTCGACGACCCGTCGCGATCTGCCAACAAGTCGTTCGAGCCGACGCTTGAAGCTGCATCGGATGCTCGCCGGTACGCCGACGAGGTCCTCCGCGAGTGGGACGTCGCCATACCCGATGACGTGTTGCTCCTCGTGGCGGAGCTGGCGGCGAACGCCGTGCGCCACGCAAGGACGCACTTCGAGCTGAGCCTTCGCCTGCAGTCAGGCTCTCTGCTCGTCGCGGTCAGTGACGCCAATTGCGCTCCTCCCGAGCTGGTCGATCCCTTGCCGACCGCGCCAGGAGGGCGCGGGCTGCTGATCGTGAACGCGCTCGCGACCTCGTGGGGATGGGAGCCACTGCCCGGCGGCAAGACGGTCTGGGCAGCGGTCCACGCGGCGAGGCCGTCCGGCGGCCAGCCCTGGTCGTGACCCGCCCCCTGGCAGCCCGACCTCCCCTGCAGCACTTCCCGACGGGGACCGCCGCGCCCATGATGGAGCCGTCCATCGCGGCCCCCGAGCGGTTGCTCGGGACCCGCCAGCCGAGGGAGGAGCCATGGAGGAGTTCGCCGGGAAGGTTGCGGTCGTGACCGGCGCGGCCAGCGGCATGGGACGCGCCTTCGCCCAGCGCTTCGCCGAGGCCGGGATGAAGCTCGCCATTGCCGACGTCGACGAGGCCGGTCTCGAGGAGGCTGCCTCGCAGATGCGGGCCGAAGGGCACCTGGTGCTCTCGGTGCCGACCGACGTCTCCAAGCTCCCCGCGCTCGAGCGCCTGGCCCGGGCGACCCTCTCCCAGTACGGATCGGTGCACCTCGTCTGCAACAACGCGGGCGTCGAAGGCTACCTCGACGGCGCCATCTGGGAGGCGACGGAGAAGGACTGGACCTGGACGGTCGGGGTGAATTTCTGGAGCGTCGTCTACGGGGTCCGCACCTTCGTCCCGTTGCTGCTCGCCAACGAGGACGGCGGTCACATGGTGAACACCTGCTCGATGACCTCGGTCGTGACGGCGCGCAACATGTACGGCATCGCCAAGCACGCGGTCCTCGCCCTCACCGAGGTGCTCGACGCCGACCTGCGCGAGCGCGGCGCCAAGGTGAGGGTCACGGCGCTGTGCCCGGGCATCGTCGCCACCCGGCTCTTCCAGGGGAGCCGCAATCGTCCGGCAGAGCTCCGGAACGAGGTGCCGGCGCCTGGAGCCGATGCCGGCCAGGAGCTCCGGGCACGCATGCACGATCGGCTCTCGGAGGGGATGCCGCCTTCCGAGGTCGCCGAGATCCTGTTCGAGGCGATCAAGGAGGACCGGCTCTACGTCCTCACGGACCACGACTGGGACGCCCAGATCGTCGCCCGGCACGAAGCGATCCTGAGCCCGTAGGCGTGCGATGTGGTGCCGGGCTGAGCTGCCCGAGCGCGGCCCCGTCCGGTAGGGTCACGCGGCCCGCGGGGCGCAGCGCCGGCAAGGGGGGAGACGGTGAGCGGAGCTTTGGTGCCAGGGGTCCGATCGGTCCGGGCCGCGGTCGACTGCGCAGCGGGCTCGCCCGCGCGGGGGGGCTTCGAGCTGCTCGACGCCCCCCGCCGGTCTCGGGCTCCAGCGACCGACGAGCGCTCCTCTCCGCGCGAGCATCGCGACGCGGGGCTTCGCCGCCTTCGAGCGCTGGTCCAGGGTCGGCCCGGCGGAGACGAGGACGAAGGTGCGAGGTGACGGTCGTGGCGGGCTCGAGAGCGACCGTCCTCGAGCGGGGGAGGTGGGCCGAGCCCGACGAGCTTCGGCGCCGACCCCACCGGGTCCGGCTCGGGGCGGTCCGACCGATCGACCAGGCCGGCCTCGGCCACTGCTCGAGCACCTTCTCGTGCGCCGCGGCGCCGGCCACGCTCTTTCACCGCATCCTCCGGCCTGACCCCGTCACGTCCGGCGTCCCCGAGCGCCTCCGGCGCCTCGGCGGCGCTTGAGAGCCGCCAGCCCCGTGCGCGCCCTGGCTGTCGCCGACGGTGCCGTCGAGGTGACGACGGTGCCCGACCCGTCACCGGGGCAGGGCGAGGTGGTCGTCGCCGTCCACTCGTGCGGGATCTGCGGCTCGGACGTCCACGGCGTCGAGCAGGGGCGCCCGGCGCTGGGCCAGGTGCTCGGGCACGAGCTCTCCGGGACCGTTGTGGCCGTGGGCCGTGGCGTCCGCGCGGCGCGCGTCGGCGACGCCGTGGCGGTCAACCCGCTCGGTGCCTGCGGCCGTTGCGAGGAGTGCTCCCGGGGGCTCAGCTTCCGCTGCCGCGCGGTGCCGAACGTCGGGCTCGGGGCACCCGGCGGCTTTGCCGAGTACGTCCGCGTGCCGGCAGGCCAGCTCTACGAGCTCGGGAGCGTCGCGCTGGAGGACGGCGCGCACGCCGAGCCGCTGGCGGTGGCCCTCCACGCCGCGCGCCTCGCGGGTGCCCGCACCGGGACCCGCGCCGTGGTCTTCGGCGCCGGCCCCATCGGCCTCAGCGTCGTGCTCGCGCTGCGGGCCCTCGGAGCCGCAGAGGTCGTCGCCGTCGGACGTTCGGCGGGGCGGCGCAGGGCGGCCGTCGCGGTCGGCGCGGACGTGGTCGTGGACGCCTCCAGCGCCGACGTCGACGCCTTCTTCACCGAGCACGCCGGCCACTTCGACGCGGCCTTCGAGTGCTCGGGCGCCGAGACGGCGTTCGAGCTGCTCGTGGGCGCGCTCGCCTCGGACGGCAGGCTCGTGGAGGTCGCGCTGACGAGGCAGGTGGCGTCGATCTCGCTGGCGGAGCTCCTCGCGAAGAACCTGCACGTCGCCGGCTCGTGCGCGTACGGACCGCACGAGTTCGCCGACTCGCTCGCGCTCATCGCCTCCGGCACGGTCGACCCGTCGCCGCTGGTGAGCGCACGGCTCAGCCTGGACGAGGCGCCGCAGGCGTTCGTCGACCTGCGACGTCCGAAGGACCTCGTCGCCGCGCTCGTGCAGCCCTGGCGCCCGGGCCCGCGTGCCCGCTGAGCCCGATCCCACCGGGGCAACATGCCCGCTGAGCCCGACCCCACCGGGCCCGCCGCCCGCTGACCCCGACCCCACCGCCCGCTGACCCCGATCCCACCGGGCCCGCCGCCCGCTGACCCCGACCCCATCGGGCCCGCTGCCCGCTGAGCCCGATCCCATCCCAACCGAAGGAGGACCAACGATGCAGAGCAGGTTCGAAGGGAAGGTCGCCGTGGTCACGGGGGCAGCGTCGGGGATCGGTCGGGCCACGGCCGCGCGACTCGGCGCCGAGGGAGCCCGCCTCGTCCTCGTCGACCGGGACGGCGCGCGGCTCGCCGAGACGGCGACGGACCTCGCCGCCGCCGCGCGCCTCGAGGCCGACGTCACCGACGAGACGGCCGTCGACGGCTACGTGGCCGAGGCCGAAGCGCTCGGGGGGATCGACCTGTTCGTCAACAACGCGGGCATCGAAGGGCGCGTGGCGCCGATCGTCGAGCTCTCCCCCGACGACTGGGACCGGGTCCAAGAGGTGAACGCACGAGGAGTCTTTCTCGGCCTGCGCGCCGTGCTGCGTTCGATGACCGAAGCCGGGCGCGGCGGCGCCGTCGTGAACACGGCGTCGCAGGCCGGCATCAAGGGAGGCCCGAGCTTCAGCCCCTACGTCGCCTCGAAGCACGCGGTCGTCGGCCTCACCCGCACCGCGGCCCTGGAGGTCGCGTCGAAGGGCATCCGGGTGAACGCGGTGGCGCCCGGGTACATCGACACCCGGATGATGGAAGACCTCGAGAGGGCCTTCGGCGCAGACGACGTGCAGGCGGCGCGGCGCCGGCGCGAGGCCGCCGTCCCGATCCACCGGTACGGCAGCCCCGAGGAGGTGGCGAGCGTGATCGCCTTCTTGCTCAGCGACGACGCTAGCTACGTGACGGGCAACATCGTGCTCGTCGACGGCGGTCTCAACGCCTGAGGGCGTCCGTCGCGTCGCCCATGCAACGCTCGGGGGGCTGTGGCTCGCTGCGAGGCCGCAAGCAGATGGCGCTCGTCGCGGACTCCCGTGCGCTCGGGGTGAGCAAGAGAGCAAGAAGCGGACCGCGTACCGCCAGATCGCGTGGACTCGCGAGGACCGGGCTGCGGTCCTTGCCGGAGCCGCGTTGGTCGCCGTGCTCCTCGTCGCCGTCTCTGTCGGAGGCGCGCGCTTCTAGCCCGAGCGCGCCCCTGGTGGTCCGCGAGCCCGCGCCCGGCGCCCGGAGCCCGCGGAGCGTCCGTTCAGGCCTCCGGTCAGGCGTCCGCTCAGGCGTCCGGAGGCGGCGGAGCGTCCGCTCAGGCGTCCGGTCAGGCGTCCGGAGGCGGCGGAGCGTCGGGTCCCCCCCCGCCGTCGTCCCCGCCACCCCAGTCGTCCTCGCCGTCCTCGGCGAGCAGCCGGTAGAGCGCCTTTCGGGCGTCCTTCAACAGCCGCTCCGCACGCGCGACCTGGCGCCCGTCGCCGGCGGCGGCCACCTGCATGGCGGCGCCCATCACCTGGGCGGCCGTCGCGCGAAGGGCACGCGTGCCCGCGCCGTCCTCGTCCGTGAGCTCCTCCCACGGCGCCCGCCGCCCGGCGGGCGCCCGCTCCACCTCGGCACGGCCGGCGTCGGTGAGCGCAAAGGTCCGCCGGCCTTCTTGCTCCGCGACGGTGACGAGCCCCTCGTCCTCCAGTTGCTGCAGGGTGGGGTAGATGGAGCCCGGGCTCGGGCGCCATGCGCCGCCGCTCCGCTCGGCGAGCACGGTGATCATCTGGTACCCGTGCATCGGCTCCTCGGCGAGGAGGCGCAGCACGGCGAACCGGACGTCGCCGCGCCGTGAGCGCGGCCGGCCGCGGCCCCAGGGAGGGCCGAACCCAGGGCCTCCCATCCCTGCCATCGCCCACGGGCCGGGGAACCCGTGGAGACGCCGGCCTCGCCGGGGCCCCCCTGTCTCGTCACCCCGTTCACCCCGTGTCCAGCGGGCTCGTGCGCCCGCCCACGCCTGCTCGCGCACCCACATGCCGCCCTGGATCTTCCTCGTCGTTGTGGCCATGGCTTCCTCCGTCTTCCTCCCTGCTCTCCTGATCACGCCATCAGTCGACTGTCGTCAACCGATCACGATATATCGTATACTATCTCGCCGTCGCCACTCGATCCTCGGTCGGCGACGGCGCGAGCGGTAGCCTCCAGTGGATGGCGGCCGGTCCCACCTCTGCGAGAGGGGAGCTCACGGGGGTTGTTCGCGTCGCGCTCCTCGGCTACGGCCACGTCGGCTCGGCGCTCGCGGAGCTGCTCACCACCCGCGCCGAGGAGATCGCCGCGCGTGCCGGCGTCCAATTCCAGCTCGCGGGGATCGCGGTGCGCGACCTCCGGCGCCGGCGGGAGGCCCCCGGGGCGGCGGACCCCGCGCTCTTCACGGACGACGCCAAGGCCCTCGTCGAGCGCCCGGACGTCGACGTGGTCGTCGAGCTGATCGGGGGCCTCGACCCGGCTCAGACGCTGGTCGAGGCGGCGCTCAGATCGGGCAAGCCGGTGGTCACCGCCAACAAGATGCTCCTGGCGCAGTCGGGGGTCGAGCTCTCGGAGGTCGCGTCGGCCAACGGCGTCGACCTCCTGTACGAGGCCGCGGTGGGCGGCGCCATCCCGGTGATCCGGCCGCTGCGCGAGTCGCTCGCCGGCGAGCGGGTGCTGCGCGTGATGGGGATCGTGAACGGGACGACCAACTACATCCTCACCCGCATGACCGACGACGGCATGGACTACGCGGAGGCGCTCGCCGAAGCCCAGCAGCTCGGTCTGGCCGAGCGGGATCCGTCGTCGGACGTGTCGGGCGCCGATGCCGCCGCGAAGGCGGCGATCCTCGCCGGTCTCGCCTTCGGCAGCGACGTGCTCGGGACGACCGTGCCGCGCGAGGGGATCACCGGCATCCGTTCGCTGGACGTGGAGCACGCGGCCCGGCTCGGCTACGTCATCAAGCTGCTGGCGATCGCGGAGATGGTCGGCGACGGCCCCGACGTGTCGGTGCGCGTCCATCCTGCGATGGTGCCGGCCGATCACCCGCTCGCCTCGGTGCGGGGCGCGTTCAACGCCGTCTTCGTGGAGGGCGAGTCTGCGGGGGAGCTCATGCTCTACGGCAGGGGAGCGGGCGGCGCACCCACCGCGAGCGCCGTGCTCGGTGACCTGATCGACGCCGCGCGGAACCTGCGGTCCGGGGCGCACGCTCCCGCCCCGCGCCGGCACCAGGCTGCCGTTCGCCCGGTCGACGACCTGCGATCGGCCTTCTACATCAACCTCGACGTGGTCGATCGCCCCGGCGTGCTCGCGTCGGTCGCGACCGCGTTCGGCACCCACGGCGTCTCGATCAGGGCGATGGAGCAGGACGGGCTCGGCACAGCGGCCCGGCTCGTGTTCCTCACGCACTCCGCACGGGAGGGAGACGTGCGGGCGACGCTGGACGCGCTGGCTGCGATCGACACCGTGGTGCGCGTCGGCTCCGTGCTGCGCGTGATCGGTGCCGACGACGGCACCCCGATGCGCGTCGCCGGCGGGCACGAACGGCGGCGCTGACGTGGCGGTCGGCGCCGCCTGGCGCGGCGTCATCGAGGAGTACCGCGAGCTGCTGCCGGTGGACGGCGCCACGCCCGTCGTGACCCTGCTCGAAGGGGGCACCCCCCTCGTCCCGGCCCCGCGACTCTCGGCTCGCGTCGGGGCCTCGGTGTGGCTGAAGGTCGAGGGGGCCAACCCGACCGGGTCGTTCAAGGACCGCGGGATGACGCTTGCGATCTCCAAAGCCGTCGCCGAGGGCGCAAAGGCGGTGGTCTGCGCCTCGACGGGCAACACCTCGGCGTCGGCCGCCGCCTACGCCGCCCGGTCCGGGCTCGACTGCGTCGTCCTCATCCCCGAGGGCTACATCGCCCTGGGCAAGCTCGCGCAGGCCCTCGTCCACGGCGCGCGGGTCCTGCAGGTGCGCGGCAACTTCGACGACGCGCTCGCCGTCGTGCGCGAGCTGCCCAACAGAGTGCCGGTCACCGTCGTCAACTCGGTCAACCCGTACCGGCTCGAAGGCCAGAAGACGGCGGCCTTCGAGATCGTCGACGTGCTGGGCCGCGCCCCCGACGTGCAGTGCATGCCGGTCGGGAACGCCGGCAACATCACGGCGTACTGGCGCGGGTACCTCGAGTACCGGGCGGCCGGGCGGTCGCCCAACGTGCCCAGGCTCCTCGGCTTCCAGGCGGAGGGGGCCGCGCCGATCGTCCTCGGCCATCCGGTGGAGCACCCCGAGACGGTCGCGACCGCCATCAGGATCGGGAACCCCGCCAGCTGGTACGCCGCGACCGCGGCGGCGGCCGAGTCCGGGGGAGCGGTGCGCGCGGTGAGCGACGCAGAGATCCTCGACGCCTACCGCATGCTCGCCCATGAGGAGGCGGTGTTCTGCGAGGCGGCCTCCGCGGCGGCAGTGGCGGGGATGTTGAAGAGCGACATCCCGCCCGGCTCCACGGTCGTGTGCGTGCTCACCGGCCACGGGTTGAAGGACCCCGACCTCGCGATCAGCCAGATCTCCGTGCCCTCGGTGGTCGACGCCGACCTCGACGCAGTCCTCGAAGAGCTCGGGCTCTGAGGGCCCCGCACGGAGTCCCGACGCGGACCGCCCTGAGAGGCGGACGGCGAGCGGGACGGCGAGCGGGACGGAGAGCGGGACGGCGAGCGGGACGGCGAGCGGGACGGCGGGCGAGGGAATGAGCAGGGAGCGGACAGGGAATGATCCGGGCGGACGGGTTGTTGTCTCGAATCGCAGGATGGACCGGGCAGCGCCGCCGCCCCGACAGCCGCCGTTGCGGTCGCAGCCCCGGCGCCCGCTCTGTCGAAAGCGTGCCGGGTGTTTGCCGTGACCGCGGGCAACCGCTAGGATGGCTGCATCCCACCGGGCAACGGCGCGCAGGGCGCCGGCCCGAAGGCCGGTCCTGAACTGTGACGCCACCGGTGGTACGCGGGAGCAGGAGGCGTGGGGCGCTCGTCCTTCACCCGTGTTCCGTCCTCGCGCGGCGTGGCCACGCCACGGCTCGCGCGACCCGTCATGAGATAGGAGACCGATGACTGCGGAAGAGCAGCTCGAACGGTCGGTGCTCGAGGGCAAGGAGCGCGACGAGCTCCATGCGATCGCGCAGGCGATGTCGCTCAAGACGACGTCGCGGACGAAGAAGTCCGACATCATCGACCGCATCCTGGAGGCGGCCGGCGTGAGCTCGTCGAACGGGACGAACGGGCATGCCGCCCGCGCCTCGGACGCGGCCGAGCGGACCGGCGTGGTGACCAACGGGCCCGAGCGCGACGCGGCGGCGTCGAGGCCCGAGCGCGGGCCCGAGCCGGCGCACGCCGCCGCTGACGCGGCGGCCGACGACCGTGGGGCCGGCGGGTCCGGCGCCGCGGCTGCCGTTGCCGACGCGCACGCCGCTGACGCGGCGGCCGAGACCGTGACCGTGCGCGTCGACGTCCCCCAGACCCACGAGGCCGGCGCGACCAACGGCGCTGCCGGGCGTCAGGGGCAGCGCCAGCAGGGCCGCTATTCCCAGGCGGCCAACGCCGAGCCAGGCAACCGCCGGAACCGGCGCCGCCGTGGCCGCGAGCGCGGGCCGGTCGGCGGCGAGCGCGACCTGCAAGGCGTGCAGGGTCAGGACGCGCCCTACCATGGCGAGCTCGTCGAGGTGCGCGGGCTCCTCGACCTGCGCGACGAGGGCTACGGCTTCGTGCGCTGCGATGGGTACCTGCCGTCGCTGAAGGACGTGTACGTGTCGATCAGCCAGGCGCGCCGGTTCGCGTTGCGCAAGGGCGACTACGTCGAGGGTGCCTGCAGGCCCGCGTCGACCAGCGAGAAGTACCCGGCTCTCCTCCGCATCGACAAGGTGTCGGGCCTGGACCCCGATGCGGCCCGCCAGCGGCCGCGGTTCGAGGACCTCACCCCGCTCTTCCCCGACGAGAAGCTGTCCCTCGAGCTGCCCGGGGCGAAGGAGAACGTGACGGCGAGGATCGTCGACCTCCTCGCTCCGATCGGGAAGGGCCAGCGCGGGCTCATCGTGTCGCCCCCGAAAGCCGGCAAGACGACCGTCATGAAGCAGATCGCGCACTCCATCGAGGCGAACAACCCCGAGGTGCACCTCATGGTGCTGCTCGTGGACGAGCGTCCCGAAGAGGTGACCGACATGCGGCGGTCGGTGAAGGGCGAGGTCGTGGCTTCCACGTTCGACCGACCCTCGGACGAGCACACCGCCGTCGCGGAGCTCGCGATCGAGCGGGCGAAGCGGCTCGTCGAGCTGGGTCACGACGTCATCATCATCCTCGACGGCATCACCCGTCTCGCCCGTGCGTACAACCTCGCGCAGCCCGCGACCGGCCGCATCATGTCCGGCGGCGTGGACTCCGGGGCGCTCTACCCGCCGAAGAAGTTCTTCGGCGCCGCGCGCAACATCGAGGAGGGCGGCTCGCTCACGATCCTCGCGACGGCGCTCGTCGAGACCGGGTCGAAGATGGACGAGGTCATCTTCGAGGAGTTCAAGGGGACCGGCAACATGGAGCTGCGCCTGGACCGCCGGCTCGCCGAGCGGCGCCTCTACCCTTCGATCGACGTGAACGCGAGCTCGACCCGCCACGAGGAGCTGCTCTTCGACCGCGGCCAGTTGCAGCAGGTGTGGAAGCTCCGCCGGGTGCTGAACGCGCTCGCGAGCGAAGGGAACGCCGCGGCCGGGCTCGAGCTTCTGATGGACAAGCTGCGCACGACCAAGAGCAACGACGAGTTCCTCGCAGAGATCGCAAAGGGCCCGACCCCAGGCGGCTGACCGAGGCGCCGGGACGACCTGACCCCAGGCGGCTGACCGAGGCGCCGGGACGACCTGACCCCAGGCGGCTGACCGAGGCGCCGGGACGACCTGGCGCCCTGAGCCGCAGTCGCAGAGAGCCGCAGACAGAGCCGCAGACAGAGCCGCAGACAGAGAAGGCGAGCCATCATGAAGGCAGACATCCACCCCACCTACGTGCAGGCCACGGTCCACTGCTCGTGCGGGAACACGTTCACCACCCGCTCGACCAAGTCGGACCTGCACGTCGAGCTTTGCAACGAGTGCCACCCGTTCTTCACCGGCAAGCAGAAGCTCGTGGACTCCGGCGGGCGGGTCGAGCGGTTCCAGCGCCGCTACGGCCGCCGCGGCGTCAAGCGCGCGCCGGCGAAGAGCTGAGCCAGCCCCGGCACCGGGCCGGGCCGCGGTCCCGTGCCTGCTGAGCCGCAGGCCCCTCTTCTCGACTCGCGCCTCGACGCGCTCACCCAGGAGCTGAGCGAGGTCGAGTCGTCGCTCGCCGATCCCTCTGCCGCGGGGGATCCGGCGCAACTTCGCGACCTGTCGCGGCGCCACAAGGAGCTCGTGGAGGTGGTGGCGGCGTGGCGCGCGCTGCGCGGCGCGCGGGCGGACCTCGCCGCAGCGCGCCAGCTGCTCGAGGAGTCCACCGGCGACGACCGGGGGGCCGCGCTCGAGGAGGTGGAGGCCGCAGAGGCGCAGATCGCGTCTCTCGGCGCGCAGCTGAGCGTCCTCCTCCTGCCGAAGGACCCCAACGACGGCCGGAACGTCATCGTGGAGATCCGTGGCGCCGAGGGCGGCGAGGAGGCCAACCTGTTCGCCCGCGACCTCTACGAGATGTACTCGCGGTACGCGGCGCGCCGCGGCTGGCGTGTCGAGGTGCTCTCGGAGAGCCCTTCGGAGCGCGACGGGTTGAACGAGGTGGTGTTCGTGGTCAAAGGCGCCGATGCGTGGGCGCGCCTCGAGCACGAAGCGGGACCGCATCGCGTCCAGCGGGTGCCGGTCACCGAGTCCAAAGGCCGCGTCCACACCTCGTCCGCGACGGTCACCGTCCTCCCGGAGGCCGACGAGGTGGACGTGCAGATCGACCCGGCCGACCTCAAGGTCGACGTCTACCGCTCGACGGGCCCCGGCGGCCAGTCGGTGAACACCACCGACTCCGCCGTGCGGGTGACCCATCTGCCGACCGGGATCGTCGTGTCGATGCAGGACGAGAAGAGCCAGATCCAGAACCGTGCGAAGGCGATGACCGTGCTGCGGGCCCGCCTCTTGAAGGCCGAGCAGGAGCGCCGCTCGCACGAGCTCGCCGCGCAGCGCAGGAGCCAGGTGGGCGGCGGCGGGCGCGCCGAGAAGATCCGCACCTACAACTTCCGGGAGAACCGCGTCACCGACCATCGCGTGAACCTGACCGTCTACAAGCTCGACCAGGTCCTCCAGGGAGACCTGGACGACCTGGTCGACGCGCTCACGGCCGACAAGCGCGCGCGCCAGCTCGCGGGCGACGCTGCGTGACGGCGCGAGCGTCGCTGCAGGCTGACCTCGCGGCCCGGCTCGGGTCGGCGAACGAGGCGCGCTGGATGGTCGAGGAGGTGCTCGGCGCCGGTGCCGGCATGGACGAGGCGGCGGCGCGCGCGTTGCACGAGATGGCGGCGAGGCGCCTGGACGGCGAGCCGCTCCAGTACGTGCTGGGCACCTGGGCGTTCCGGACCGTGGACCTCTCCGTCGACGCCCGGGCGCTCATCCCGCGTCCGGAGACCGAGCAGGTCGTCGAGGTGGCCCTGGCCGAGGTGCGCCGCCAGGACGCGGCCGAAGGGTCGGCGGTGGCAGAGCTCCGCGTCGCCGACCTCGGCACCGGCAGTGGCGCCGTCGCGCTGTCCGTCGCCGTGGAGCTGGGCGTCGCTCGCCCGGCGCTCCGGGTGGTGGCGACCGACGTCGACCCCGCCGCGCTGTCGCTCGCGGAGGAGAACCGCCGGCGCGTGGCGCGCCGCCACCCCCACGTCGCCGCCCAGGTGGAGCTCGCCGCCGGGAGCTGGTTCGACGCGCTGGCACCCCGATGGCGAGGACGGTTCCACCTCGTCGTCTCGAACCCGCCCTACGTGAGCGAGGAAGAGTGGCGCTCGCTCGATCCGGAGGTCCGGCGCGAGCCCTACGGCGCGCTCGTCGCAAGGGCCGGCACGGACGGCACGCCGGGGTTCGGCGCGGTCGAGTCGGTGCTCGCCGGGGCCCGATCGTGGCTGGTGCCGGGCGGCGCCGTCGTCGCCGAGCTGGCGCCGCACCACGCAGGGCCCGCGACCGACCTGGCGGCCCGGGCCGGCTACCGCGACGTTCGCGTCGAGCACGACCTCGCCGGCAGGGAGCGGGCGGTCGTCGCACGCAGGTGACCCGTCTCGGCGCCCCGCCGGTGATGGACGCCGCCGATCCGGCGGCGCTCGAGGCCGCGGCCCGGGAGCTGGACGACGGCCGGGTCGTGGCCATCCCGACCGACACCGTCTACGGGCTCGCCGCGCGCATCGACCGCCCGGCGGCGCTCGAAGCCGTGTTCGCGGCCAAAGACCGGCCGCCGGGGCTCGCGCTGCCGGTGCTCGTCGGACGCTGGCGCCAGGCGCGCGAGGTCGCGAGCGGCTGGCCGCGCGCCGCCTCCATGCTCGCGGCGCGGTTCTGGCCCGGAGCGCTGACGGTGGTGGTGCCCTGCGACCCCGGGCTCGGGGCGCACCTCGGCGGCGACGGGACCAGCGTCGGCCTGCGCCGCCCCCGTCAGAGGTTTGTCCAGGCGCTGTGCCGCAGGGCGGGGCCGCTCGCGACGACGAGTGCCAACAAGCACGGCGGCCCGCCGTGCACGACCGCTGAGGAGGTGTGCGAGGCGTTCGGCGCGGCAGCGGTCGCGCTCGTGGTCGACGGCGGCACCTGCGACGGGCTCCCGTCCACGGTGGTCGACTGCACCGTGTCGCCGCCCGCGTGCCTGCGCGAGGGCGCGATCGCCTGGTCGTGGATCGAGGCGTCGCTCCGCTAGCTCGCCCATTCCGGACCAGGGGACGAGGCGACCGGCGTCCCCAGCGCCGGGCAGGGTCCGGCGGCGTCGCGCACCGCCCGAACCCACCAGGGGCTCGGGCGGTGCGACGGTAGAGTGTCCGCATGCCGTCCTCCGCGCGCCCCGCTTCGCCACGCCCGCTCCACGGCCCCTGCCGCCGCCGCACCCCCGAGGGACGCCGCACCCCCGAGAGCTTCCGCACCCCCGAGAGCTTCCGCACCCCCGAGGGACGCCGGCGATGACGCAGACCACGACGGGAGGCCTGAGGGAGGCGTCGCCGTTCGACGGCTGGCTCGGCGGCGATCCCGAGGTGGCCCGCCTCCTGGGCGAGGAGGCGGAGCGCCAGTCGACGACGCTGCAGCTGATCGCGTCGGAGAACTTCACCTCACCCGCAGTGCTCGCCGCGGGGGGCTCGGTGCTCACGAACAAGTACGCCGAGGGCTACCCGCACCGCCGGTACTACGGCGGCAACTCGGTGATCGACGAGGTGGAGGACCTCGCCCGCGCGCGAGCGAGGTCGCTCTTCGGCGCGGAGCACGCGAACGTGCAGCCCCACGCGGGCGCCAACGCCAACCTCGCCGCCTACACGGCGCTCCTGCGGCCGGGCGACACCGTCCTGGCGATGCGCCTCGACCACGGCGGCCACCTGACGCACGGGTCGCCTGCGTCCATCACCTCCAAGTTCTGGCGGTTCGTCTTCTACGGCGTGACCCCGGCGTCCGAGGACCCCTCCACTCCCGGGGAGGTCATCGACTTCGACCAGGTGGCGGACATCGCCAAGCGAGAGTCCCCCAAGCTCATCGTCGCAGGGTCGACCGCCTACGCCAGGATCATCGACCCGGCTCCCTTCCGCGAGATCGCCGACGCCGCCGGCGCGCTGCTGATGTACGACATGGCGCACCCCGCCGGCCTCGTCGCCGGCGGGGCCCACCCGACCCCGGTCGGGGTGGCGGACGTGGTGACCCTCACCACCCACAAGACTCTGCGCGGCCCGCGCGGCGGCGCCATCCTGTGCGGCGCAGATCTCGCCAAGGCGATCGACGCCGCGGTCTTCCCCGGCCTCCAGGGCGGCCCGCTCGAGCACGCGATCGCGGCGAAGGCGGTCGCCTTCGCCGAGGCGCAGACCCCGGAGTTCCGCTCCTACGCGGCCCAGGTGGTCGGGAACTGCCGCGCCCTGGGCGCCGCGCTCGCCGGGCAGGGCTTCCGGCTCGTCTCGGGCGGCACCGACAACCACATGCTCCTCGTCGACCTGCGGACGTTCGACGCCGGGCTGACGGGCAAGGAGGCGCAGGACGTGCTCGACCGCGCGGGCATCACCTGCAACCGCAACACCGTCCCGGACGACCCGCGCTCGCCGTTCGTGACCTCCGGGCTGCGACTGGGCACCGCGGCCGAGACGACTGCCGGCATGGGCCCGGCGGAGATGGCGCGCGTCGCTGAGCTGATCCTGCGGGCGCTGCGCGGCCGGCACGACGAGGCCGAGGTCGCGTCGGTCCGGGCCGAGGTACGCGAGCTCTGCGCCGCGTTCCCGCCGTACGCAGCCCTGGCCGCCGGCTCCGGATAGCGGCCCCGACGAAGGGCGCGTCGGGCGGGATGCCTTGATTCAGGGTTAGTGTTGTGCCCAACTGACAGAGGGCGAGTCACCAGCCACCTCCTAGCGGGATGTCGTCTCGGTTCCAGTCGTAGATGATCGGCAGAATGTTGCCGGTGTCGCGGGCCTCCTGCATCGCTGCGGCAAGCTCGTCGAGGGCTCGGCGGATCACCTCGGCTTTCCGGTCGTGGCCGAGGCGAGTAAGCATAACCAGCTCTTGTCTGGCGACCTGTCGGAGCACGTAGAGCGATTGGGTGTCCGTCGTGAGCGTTATGAGGGCGTTCGTGGGCTGGGGTGGCATGTAGGTTCTCTCCATGGGATCGGCCAGGCACGAAGGGCCATGAGCGCCGATTTCGTGTCGATGCGGGCGAGTGTGAGCAGCTGTCTGCGGTGACGGGCCTGCGTGCAGTCGGGGCAGCGGTGGGGCCGCATGGCTTGCGGGCCGTCGCATTGCCGGTACGTCTGGCAGTGGTGCGAGAGGTAGTTGGACTCGGTCCGTTCCATGTGCTGCACGGTCGTGTAGACCCGTGCGAGCAGGTAGACCGCTGTTCGTTTCCGGCGTCTGGACGTCACGAGACTCTGTCCAGGTAGGCGCGGTACTCGGCCAGGCAGTCGGCGTAGTGGTCGTACAAGACCTGCTGGTGGGCGTAGCTGACCAGCTGACGTTCGGGCCGGTCTGGTTCGGTCCATCGCCAGTCGCACACTTCGCACCGCTCGTAAGGGGCGAAGAACCGGTGTGCGTCTCGTGTCGGGCAGGTAGCGGCTGAGCCGTCCCAAGCCTCAAGCTGGCTCAACCAGGTGTCGAAGTCTGTCACGTAGCTCTCCTTTCGTAAGGCGGGCCCCTCGGGGGGGCTGACTGACTCGTGCGTCGGGTTCTCGCCGGGGGGTCAATCGGCTGCAACACGAAAAAGTTTTGGACGCGGGTGTTCGTTCGTTCGTCGCTACGTTGATCAACGGGGTCGCTCGGGGAGCAAAAGTTTTTCGTCGCGCCGTTGACGCTTCGACGAGGTTCCGAGCACGACAAAGGGAAGCCGTCCGAGGGTGTTCGCTCGAAAGGGGAGCGGGAGTGGCGGGCGGCGATGACGGGTGCGCCGGCGGAGCGGGAGGGTGGGGAGGCCGTATCGCTGCGACACGGAGGCGACGGTGGCTCGTTCTGGTGCGGCTCGGGTGTCCGGTCGCGATGACGAGTGAGCGGATACGGGGCGTGCTGGTCGCTACGTTTGGTGCGGGTTGTGAGGGCTACGGGTGAGGCGCGGGCACGAGTATCGCGACGTGTTACGTGGAGTGGTGGCGTTGACGCAGTGTTGAGGAAATGATGGCTGCGTATGCGAGGTACCGGGCGTACAAGTGACGTCGGCAGCAACGGGATGTCGCTTGCCAGTCCGATTGGACCACCCCGTTGCCAGTGACATTGGACCACGTCGCGCCCGTCTGCCCCGGCCGTCGTGATGATCGTGGCAGGCGGTTGGAGTGTCAAGCGCGCCGGCGTCGGCC
>JAKATH010000027.1:0-17725 GCA_021828055.1 Actinomycetes bacterium
GGAGCCGCCACAGGTACTTGTAGTGGGACCGGTTGAAGGAGGTCTCCCCGGCGAACGTCATCATGGTGACGCCGGCGGAGTTCAAGATCGGGACCTCCGTCGGCGCCGACGCCGTCCCGATGCCGGAAGCGCCGATCAAGTTCGAGGTGGTGGCGATCAGCTTGTCCACGAGCGGGACCGCATCCGCCGGGTCGCCTTTGGTGTCCACTGGCACGATGTTGACCTTGTGCCCGTTGATCCCGCCGGCGGCGTTGATCTCGCTGACGCCCGGGTAGACGCCGCCGTCTGCTGCCAGGCCCTCGAACGACACGGGTCCGGTGTAGGCGATGACGATCGCCTCGTTGAGCGGTCCCTTGGCCTTTGTCCTCTTCGCGGCGCTCGCCGCAGTGAACGAGCCGAACACGGCTACGCAGAGCGCGGCCACCCCGACCAAGGAGATGACGCCTGCGCTCGGACTGCGGCGGTGTGGACTTGATCTCATGGAGTCCCCCTTCGTTGTTCTTCTTCTGCTTCTGGTGCTGCTTCTGGTGTCGTTGCTGCTGCTGCTTCTCCTGCTGTCGCTGCTGCTTCTCCTGCTGTCGCTGCTGCTTCTCCTGCAATCGTCTGCACTCTTCGTGCACATGCTCTGCTGTCTTGGCCGGTCTCGCCGGAGTGGCTACCTACCGTCGATAGTCGTGTGACCGCACCAGTCGCCGCGCGCGGCGTGACGCACGCCGCGTCATTCGGCGCGCTCGAACACCGCAGCGATGCCCTGGCCGCCGCCGATGCACATCGTCTCGAGGCCGAGGGACGCCTCGCGCCGGTCCATCTCGCGCAGGAGCGTCGTGAGGATGCGGCACCCCGTCGCCCCGATCGGGTGGCCGAGCGAGATCCCCGACCCGTGGACGTTCAGCCGCTCGAGCGCGTCCTCGGGAAGCGACCACTCGTGCAGCACCGCCAGCACCTGCGCGGCGAACGCCTCGTTCAGCTCGATCAAGTCCATGTCGGCGAGCGACAGCCCGGCTCGGTCGAGCGCCTTGGCGGTGGCCGGCACCGGGCCGATGCCCATGCGCTCGGGCTCCACGCCCGCGACGGCCCACGACACGAGCCGGCCGAGCGGGCGGAGGCCCAGCTCCTTCGCGAGGTCCGGGTGCGTGACGACGCAGACGGCCGCCCCGTCGTTCTGCCCCGAAGAGTTGCCTGCGGTCACGGTCGCGTCCGGGTCCTGGCGCCCCAGGACGGGACGGAGGGCTCCGAGGGCCTCCAGCGTCGTGTCGGCGCGGGGGTGCTCGTCTGCGTCGACGACCAGCTCCTCGCGTCCTCGCCGCACGGTCACCGGCACGATCTCTTCGGCGAACACGCCGGACTTCTGGGCGGCGACCGCTCGCTCGTGCGATCTGAGCGCGAGCTCGTCCTGCTCGCGGCGGCCGATGTGGTACTCCCGCCTCAGGTTCTCCGCGGTCTCGATCATGCCGCCCGGCACAAGATGGCGTGCTCCGCCGGCGGTGACGCGGCCCCGGGCGAGCCGGTCGAGGAGCTCGACGTTGCCGGCCCTCGATCCCCACCGCATCGCCGTCGTGTAGTACTCGGCTTGGCTCATGCTCTCGACGCCGCCGGCGAGCGCCAGGTCCGCGGCACCGGTCTGCACTTCCATCGCGGCGTAGATGACGGCCTGCAGACCCGACCCGCATCGCCGGTCCACCTGCGTGCCGACGCTCGTGACCGGCAGCCCGGCGTCGAGGGCCGCCACCCGTCCGATCGCGGGCGCCTCGCCGTTCGAGTAGCTCTGGCCGAGGACGACCTCGTCCACGAGCTCTCCTGGGATTCCCGTGCGCTCCATCACCGCCCGCACCACGGCGGTCGCGAGGTCAGCGGCAGGGGTGTCGCGCAGCACGCCGCCGTACCCGCCGACGGGCGTGCGCAGCGGCTCGCAGACGACCGCGTCTCGCATGGTGCTCGTGTCAGCCCGCCTTCTGGCGGTCGTGGTGGAGCTCACAGGTCGAGCAGCTCCTCTGCGTTGCCGTGGGCCAGCTTCTCCCGGTCGGCAGGGCTGAGCGGCACGCTGTCGAGGAACCGCCGGCCGGGCATGTTGTCGGAGAAGGGATAGTCGACGGAGAAGAGCAGTCGGTCGATGCCGAAGACGCTCAGCGCGCACTGGAAGGGCGGCAGGGTGAAGTAGGCGCTCGTCGTGATCCAGAAGTGCTCGTGGAAGTACTCGGCGACCCCGCGCTTCAGGTGCGTGGTCGCAGGCGAGAGGACCGAGTCGGCGCGGGCGAGCGAGAACGGGATGTTCTCGCCCATGTGCCCGATCACCACCCTGAGGCGGGGGTACCGGTCGAAGACGCCGTTCGCCACGAGCCGCAGCGAGTGGAGCCCCGTCTCCGCGTGCCATCCCCACGCGGCTCCCGCCAGCACCCCTGCCACCTGCTCGGGGAGCCCGCTGAAGTAGGCGTCGAACACGGCCGGCGTGGGCGGAGTGGGATGGAGGTAGATCGGGACGCCGAGCGACTCGGCGCACGCGAGCACGGGCGAGAACTCGTCTGCGTCGAGGAACCGCCCTTTGACGTGGCCGTGGATCATGGCCCCCTTGAACCCGAGCCGGGTCACGCACCGGTCGAGCTCTGCCGCGGCCTCGTCGGGCGCCGGCATGGGGAGCAGGGCGAACCCGGCGAACCGGTCCGGCCGTGCCGCCACGGTCTCATGGAGGAGGTCGTTCGCGTCCCGCGCGGTCGCGATCGCCTCGCTCGGCGCCTGGAGGTGCGTCCCAGGAGAGGAAGCCGAGAGCACCTGGACGTCGATCCCCGCGGCGTCCATGTCGGCGAGGCGCGCCTCACCGAGGTCTCGCAGCCGGGCGGCGATCTCCGGTTTGCGCCCAGGGCCGTGCGTGGGCAGGCCCGGCGCGGTGAAGTGCTCCTCCAGCGCGATCACCCGCATGACGTCACCTCGGTCCAGCTCCCTCGTGTACCCGCGTTCCCGGCCGCGACACCCGTCGCTTTCGGCCATGCGCAGGCGCACCCTACCATGGTCGTGTGGAGGGAGATCGGGCCGTCGAGGGCGCGACCGTCCCCGAGGCGTGCGACGTCATCCTCGTCGGCGGCGGGCCGACGGGGCTGTCGGCGATGCTCGAGCTCGGGCGGCGCGGGGTCGACTGCCTCCTCGTCGAGCCGAGGGAGGTGGTGTCCGACGTCCGCCCGCGCGCCAAGACGACGAGCATCCGCACGATGGAGCACTTCCGCAGGTGGGGGCTCGCCGCGACGCTTCGCGACGCCGCCTACCTCCCCGTCGGGTGGTCGCAGGACGTCGTCTTCTGCGTCAGCCTGCTCGGCCCGGAGGTGGCCCGCTTCACCGGGTGCTTCGGTCTGACCACCGAGCGCTCCGACCTGTTCGCCGAGACGAGCCAGCAGGTCCCGCAGTTCGTCGTCGAACAGGTCCTGCGCGACGCCGTCGCCCGGTTGCCCGGCTGCACGGCTGCGTACGGGTGGCAGGCGGACCGGGTCGTCCGCCAGGGCGCCGGGACGGCCGTCGAGCTGCGAAGCGGGTCGGGGGCACGCCGGTCGGTCCGGGCCCGCTTCGTGCTCGGGTGCGACGGCGCCTCGAGCGTCGTCCGGAAGTCGATCGGTGTCTCCTACCGCGGGGTCGTCGACGAGCGGCAGAACCTGACCGCGGTCTTCACCGCACCGGGGCTCGCCGAACGGGTCCCCCACGGGCCGGCCATCCAGTACTGGGTGCTGGCGCCCGGGGCGTCCGCGTACATGGGCCGGCTCGACCTCGAGGAGCGCTGGTGGATCGGGCTCATCGGCGTGGCTCCCGACCTCGGGGACGACGAGGTGCGCGCGCGCATCGCCGCCGCGGTAGGCGGTCCTGTCGACCTGGAGCTCATCGGCACCGATCCGTGGACCGGTCGCATGCTCAACGCCGAGCGTTACGTGGACGGCGACGTGCTGCTGGCCGGCGATGCCGCCCACCTGAACCCGCCCTGGGGCGGCCACGGCTTCAACACCGGCGTCGGCGACGCGGTCAACGCAGCCTGGAAGGTCGCCGCGGTGATCGCAGGGTGGGGAGGACCCGGTCTCGTGGCCAGCTACGAGGAGGAGCGGCTGCCTGTGGCGGCGCAGACCATCGACATCGCCAGCCGGCAGTCGGCCCGCTCGTCCGCCGACTTCGCCGATCCGCTGCTGCTCGAGGACTCTCCTCGGGGCGACGCGGCGCGCAGGCGCGCCGGGACGGAGATCGCGCGTACGAAGCACGAGGAGTTCCACGCGCTCGGGCTCGTCCTCGGCTACCACTACGCGGGCTCGGTGATCACCTGCTCCGAGGAGCGCGCCAGGACCGTGCCGTCCGCCACGGCGACCGACGACCTCTCCGTCTACGTCCCGACGGCGGCACCTGGCCACCGCCTGCCCCACAGCTGGCTGGCGCCGGAGGTCTCGATCTACGACCGGCTCGGGCCGTGGTTCACCGTGGTGCGCACCGGCGACGCCGATCCCGGACCGCTCCTCGCTGCGGCGGCCGCCCGGCGCGTGCCGATGACGTTGCTCGACCTGGACCCCGCCAGTCGCCGTGCGGCCGAGCCTCACATCGACTACGGCGCTCCGCTCGTCGTGGTGCGGCCCGACCAGCACGTGGCGTGGAGGGGTGTCGGCACCGCGGACGAGGTCGAGCGCGTGGTCGATACGATCCGGGGAGCCGCTCCTGCTCGAGCTTCTGCTGCGACGGCGACTCCCGCCCCGGGGGGCTGATGCGACGGTGGCTCCGGCGCCGGCGACTCCCGCCACCGGGGGGCTGATGCGACGGTGACGCCGGCGACTCCCGCCACCGGGGGGCTGATGCGACCTCGATCGAGCTCTGAACCGATCTCTCATGATCCTCGAGATGATCTCCGAAGAGACGGCGAGGCGAGCCCGGCCCGAGCTCGCCGGTCGCGGTCCCTGCTCGAGTAGTGTCGCGTTCCCTACTCGAGTAGTAATGTCTCGCCTCGACACGGAGCTCGTCAGAAAGGACACCGCGGGTGTTGATCGCCACCGTCGGAGCCACGTTCGGCCTGGAGCTCCGCTGCGGAGCTTCGGTCGACGACCGAGCGGTTCCGCACGCCAGCGGTGGTGCCCTCCCTCCGGAATCGACCAGGAACGGTGCTTGGCCTGGAGGGGTGACCGCGACATCTCCTGATCTGGAGGTGTTCGATGGGACGGGGGGATGATCGTCGCATCAGGGCTGCTCGACGTTGTCCAGGCGGCGGGCATCGACACGCTGTTCGGGCTGCCCGGATCGACCGAGGCGCCCTTGCTCGAGGCGATCCGCGACCGGGACTTCCGCTGCGTGCTGGCGCTCCACGAGGGCGTGGCGGTGTCGATGGCCGACGGGTACGGCCGCGTTAGCGGCCGCCCAGGTGCCGTCGGGCTGCACACCAGCGTGGGCACGCTCAACGGCCTGAGCCAGATGATGAACGCCCTGCGCGACGGGTCACCGCTCCTCGTGACCGCGGGCCACAAGGACCGCTCCGTCCTCTCGGACGAGGGCTTCTGCGCCCTGCCTGAGCTCCTCGCGGCGGTGCGGGCCGTCACCAAGTGGGCCCACCAGAGCCTGTCTGCCGACGCCGTCGCGCCGGACGTGGCCCACGCCCTCCGGGTGGCAACGGCCCCACCGACGGGGCCCGCGTACCTGGCCGTGCCCGAGGACCTCCTCGGCGCCGAGACGGCGGACACCGCCGGCGCGGCCGCCGCGTTGGTGACCGCCCCGCGGGTCTCTGCGGTCGCGTCGCCCGAGTCGGTCCGCGCAGCCGTGGACCGGCTGGTGGCCGCCGAGCGGCCGGTGCTCGTGGTCGGGAGCGCAGCCCGGCAAGCGTGGCCAGAGGTGGAGGCGCTGAGCCGCACCTGCGGACTGGCGATCCTCCATTCCCAGTTCACGGACCTCGGGGACCTCCAGGTTCCCACGTCAGACCCCTCCTACCTCGGCATGTACGGGGAGGACCGGGCGCCCCTCGAAGGCTGCGACCTGGTGGTGGCGGCAGGCTGCCGGGTGTTCTACCCGTTCTCCGACGCCCAGCGCCCGAAGCTGCCCGCGGGGGCGGCGCTCGTCCACCTCCACGACGACCCGGCCGAGGTGGGGCGTGTGGTCCGCGCCGACGTCGGCCTGCTGGGGGACGTGCGCCCCGGCCTCGCGGCCCTCCTCGCAGAGCTGGCCGGGCGCGACGTCGACGAGGACCTGCTCGCTCGCCGATCCGCGCGCGTCGCCGCCTTGGCCGCGCGCCGGCAAGAGGCGAAGGCGGAGGAGCGCGCGGCGGCCACGGGTGCGTCGCCGCTTCGTATCGAGGAGCTGGCGGAGACGCTCGGGGACGTCCTCCCCGAGGACGCGGTGGTCGTGGACGAGGCCGTGCGCTCGTCGCGCCCGCTGCTGCGCCACGTCGAGCTCGGCCCGGGCCAGCGCCTGCTGCGCAGCACCGGCGGGGCGCTCGCCCGGGGCTACGGCGCGCGGGGCCTCTCGGCGACGGACGGCGAGAGCCTGCGCAAGGCGGTGACCGAGGGACTGGACAGCGACCGGGTGACCGTCGTGCACGTGCCGGTGGCCCAGGTGAGGCCGTGATCACGTCGACATGCGACGCGGGTGAAAGGAGAAATGCGGTGCCCGGAAACAACAATCCGACTCTTTCCTTGGCCGAGCGCGACAGGAGGTGGGATCGGATCCGCTCTTTCATGCGCGACGAGGGCCTCGCTGCGCTCATCGTCGGGGGACTGCGATCCCGGGAGAGCTTCGAGACCTGGGTCTCCGGCGAATCCCTCCAAGGTGCCGTCGTCTTCCCGGCAGAAGGGGAACCGATCTATCTCACCTGGATCGCGTTCCGCATCGTGGGGCGCGACGATCCGCAGAACGACAGGGAGTACTGGATCCGGGACATCCGGTCCGGGCTGATCGGGCCGGGCATCGTCTCGGCCCTCGAGGAACTGGGGGCGGCTGGAGAGACCGTCGGGGTCGTCGGCTTGCGCAGCCGGGGCCCGCTCGAGCTCGAGGGGTCCATTCCCTTCACGGTGTGGCAGACGGTGCTCGACGCGTTCCCTTCCACGCGCTTCGAAGAGGTCTCGATCTCGTTCTCCTACCTGATGGCGCAGAAGAGCGAAGAGGAGATGGCCCTCGCTCGCGCGAGCGCCGACGCAGGCGAGGCCGCGTGCGAAGCGCTCCTCGAAGCTGCCCGGCCCGGGGTCTCGGAAGCCGATCTCTATGCGGCGGCGACCGGTGCGGTCTACCGCGCGGGCATGACGCTCACCCCGCCGTCGCTGATCGTGAAGTCCGGGAGGGACTTCCTCTCGTGGGGGCCCCCGGAATGGGGCGCCGGCGCGGTCCCGCCCCGCGTGGTGGGGAGGGGAGAGCTGATCTCGACCGAGATCATGCCGAGCTACGGGGGTGTGGAGACGCAGCAGCAGATGATGATCGCGATCGGCCCCGTCGATGCGCTGTGGCGCGAGCTGGAAGGGGTCGCGCGGCGCTCCTACGACGCGGGGCTGGAGGCGCTGAAGCCCGGTGCCACCTTCTTCGACGTCTGCGACGCGATGGCGGCGCCGTTGCGCGAAGCCGGCTGCTGGCATCTGTCGCCCCTCATCCACGGAGTGAGCCCGGCCTACCTGCTCGGGACGCTCCACGGCGGCGCCGAGCAGTTCTTCGCCGAGGAGTACCCGTGGTTCCGCACGATGCCGGCCCAGACGGACGCCGTGCTGGCAGAGGGCATGCTCTTCGCCTTCGAGCCGAACGCGTGCCGTGGCCGGACCCGTGTGAACGTCGGCGGGACGGTCGCGGTCGGAGCGTCGGGACCCGTCGAGCTCAACTCCTTGCCCCTTCGCATGCACGTCGTCGAGTGACCCGCCCGGTCGGGTGAGCGCCGAATCGTGGCCTCGCATAGCCGCTTGACGCTCCTATCGAAGGTAGGTAGGTTCCCTCCGCAAGCGGGGAACGGCTGCGTGCTCGTGCACGTTTCCCGGCTGGCTCACGCTCCCGGTGGTGGACCGACCGGAGGGGGGATCTGATGACTGCAGAGACGTCCTCGGGCACGTCCGTGACGCTCGGCGACGGCGACCTCGGGCCGGACGCCACCGTCGACCGCAATGTGATGGTGCCGATGCGCGACGGGGTGCGCCTCGCCTGCGACGTCTACCGGCCGAAGGCGCCCGGCACGTACCCGGTGCTGTACGCCGTGTCGCCGTACATCAAGGACACGGTCTACCTGCCGACGGCGGGCGTCTACCGCTACCGGGAGACCGGCAACATCGCCAAGTGGGTCGACAAGGGCTACGTCTACGTCCACGCCGACGCCCGGGGCGCCGGGCAGTCCGAGGGGTCCTACCAGGTCTTCGGCGCGGAGGAGCTGCGCGACCTCTACGACATGATCGAGTGGTGCGGCGTGCAGCCCTGGTCGAACAGCAAGGTGGGGATGATCGGGGAGTCCTACTACGGGATGGTCCAGTGGTTCGCCGCGGCCCAGAGGCCGCCGCACCTCGCCTGCATCGCACCGTACGACGCGTGCTTCGACTTGTACCGCCACTTCTGCTTCAAGGGCGGCACGTACCTCACGAGCTTCCAGAACCACTGGTACTCGAACAGCGTCCGCAACCGCCACCTGATCGACTACGCGGAGCGGCCCCGGCGCGACGACTACATGTCCTACGACTACCTGCGCGAGCAGGCCCTGCACCCGACGTTCGACGAGTACTGGGAAAGCCGCCGAGCTGAGCTCTCGCAGATCGACGTCCCGGTGTTCTCGATCGGCAACTGGATGGGGACGATGGTGCACCTCCTCGGGAACATCCAGGGCTATCTCGAGGTGAAGGGGCCCAAGAAGCTGCTCGTGAACGTCGGCGACGCCCAGGTGCTCTTCCTCGACCCCTACATCGAAGAGCAGCTGACGCGTTGGTACGACCACTGGCTGAAGGGAATCGACAACGGAGTGATGGACGAGCCGCCCATCCGGATCTACGTCCGCAACGGTGAGGGCTACCGCGACGAGCACGAGTGGCCCCTCGCCCGGACCGAGTACCGCAAGCTGTACCTCGCACCGGGACCCTCGGGAGCCGCCGAGTCCCTCAACGACGGGCGCCTCACGTGGGAGGAGCCCGCCGGCGAGGTCGTGCCCACGAGCTACACCTATCCCGATCCCGCGTGGACCTTCCCAGGGACGGGCAGCTCGGTGCGCGGCAGGAGCGGGATGCTCCACAGCACCCGCAAGATCCTCACCTTCACGAGCGACCCCTTCGAGGAGGACACCGAGGTGACCGGCCCGGTCGTCTTCAACCTGTGGGCCTCCTCCTCGGCGCACGACACCCAGTTCATCGTGAAGCTCGTCGACGTGCCGCCGCTCACGCCCGAGGTCCGCCAAGCGATCGAGACGCTCGACGTCGCGCCTCCGGCGCGGCTCGTGACCGAGGGCTGGCTGCGCGCGACGCACCGCGCGCTCGACCCGGCCCGGAGCACGCCGACGAGCCCTTACCACACCCACGTCGACCCTCAGCCCCTCGAGCCCGGCACGATCTACGAGTTCAACATCGAGATCTGGCCCACCTGCTGGGTCTTCCAAAAGGGCCACCGGCTGCGGCTCGACCTCGCCTCCCTCGACCAGCTCGGCCAGTACTACCTCGGTCACCTGAGGGCGACGGACACCTTCCACCACGACGCCGAGCACCCGAGCCACCTGCTGCTCCCGATCATCCCCTGAGCGGTCTTCCGCAGCCCGGGCGGCGCGGCGAAGCCGCGAGAGCAAGCAGCCGTCGTAGCCACGTCTGGGTCGGTCGCCGCACGGACGCGCACGAGCTCCATTGACACCCCTTCCGGCAGTAGGTAGGGTCCCAGGGAGACGACGAGCTGACCGGCTCGGTAGACATGTCGAACCAAAGGGGGGTTCAGATGCGCATCGCACCTCAGCGGGGCTCCAAGTGGGGCGCGAAGCAGTGGCCAGGGCTGACCGGGCCACTGCGGAGCTCGATCACCCTCGCGCTCGCGGGCACCCTGGCGCTGCTCGCCTGCGGACTGACGGCTTCTGCCGCGGGCGCCAGTTCCGGGGTGTTGAAGATCGCCGCCATCGCTCCGCTGTCGGGAGCAACAGCGACACTCGGAAAGATCATGGAAGGCCCGTGCGCCGGCGCCGTGAATGTCGTGAACAAAGCCGGCGGAGTCCTGGGCCACAAGCTGGTCTGCTACCCGGTGAACGACCTCGGCGACCCGGCAGACGCGGTGGCGAACGTCAGCAAGGCTCTCGCCACCAACAGCAACATCGTGGGTGCCATCGGACTCACGAGTGCGACGGCCGCCACCGAGGTGCCGATCCTGAACTCCGCGAAGGTGACGATGGTCTCCCAGAACGGACTGAGCGAATTCACAAGCCACTACTACCCCTACTTCTGGCGGATGACCCCGCCGGACTTCGACGGTGGCGCAGCGCTTGGACTCGCCGCTGTGCGCCAAGGTTTCAAGAAGGCGGCCGTCCTGATCCAGAACTCGACAGCCAACACCGGCACACGCCCCGGCATCGTGAAAGCGCTCGGCCAGCACCACGTGAAGATCGTGTCGAACCTCCTGCTCCCCGGAGACGCATCCTCCTACGACTCGGTCGTCAACCGGATCCGTACCGCGAAGCCCGACGGCCTGATCATCTCGGCCGACGTGCAGACGACGGTGACCCTCCTGTCCGAGTACAAGAGCCTGAACAACGGCCACGTTCCGCCCGTCATCGTGCCGACCGGAATACTCGGTTCGAGCTTGGACAACGACGTGAAGAAGCTCATGGGGGTCAAGTACATGACGCATGACCTCACCCTCGTCGGCACCTACGTAGACACAAAGAGCCCGGCCTTCAAGCAGTACGAGACGGCTGTCAAGCACACCTCCATCGGTGCGACCGAAGCCTCGGCCATCCTCGCGACCCAGGCGATCGGGACGATCTATGACGGCATCGTCGTGATGTCGCTAGCCATGGACGCGGCACGCAGCACGACGCCTGCCGTGTACAACAAGTACATGGCGGAGGTGACGAAAGCCCGGAAGGGGGCTGTGGTCGTCCACTCGTACGCCCAGGGTGCGAAGGCGCTGAGACAAGGGCACTCGATCCAGTACGTCGGAGTCACCGGGCCTGTCGCGTTCGACAAGTTCCACAATTCGAGCGGAGAGTACGCATCCTTCACGCTCACGGCAAAGGACACAGTGGTCACCGGCAAGATCATCGGTCCGGCGACAATCTCCACCGTCACGAAGGGCTGAGGCGCTCACGGAGGGCTGAGGCCGGACAGAGCAAACAGAGCAAGAGGGCGAACGACAGCTCACCGATGAACGTCTTCGTGTCTGCAGTCGGGTTCGGGATCGCGTCCGGAGCGGTGATCGCGCTCGCGAGCCTGGGGTTCACGCTGCAGTTCGGCCTGACGAACACGTTGAACATTGCCTACGGCTCGTTCATCACGCTGGCAGCCTTCGTGGGCTACGCCTTCGTCCAGTTCGGCCTCAGCCCGTGGATCACGATGGCGATCGTGGCGGTGATCATGGGCATTCTCTCCGTCGCGTACTACGGAGGGTTCATCCGAAGCCTGCTCCGCCGGTCGATCGGCTTCGGGCCTCTGGCGATCGCGACGGCGGCCGCACTCATCTTCATCGAGTACACGATCGTCCTCGTTGCCGGGCCCACAACGAGGAGCTACGGCCTGACGTCCGGGACGACGTACCATCTCTGGGACTTCGTCTGGACGAGCACGCAGGTCGCGATCATCCTGCTCGCCGCTGCTCTCGTCGCCCTGTTCCAGCTCGGGCTCCGCACGACGCGTCTCGGCCGAGCCCTGCGAGCGACCGCCGTCAACCGGACGCTGGCTCGCGCATGCGGGATCCGGGTGGAGCGGGTGAGCGTGGGCGCATGGATGATCTCGGGCCTCTTGTGCGGGGTCGCAGGCGTCGCGCTCGCGATGACGACGCAGGCCTTCACGTACAACCTGGGCTTGACATTCCTGATCGTGATCATCGCGGCAGCCGTCGTCGGCGGGATCGGCGAGCCGTTGGGCGCGGTCACGGGCGGGCTCATCATCGGGCTCGTGACGCAAGTATCCGCTGCGTACTTCAACCCGGCGTACAGCAATGTCGCGGCGTTCGTGCTGCTCATTGCTGCATTGCTGCTCCGACCGACGGGCTTGTTCGGCGGTCAGGCTCGTCGAAGCAACGTCGCCACCGCGTGAGGGAGCCACCATTTCTGGTATTCAGTTCTACGTCGTAGTCCTCTTGGTGTACTTCGCCACGGACCTGCTCGCGGCCTGGGGATTGAACCTGGAGTACGGCGTCGCAGGGGTGCTGAACTTCGGCTACATCGCCGTCATCGCCGTCGGCGCCTATGCCTACGGAGTATTGACCCTCCCCTCCCCCGCCGCGAACGGGAACTATCAGCACTACGTGCTCGGGCTCCATCTGGAGCCGGCGGCTGCGTTCGTCATCGTGATCGCGGTCGGATGCGTGTTCGGCGGACTGGTGGCACTCGTCGGGCGCCATCGCCTCCGTCCCGACTACCAGGCCATCATGCTGCTCGTCGTCGCGGCAGTCGCGCTCGCGGTCTCAGAGGCCGACACGGCTCTCGTGAACGGGAACCCGGGCCTGACGCTGCTTCCGAACCCGCTCGGGACAACGGGCCCCACCGCTGGGAACGGGTGGGTCTACGTCGGAATTCTCCTCGCGATCTGCGTCGCGGGGTACTTCGTTCTCCGACGGTTCTCCGACGGTCCGCTCGGGAGATCACTTCGGGCGGTGCGCGACGATTCGGACGCGGCGCTGGCGATCGGGAAGGACGTCGTCGGTCTTCGGATGCTCGTCCAGGTCGTCGGCGGCGGGTTCGGCGCGTTGGCAGGTGGCCTGCTCGCCGCGTTCATCGGGGCATGGTCTCCCTCTGCGTGGAGCTTCTCCGAAACGCTGTCTCTTCTGACGGCGGTCATCGTGGGCGGTGTCGCGAGCAACTACGGGGTGGTGGCGGGCGTCATCCTGGTGCCGGTCATCCTGCAACAGCTCTCGCAGTACATTCCGGGGCTCAACACACGCCCGCAGCTTGCTGCCGACATCGGATGGATGCTCACCTCGGCGCTGACGATCTTCTTCATTTGGTTCCGCCCGACGGGCATCGTGCCGGACCGCCGCCCTCGGTACGGGGTGGGCCGCCGTCGTCGGTTGTGGACCTATGCGCCGGAGCCGGCGCACGTGGCGACCGATCTCGCCGTGCATTCGGCCCTCGCCGGAGCCGCCAGCCCGATGGACGCGGTCGCGAGCGACTCGCCGACGTCTCACGAAGCGGGCGAGATCCTCGCTTCCACCTTCGCCCTGCCCCGCCGTCCGTTCGCGCCCGGGCCGGCGCCGACGGCAGCCGGCACGGCACCCCTGCTGGAGGTGTCGGACGTCGTCGTGAAGTTCGGGGGGGTCCGTGCCGTCGATGGTGTCTCGATGCAGGTTCCCGCAGGGACGATCACCGGGCTCATCGGGCCGAACGGGGCTGGCAAGTCCACCCTGGTCAACGCCCTGACTGGGTTCGTCCGTCCCGATTCGGGCCGCATCTCGTTCAACGGCAAGGAGATCTCCAACCAGCCGGCCCATCGCCGCGCGCGGGCTGGCCTCGTACGGAGCTTCCAGCTCTCCCGGCAGTTCTCGCGCCTCAGCGTGATCGAGAACCTTCTCGTCGGGCGACAGTCGCACCCCGCGGAGTCGGCGTTGGGCATCGCCCTGGGTCTTCGCTACTGGAAGCAGGCCGAATTGGAGAACGTCGATCGCGCCTGGGAGCTCCTCCGCGCGTTCAACCTTCACACGAAGGCGAACATGGCCGCGTCGAACTTGAGCGGGGGCGAGCGGCGGATGGTCGAGCTGATGCGGGCGCTCATGGCGGAACCGAAGATGCTCGTGCTGGACGAGCCACTTGCAGGGCTCAGCCCCGCATGGGCAGAGCGTTTCGAGGAGGCCTTGCTGCAGTTGCGCTCGTCGGGGATCGGCTTCCTCTTGATCGAGCACGAGCTGGGCATCGTCGAGCGACAATGCGAAGCAGTTGTCATGATGGCGCGCGGCCGAGTTCTCTCAGTGGGAACGATGCAGGAGCTGCGCATGCGACCGGAAGTACAGGCAGCATATGTCATGGGCTGAGCAGGCCGAGCAGCACCCGCACCTGCGGAGCCTGAGGTGTGAGGACGTCGTCGCCGGCTACGGGGAGGTGCCGATCCTCAAGGGCATCACCATCACGGCACACACCGGACGCGTGCTGGCGGTGGTGGGACCCAACGGCGCCGGGAAGAGCACGCTGCTGCGTGCGCTGCTCGGTTTACTGCACGTGAGACGCGGCCGCATCCTCCTTGGAGAGCGGGAGATCACGAACAGACCCCTCGAAGAGCTCTCTCGCGCGGGCGTCGGGTACGTGCCCCAGGTCGACGACGTCTTCGACAGCCTTCGGGTGGTCGAGAACCTGAGCATGGGAGGATTCGTCCTGTCGCGCGCGAAGCAACAGGAGCGCATGGCGGTCGTCCTGGACATGTTCCCAGCTCTCTCGAAGTTGATGCGCCGTTATGCAGGGTCGTTGAGCGGCGGAGAGCGCAAGATGATGGCGATTGCCCGCGTTCTCATGCCGGACCCTGACGTGCTCCTCCTGGACGAGCCCACCGCGGGCCTCTCGGTCGAGCTGACCCAGATGGTGCTGGAGACCCAAGTCGGGCTCCTCGCGACTGTCGGCAAGGCCGTCCTGCTCGTCGAGCAGAAGGCCGAGGCTGCTCTGAAGGTGGCGGACGATGCGGCGGTGCTCATCGACGGGCAGGTCGTGCTGACGGGCAGCGGCCCCGAGATCCTGAAGAACCAACACGTCGCCGAGATCTTCCTCGGCAGCAACATCGGCGTGATCCGGTGAACGCAAGGGGCATCTGGTCCGGCGGGCAGGTGATCTCGTGACGATGGGCGTGTGACGATGGGCGTGTGACGATGGGCGTGCACTACCTCGACCTCGTGAACGGCATCACCGCGCCGCTGCCGCCGATGCCGGTGGCACGACTCGGTCCACCCGTGCTGACGCCGCTCCGCCGGCCGCTCTCGGAGGCGACGGTGCTCATCGTGAACTCGGCTGGCGTGCACCTGCGCGCCGATCCCCCGTTCCAGTTCGTCGACGACCTGACGTGCCGGCGGCTGCCGCAGTCGATCGCTCCGACAGCGGTTCGCCCGTGCCATCCCAGCCCGATCCGCCGTCCCGGGCGCCAGGACGTGAACGTCGTCCACCCGTACCAGCGGCTGCCCGAATTGGCGGCTGCAGGGGTGATCGGGCGGCCGAGCGACTTCCACCTCAGCACGCTCGGCGCGATCAAGAAGGTCACCAGGATCGTGAGCGAGCTCGGCCCGGCGGTCGTCGCGGAGGTGAAAGCGGCCGGTGCCGATCTCGTCCTCGTCGTGCCGCTGTGCCCGGCATGCCACCAGGCCATGGGGGTGCTGGCTCGCGTGGTGGAGCTCGCCGGCATCCCGACCGTCTCGGTGACCGGGGCGCGCGACATCACCGAGCGAGTGCGCCCGCCGCGCGCGGCGTACCTCGGCTACCCGCTCGGCTACAGCCTCGGGCGCCCGGGCCGCTCCGACGAGCAGCGCCGGATCGTGGCCGACGTCCTGGCGCTCGCCGAGAGGGTCAGGACGCCCGGCGAGATCGTCGACCTGCCCTACGTGTGGCCGGAAGCCGGCTGGGAGGACCGCGTCATCGCCCAGTACCACGAGGAGCGCGACATCGTGCGCGGCCAGCGGGCGAAGGAGTTCGCGCCGGCCGGCGAGGGGCCCACGGATGGCGGCGAGGGGTCCACGGATGGCGGCGTGGACGGTGCGCTCGGACGTCACCTGGCTCTCGAAGAGGTCGAGGCACTCGAGCGCATGGCGGTCGCCGGCCTCGTCTGAGCCGGCGACCGCCGCGCTCTCCTCCCTTTGCGCCTTCGCCTCCCTCGCCGCTCTCTCTCCGCGTTCTCTTCGCGGCCTCTTCGCGTTCTCCGCGCGTTCGCCGCGCTGAGCCGGCTCAGGTCGTCCGGCTCGCCAGCATCGCCGTCAGGTCCTTCTTCGAGACCTTCCCGAACCCGGAGAGCGGCAGCTCCTCGAGGATCTCCAGCCGCTCGGGCAGCTTGAACTTGGCGATGTCCATCTTCTCGAGGAACTCCACGAGCTCGGCGAATTCGAGAGAGGCGCCGGGCTTGGTGACGACGCAGGCGCACATCCGCTCGCCCAGCACCTCGTCGGGGTAGGGGACGCAGGCGACGTTCAGGACGCTCGGATGGGAGAGGATGAGGTTCTCCACTTCCTCGGCGCTGATCTTCTCGCCACCTCGGTTGATGAGGTCCTTTCGGCGGCCCTCCACCACGTAGTTCCCGGTGTGGTCCATCCGCAGCAGGTCCCCGGAGCGATAGAAGCCGTCAGGGGTGAACGCGCGGGCGTTGTACTCGGGGCTGCGAAAGTAGCCGTGGAGGGTGTACGGCCCGCGTACCACGAGCTCCCCGACCTCTCCCTGCAGGACGGGTCTCCCCTCTTCGTCGACCAGGTAGACCTCGTCGTCCTCGCACACCGGCCGGCCGCACGTCTCCCGGCGAACCTCCTCCGGGTCGTCGATGCGGACGAACATGATGAGGCCCTCGGCCATGCCGAAATTCTCCTGGATGAAGCAGCCCGGGAGCAGTGCCTCGGCCCTCTGGCGGACCTCCGGCTGCAAGCGTTGCCCGCCGCTCTGGACGATGTGCAACGACGAGAGGTCGTAGTCGGAGGCGGAGGGATCGTTGAGCCAGAGGATGAGCAATGCGGGCACCACGTGGAGGTGGGTCACGCGGTGCCGCTGCACGCGCTCGAACACGTCCTTCGGCCGCGTGGAGGTGGAGAGCACCACGGTGGCGCCCTCCAGGAACGCGCCCTGCATTCCAGGGCATGCCAGCGGCAGGTTGTGCTCGATCGGGAGGACCAGCAGCAGGGCGTCGCCCTCCCGGAAGTCGCAGACCGAGGCCGCCAGCTTGGAGTTGTACACGTAGTCGTTGTGGGTCCGGGGGATGAGCTTGGGGATGCCGGTCGTCCCGCCCGACAGGAGGAAGACCGCAGGGTCCTCCGGGTCGATCGCGATGTCGTCCAATGCGCTCTCGGGCGTCGACGGCTCCTGCTCGAGCAGTGCGTCGAGGGAGACGAACGGGCCGTCCGGCGTGGTGGAGCCCAGGCCCTGGACCAGGCACAGGGAGAGGCCCGGGTGACCGGCCATGATCCGCTTGACCATGTCGACGAAGCCGAAGTCGCGCGCGTGCGCCGGCACCGCACAGGCCCGGGCGTCGGCCAGCGTGACGAACTGCTCCACCTCCCGCCGGCGATGGACCGGCAGGGCGAGAATGGGAATCGCCCCGACCCGTTGGAGGGCGAAGTAGAGGTAGACGAACTGGGCCGTGTTCGGGAGCTGCACCACCATCCGGTCGAGCGGTCGGATCCCGAGGTCGAGCAGATGGCGGGCGAGCAACTTCGATCGTTCGTCGATCTGCCGATACGTCACGGTGGAGTGGTCGTCGATCAGCGCGACACGGTCGGCGTAGCGGTCGAAGACCTCGCCGAAGACGTCGATGAGCGACCGGTTCTCCCAGTATCCCTTCGCCCTGTAGCGCGCGGCCAGGTCCGCCGGGAACGGCACGACACCGTCAAGCACTTTCTGCCCCCTGCTCGTCCTTCTTGTCTACGCGTGCCCGTCGCCATGTGCCCGTCGCCGCATGCATGTCGTGCACGTCGTGCACGTCGTGCACGT
>JAKATH010000027.1:17825-26224 GCA_021828055.1 Actinomycetes bacterium
GTCGTGCACGTCGTGCACGTCGTGCACGTGGCCATTCCTGCGTCGTGTGGCGCTCTGTGTTCGTGGGCTGTGTTCGTGGGCTGTGTTCGTGGGCCGCCGCTCTCCCGCGAGTCACTACTTCGCTCTCCCACGCATCACTACTGTGGTAGAGAGCTGCCCGCTGCGACCCTACGAGTCGCAGCACGGCCCAGTCAAGAGGGCGTCAAGAGGGCCGAGAAGCTCCAGGCGCTGATCGGCGTTCCTCAGGCTGAGCGCTCCAGGCTGATGGCGTCCCTCAGGCGATCGGCGGCGTCCCTCAGGCGATCGGCGGCGTCCCTCAGGCTGATCGGCGACCGCGACCGGCAGCTGCTCGTCGGTTGGGCACCCGGTCGGAGGACGTCGCGTCCGCCAGATCCGCGTTGGCCGGAGGCACCACCAGCTGCTCGAGGCCAGGGCCGAAGCGCTCGGAGAGCTCGGGGGCGAACTCCGCCACGATCTGCTGGACGTAGAGGTCGTGGCGGACGTAGCCCTTGATGGCTGCAGCCATGAGGGCGTCGTCGCCGGTGATCGCGTTCCACTCTCCGCCGTCGGGAGCGAGGCCCCACAGCACCTTCGTGCTGTCTGAGACGACAGCGACGTGGCGAGCCTGGTGGTGGCGATAGACGACGCCGTCGGTGCTGAGGTGGCGGAGGATCCGGCCGTTCCGGAGCTCCATGGGCTCCTTCGAGAAGTACAGCACGTCGAGACGCACTCCCCGGGTGTCGGCTCGGGCGATGGCCTCTTGGGTCGCCTCGGCGTGCTCGGCGTTGAGCGAGACGTAGGCGTGGCGGGTGGTCTCGTCGAGAAGGCGGACCGCCTCACCCTGCACGGCGGACCAGGTATTCAAGGTGCCGAAGGCCCGGTAGTGGGCGCCATCGGTCGGATCCGTCCGCAACAAGGCGAGCTCGGCGTCGGCCAACCGCCGCCGGAAGCCGACATCCATCTGGGCGAGGAGCTGGGCAGGGGGCAGGGCGACGAACCGCGCCGGCTCGCCGGCCAGCATCACCGCGACCCCCTTGCGGGCGAGGCGTCGCAGCGTCTCGTACACCTTGGGCTGGGGCACCCCGGTCGCATTGGACAAGGCGTAGCCCGTCACCGGCTCGGCTGCGCCGAGCAGCCCCACGTAGGCTCGGGCTTCGTACTGGCTGAAGCCAAGCTCGACGAGGTGACCGATCGCTCCGAGGTCCCGCTCCATGAGGCTCCCTACGTTGGTTGTCAACTCGCGTCAGTCTACCCAGCGGTGCCGCACCGGAGCGAGCTAGAGCGCGAGCACCCGCTCGGCGTTCTCGTGGAAGACCCGGTGCATCACGTTCTCGTCGAAGCCGAGCTCGTCCCACTCCCGCAGCACTCGCTCGTAGGTCATCGACGGGTGGTCGCTGCCGAACATGATCTTGTCCCGCAGCCGGCCTCGGATGTCGGTGCGCAGGCTCTGGGGGTAGTACTTGGGCGCCCATCCGGACAGCTCCCAGTAGACGTTGCCCTTGTGCAAGGCGACGGCCGTCATCTCGTCGACCCATGGCCATCCGGGGTGGGCGGCGATGATCGTGAGCGTCGGGAACCGGGCTGCGAGGGCGTCGAGGGCGGAGGGGTGGGCATGGCGCACGACGGCGCCCATCCCGCCAGCCATGCCCGCCCCCATCCCCGTCGTGCCGACATCGACCATGATGGGCACGTGCAGGCCGGCAATGGTCTCGAACAGCTCGCCGAAGGCCGGGTCGTCGACCGAGTAGTGGCCGATGATCGGGTGGAAGTGGAATCCCAGGACCCCGTGCTCCTTGACCGCGGTCTCGGCCTCATCGACGGCGGCCTCGCCCTTCAGGGGATCGACCGTGCCCCAAGCCTGGAGGAAGACGTCCGGATAGCGATCGCGCAGGTCGGCGACGTAGGCATTGCTGCATGGGGGCGCTCCCGTCGTCGACTCGACGTCGAAAGCGACGAGCACCGCTTCGACGCCGGCTGCGGAGATCTCGGCGACGACCTCCTCTTCGGTCCGTGCTACCCAAGGCTTGGACCAGTACTGCTCGAGCGCGGCCACGTAGGGACCCTGGGACGCGATCCACACGTCAGTCCCCGGATAGCAGTGGAGGTCGATCCGCCTCATCCAGCCCCTCCTCTCCCACGAATTCCCTTCACACCTTCGTACTGCATAATTCTTCACGAAGCGTCCGGTGTCGGTCGCATCGACTCCTCCGCGCACCATACCCTACTGTAGTAGTGAACTACGCTCAAGCCCGGTGGCGCCCGGGCAGGAGTGGCGTCGGGCAGGAGTAGTGGCGTCGGGCAGGAGTGGCGTCGGGCAGGAGTGGCGTCGGGCAGGAGTGGCGTCGGGCAGGAGTGGTGGCGCCCGGGCAGGAGTGGCGTCGGGCAGGAGTGGCGCCCGGGCGAAGAGGGAGAGAGGAGAAACCTTGAGCCAAACGGCAGCGGAGGGATCGCGACCTGTGGCTCTCGTGACCGGGGCGTCGCGGGGGATCGGTCGCAGTGCGGCGCTGGCCTTCGCGGCTGCCGGCCTCGACGTGGCGGTCAACTACTCGTCGAGCGAGCAACAGGCGGCAAAGGTGGCGGGCGAGGTCGAGGCGACCGGGGCGCGTGCGCTCGCCGTCCGAGCCGACGTGTCCGACGACGCTGCCGTGCGAGCCATGGTCGCCTCCGTCGGGGCGGCGTTCGGCCGGCTCGACGTCCTCGTCGCGAACGCCGGCACCACGATCGACACCGTGCCGACCGACCTCGAGGGGGTATCGGTCGAGGCGTGGGACCGGGTGTTCGCGGTCAATGTTCGCGGCGTCTTTCTCACCGTCCGGGCGTGTGCGCCCCTCCTCAGGGAGTCGCAGATCGCCTCCGTCGTCACGAGCTGCAGCGTTGCCGGCCTGCGCCCCGGTCCCCAGCCGCTGCCCTACGCCGCCTCGAAGGGTGCGTTGGCCAACCTCACCAAGACGCTCGCGGGCGCGCTCGGCCCGGCGATCCGGGTGAACGGGGTGGCTCCTGGATGGATGGTGGGCGAGTGGATGGAGCATCAGCTCGGCGACAACTACGACCGGTTGATGGAGCGCCGGGCTCGGATGACGCCCCTCAGACGTGTCGCCACCCCGGACGACGTGGCCGCCTCCATGGTGTCGCTTGCACTGGGCCACCCGTTCGTGACGGGCGAGATCGTCGTCGTGGACGGGGGCTTCATCTCGGTGACCTGAGGGGGCGGACGGGGGTGATCTGCGGACCCTCTCCCCTCCTGCAGCGTCCCTGCGGAGCACCACCCGCCTTGCCGGGGGAAGGGTCCGTTCCCAGAGGACCTCGCCTGGAAGGCGGGCTCGACGCGGAGGCCCTCGGTGAGCTACCCGAGCACTCCGCAGTCGGCCCCATGGTGAGCGGAGCCCCGGCGGAGCACGCAGTGGCGAGGCGGCTCGCCGGCCGGCTTCAGGGCCTCGACGAGATCCGGCGGCGGAGCGCTTCCACCCGCTCGGCGAAGAACGGCTCGCCGATGGACCAGAGCTGCTCGCGCAGCTCGTGCTCCACGGACGCGGCGTACTCGCCGCCGTACGCGCGCGAAAGGCTGTTCTTCGCCCGGACGACCAGCTGGGGCGGGCAATTCGCGACGTTCGACGCCAGCTTTCGAGCGGCCGCCAGAAGATCCTCACCCGCCACGCAGCGGTGAGCCAGGCCAACCCGAGCCGCGTCCTCGCCGGTCAGCACGTCTCCCCCGAGGAGCATGGCCGCCGCGGTTCCATGAGGAAGGGCGCGTCGCAGCATCCAGGTGTGCCCGCCTCCGGGATGGAGGCCGAGCGCGAGGAAGCGCGTGTCGAACCGCGCATCGGTGGAGGCGAGCCTGACGTCGCACGCCAGAGCCATGTTCACGCCGGCACCCACCGCCGGACCGTTCACCGCGGCCACCGTCAGCATGGTGCAGCGGACGATCCGGTCGAACCCTGCGTAGATCGTGCGCAATGCCGTCTCGTCGGAGCCCGCGAGCTGTGCCAGGTCGGCGCCTGCGCAGAAGGCGGGCGGAGCGCCGGTCACGATCAGAGCCCGTGCACGCCCTTCGGACTCGAGCGTCTCGATCGCGTCGACGATCTGCGCCGAGAGCTCGAAAGAGAGCGCGTTGCGCCGTGGGGGATCGTCCAGCACGAGCGTCGCGACGCCCTCGTGCACCTCGACATGGAGAAGGGGCGTCACGCTCACCGGATCGTCGCACCGTCCCGATCTTGCGCCAGAGAAGCGCCGACGTTACCTACTGTCGGAGTGGGTGTCAATGCCCCGTCCTCGTGCCGCACGGGATCCCGGCAAGGCGGCCCGGCGCAGGTGCGGTCCGCCGCGACGACCGGGCACGCCCGGAGCCCGGCCCGGGCATCGCCGACGTCTACCATGAGCCACCCTGTCACGGCGCGACGGGCAGGAGAGTCTCGGAGCAGATGACCCACGGGGTCCGAGGAAGGGGGTCCGCAGTGACCGCACAGCTCGAGGGATTGGTCGCGGTCGTCACCGGTGCCGGTGGGGGGCTGGGGCGGTCTCTCGCAGAGCGGCTCTTTCGTGAAGGGGCCTCCGTCGCCGTCAACGACATCGACGCGGCGTCGTGCCTCGCCACCTCGGCGCTGCTCGGCCCCGAGGCGCTCGCGATCCCTGGAGACATGAGCACGACGGAGGGAGCGTCGTCGCTGGTGGCACAGGCCGTCGAGCGCTTCGGACGGCTGGACGTCCTCGTGAACAACGCTGCCGCGTTCGCCACAGTGGTGCACCAGTCGGTCCTCGACGTGAAGGCCGAGGAACTGGACCGCATCCTGTCGATCAACGCCCGGCTGATGCTCCTCCCCTCACAACGAGCGATCGAGCAGATGCGCCTTCAGGGGCAGGGGCGGATCATCAACGTCGCGTCGGGGACGATCCTCGCCGGCACGCCTGGGCTTCTCCCCTACGTCGGCTCGAAGGGTGCGATCTTCGCCATGACTCGAGCGTTGGCGACCGAGTGCGGTCGGTGGAACATCACTGTGAACTCGGTGTCTCCCGGGTTGCTGGACACGCCAGGGGCACGCGCGAACACGCCAGAGGAGGCGTTCGCCGCCCAGCGGTCCATTCGAGCGATCGCTCGCGACGGCCAGCCCGAAGACGTCGCCGGTGCCGTGGCGTTCCTTGCTTCGCCGGGAAGCAGCTTCATCACGGGTCAGATGATCGTGGTCAACGGCGGCGCCCAGTACTGGTAGCCGGCCGGCGTCGGCGGCGCGACATGACCGAAGACCCTGTCGCGGGCACCGTTCGGCGGTGTACGCAATTGGTGATGGCTGACGCTCCCGTTCCGCACGAAGAGACCGGTCCCGTCGTCGTCGGCGTCGACGGATCCGAGCACTCCAAGCAGGCGCTCGCCTGGGGGGCTCGCTACGCGGCGTTGACGGGGGCGCCGCTCACGGCGGTCGCCGTGTGGCATCTCCCGACGAGCTACGGCTGGACAATGCCGCTGCCAGCCGAGTGGGACCCCGAAGCCGACGCGAGGCGGGTCCTCGAGCGCGAGGTCAACGAGGTCTTGGGCCCCGAGCCCCCGGCCACGGTCAGCCTCATCGTCGTGCAAGGGCCGCCCGGCAAGGCGCTCGTCGACGCGTCGGAGCACGCATCCGCCGTCGTCGTGGGAAGCCGCGGCCGAGGCGAGTTCGCCGGCATGCTCCTCGGCTCGGTGAGCGGCTTCGTCATGACCCACGCGCACTGCCCGGTCGTCGTCGTGCGCGACAGCTCCGAGCGATGAGCGAGCTCGGGGGCTCGCCAGCACACGTAATGGGCACGGCCCGCTCGAACGACGCCGTTGCCACCACGAGCACCCGCAGGCACGCGAGACGGCCGAGGGAGTGAGGCGGCGCTCGCAGCGAGCGTCAGCAAGCGAGCGTCAGCGAGGGGTCGGGGCGGCGTCAACGAGGGGTCGGGGCGGCGTCAGGGCGGCCGAGGGGTCGGGGCGGCGTCAGCGAGGGGTAAGCGAGGCGTCAGGGCGGCCGAGGGGTCGGGGCGGCGTCAGCGAGGTGTAAGCGAGGGGTCGGGGTGGCCGAGGTACCCGGGACCCAGCTCTGCCACCGACGGGCAGCCGATCAGTCGGAGGACCCGCTCGACATCGGCGCGCAGCAGGTCGAGCACCTTGGTGATGCCGGCCTCGCCCGCGGCGGCGAGACCGAACGCCCAGGGGCGGCCGACCATCACCGCCCTCGCCCCGAGCGACAAGGCGCGTACGACGTCGGCGCCACGGCGGAGCCCGCCGTCGACGAAGACCTCCACGTCGTTCCCCGCAGCCGCGACCACCTCTGGGAGGACGCCGATGGTGGGAGGGGCACCGTCGAGCTGCCGGCCCCCGTGGTTCGAGACGATGACCCCTGCCACACCGGCGTCCACGGCCCGCCGGGCGTCGTCGGCGGACAGGACCCCCTTCGCGAGTATCGCTCCCGGCCACCGGTCCCGGATCCACCGGAAGTCTTCCCAGAGGGGTGGGGACGTACGCAGGTCCCGGAGCGCTTCGTCGAGGGCCATCCCGCGCGCTCGCGCCGAGGCGGCCGCGTTCGCCACGTCCATGTGGAAGCGGTCTTGTGCGAAGCCGAGGAGCCAGCCGGGGTGGACCACAGCCTCCGGGGCGAACCGCAGCACGTTGTCGAGGGAGATGCGGAGCGGCAGGCGGACGCCGTGGCGCACGTCCCTCTCGCGCATGCCGCCCGTCTGGGTGTCGAGGGTGACGACGAGCGCTTCGTAGCCTGCCGTGGCCGCGCGGTCGATCAGCACCTCGGCGCCACCACGGCCCCCGAGGAAGTACAACTGGAACCAGCGCCTTCCGGTCGCTGCACCAGCCACCTCCTCCAGCGTGTGCCCCGAGAACGTGCTGAGGGTGTGCACGGTTCCGGCATCGCTCGCGGCCGCGGCCGCGGCGAGGTCCCCCGCCGGATGCATCATCCGGGCGAAGCCAACCGGTGAGAGCATCACGGGGAACGAGATCGGCTTCCCGAGCACGCTCGTCTCGAGGGCGGGCGGCGGCGACCCGCGGGTGACGCCAAGCCTGGGGATGATCGGAAGGGCTTCGAGCGCGTGCCTGTTGGCGCGAACGGTGGACTCGCTGCCGGCTCCCCCGTCGATGTAGTCGAACACCGTCAAGGGGACACGCCGACGCGCCCGCGTCCGCGCTTCGTCGGTCGTCCGGATGTGATCAGCGCGTCGCCGTTCCGACGCCGTGATCTGAGGGCGCGAGCTGGCTGAGCGTCGGCGTCTCATTCACTCATCACGTGGTCCCCTTCTCGTGGTCGCCGAGGCGTGGTCCCTGCACGTGGTCCCCGAGGCGTGGTCCCTGCACGTGGTCCCCGAGGCGTGGTCCCTGCACGTGGTCCCCGAGGCGTGCAGCCGGCAACGGGCTCGCTCGGGGCGCCCTCGAGCGACTTCTCGAACCACCGGTGGGCGTGTGGATTCGAACCGTAGGGTGGGATCCGACGGTAGCCGGAGGTCTCGTAGAGCCCGATGGCCTCGGTGAGCACCTCGTGGGTGTCCAGGCGGGCGGCGCGCATCCCGCGCTCGGCCGCCGCGCGCTCGAGGGCGGCAAGTAGCCGGCGGCCGACGCCGAGACCACGTGCGCCGCGGTCCACCCACAGGTGCTTCACCTCGGCGGTCGAGCTGGTGAGCGGCCGAAGGACGCCGCAGCCGACGGCGCTCCCCCGCTCGCGGGCGAGCAGGGCGACGCCCCCGTCCCGGATCGCCTCGGCACTCATGAGGTTGGACGCGTCGTAGCCCTCGGGAAAGCGCTCGGCGAGCTCGTCTGCGTATGCGAGCAAGCAGCGGCGCAGATCCGAGGAGCCGGGGTCGACCTCCTCCACGCCGACGTCGGCGCTGCGAAGCAGCCGGCAGGCGGCCTCGAGGTGACAGAGGAGCTCGGTGCGTTCAGATGGTCCGAGAGGGGCCACGAGCTCTTCCGCAAGGGCGTTCGATCGCGCGTCGAGCTCGTCCAGTTCCCGGACGCCCGAAGTGGTCAGCGTCGCTCGGCGGGCACGCCCGTCCAAGGGGTCGGCGACGACGTCGACGAGACCTTGGCGCTCGAGTGACCGCAGCAGGCGCGCGAGGTACCCGGAGTCCAATCCGAGACCACTCCGAAGGTCGTGCACCCTGCGCCCGCCCCGCCCGATCTCGTAGAGCAGGCGAGCCTCTGCGAGAGGTCGCCGCTGATCGAGATAGCGCGCGCTCAGCACGCCGATGCGCTGCGTGTAGTAGCGGTTGAAGCGACGTACGACCTCGTTGCCGGCCGGCACGTCCGAAGGATACCAGACCTTAGTCAGACACTCTCCCCCGCCTGCCCGACGACGACGCGCACCGTCGGCGTCGACCTCCACCAGCTCGACGCCGCCGCACCGAATCCGCGCGAGCCACTGGCAGCCACACCGAATCCGCGCGAG
>JAKATH010000027.1:26324-28551 GCA_021828055.1 Actinomycetes bacterium
GCAGAGCACCATCATCTCCCTTCGGATCGCAGTCTTCTTGGGCCGGCGGTGGGATGATCCGAGCCGAGCGGCGGACGCCTGTCTCGTCGCATCGCCGTAACGGCAACGCGCATCTGAGAAAGGACGACCCATGAGCGAACGGCAGAAATCTGGGCCTGTGACCGTGCACCGGCACATGAGGAGCGCCATCAGCCTGAAAGGGATGCGCAACGACATCAAGAAAGCCGACGGCATCAATGCCAAGTTCGCCGTCTTCCTGACCAACATGGTGGGCTCGATGTGGTGCGCCTACATCTTTGCGGTGGTCGCCTTCGTGGGGCTGCCTGCGGCGCTCAAGCCAGGCGGCGAGGGCGCGGTCGCGTGGATCGCTCAGACCTTTCTCCAGCTCGTTTTGCTGTCCGTCATCATGGTCGGCCAGAACGTGCAGAGCGAGGCGAGCGACGCACGCGCCCAGCGAACCTACGACGACACCGTCTCGATCCTCGACCGGCTCGACGTTCACACCACAGGCGGCATCAAGGACCTCGCCGATCGCCTGGAAGAGCTCGCGACGGCTATCCGCTCTCCCGCCGGCCCGAGCACCCTGCCCGCGTAGGGTCGTCCGGCAAGGCCGGCGTCATCACCGATGGCACGCGCCGCGCAGGACGATCGAGCCCACCTTGAGACGGCGTGCGCCCCTGCGTAGCTACGCTGAAGCGGTGGGAATGTCGATGCGGAGCTGGACGAGCCGACGCCAGCCGACCGGGTTGCTCGGCGGGGCCCTGTTTCTTGCCGGAGCTGCCGCAGTGCTCGTGATGCTGGCGTTCGTCGCTGCTGTGGGATTGGTCGCGTTGGGGCTGGCGGGGGTGTTGATCGGCGTCGAGCGCCTTCTCGGACTGCTCGTGCCGGCCTACCGGCGCAGGCGGCGCGGGCGGTCCCTCACCGTTCCTGCAGGTCTCATCCGCATGGTGCGCTTCGGCTCCGCTCCAGGAGAAGTGATCGAGGCGCGCTCCCACGAGCTGCCCCACGACACACGGACGCACGCACGGACGCACGCACAGGCGAACGCACGCCGCCAGTAGGCTTGGCGGTCTGGCGAAGGAGGAATCAGTGGTGGACCCACTGGAAGCGCACCGGCGAGCACAAGATGCGTTCGCGCACGTGCTGTCGAGCGTGAGCGACGACCAGCTCGACGGGTCCACGCCGTGCCCCGAGTGGCGGGTGCGCGATCTCGTCGCTCACGTCATCGACGGCAACCGGCGCACGGCGACTGGCGCGGCGCCGCTCTCGTCCCGAGACGAGACCGCCGCCGGCCTCGTCGCGCTGCACGCGGAGTCGGCCACGGCGGCCAATGCAGCCTTTGAAGCTCCCGACGGCCTCACCCGCACCTACGAGTTTCCGCTCGGTGCGGTGCCCGGATCGCGAATGATCGGCATGCGCACCACCGACGTGTTGACGCATGCGTGGGACCTCGCGCGGGCGACGGCACAGCCCACCGATGACATCGACGGGGAGCTCGCGACCGAGCTCCTGGCCGCGTCGCGTGGGTGGGTTCCCCCGGAGTTCAGAGGCCCGGGCAAGCCCTTCGGCGACGAGCAGCCGTGCGGACCCGACGCATCGCCCAGCGATCGGCTCGCGGCGTTCCTCGGCCGCCGTCAAGCCTGACGCCCATCCCCGCTGCGGGGGTCGGCTTCCCCTCGAGACTCCTCCTCGGCAGGCTTCACCCGCAGGCTTGGCGGCCTCGGCTCCGGCGGCCGGGGCCGGGACGAGCCGACGCACCGGCTCAGGTCCGGGCGGGATGCGAAGGAGGCGCCGGCTCAGGTCCGGGCGGGGTGCGAAGGAGGCGCCGGCCTCAAGCCCAGGCCGTCACCACGAGGACGCCTCGGGAGAGGCGCAGCCGTCCGTCGTGCACCTTCTCCCCCAGGGCGGCGGTCACGCTCTCGAACGCCTCGACCTTCGTGGCCTCGTCCGCCTCCTTCAGCGCCTCCCGGGCGACGCCCATGCGCAGGGCGATGTCGGCATAGTCGGGCAGCTCGCGTTCGGGAGCGCTGATCACGTCGTTGTGGGGCACGACCTCGATACCGGAGAAGCCGGCGGAGCCAAGGACCTCGTGCACCCGCTCGACATCGCACAGCGAGAACGGGCCCGGTTGGCCCGGCTCGGGCAGCGCGGGAATCGAGCCCGTGACGGACGTCACCGCCATTCCTGGGATGAGCATCCACTCGTTGGCTGCCACGTTCTGCCAACA
>JAKATH010000119.1 GCA_021828055.1 Actinomycetes bacterium
GCCGCGTCGAGCGGGGCGAGGAGGAAGGAAAGAGCCTTCAGCGCCCCGACCAAGGTGCCCTTGGCGACCTCGAGCCCCTCTGCTCGAAGCGCGGTGACGACGCGCTCGAGTGGCCGGCCGAGCACGTACTTCTCCACCAGCAGCCGTGCGAGGAACGAGGCGGTGAACAGACCCTTGGCGATGGGCTTGGGGGGAACGGGGGCGACGAGCACGCCGACAGCCGGGCAGCGACAGCTACGCCGGTAGGTGGGCCGGCGGTGCACGATCCGCACGATGCGCACCTGCCAGTCGACCTGCTCGGAGGTCTCCTCGCCGAAGGCGACGTAAGGAGCGCCGCACTGCGGACAGACCCGCTCGTCCTCGGGGACGTCGTGGACCACCTCTTCGGTCTCAAGGCCGGAGTAGTCCCGCCGGCCATGTCCCTTGCTCCCCGGCTGCTGACCACGTGGGCGGCGCTGGCCTCCCTCGGCGTGCTCGTCGACCTTGTCCACCACCGGCTCGGCCGGCTTCTGTTTCTCCGAGGAGGTGCCGAACACGAGCTTCGCGAGCGTCGCCACCTTCTCCGAGAGGGTGGCCACCTGGGCTTCGAGCTCGGCCACCCGCGCGCGCAAGGCCGCGTTCTCCGCCTCGAGCCGGATGTTGTCGGTGGCCAGGCGCTCCGCCTCGGCCTGCCAGCGCCTGGTCTCGTTTGCCTGCCTGCTGACCACGACCACCAGCACACACGATGGGGCGGGCCGTGTCCAGTACCCTCCCGACCAGAGTGGGCTACGGGTTCACCGAACCTTTACGGGGCCGTCCGCGAGCTGACCCGCTGCAGGAAGACCCAGGTCGACGCTCGGGCGAAGGACCTTCAGCGCATGGCGCGCAGTTTGAACGATTGTTCACGCAAGGCGCTCGGTCTCATGTCACCGTCGGAGACGCTCACCGCGCTCGTTGCGCTCACCGGTTGAACCCGCCGCTGGCTTGTTCCGGGACTCGCCGCTTCCCTGCCCGCCCGGGACGGCGAGCCGCGGGAGGCGGCGGACGGCGACGGCCACGAGGGTCGTAGGGTCCGCGCCGCGCGTGTCGAGGGCGAGGAGGAGCCGCCGGGCCGCAGCGAGCGCAGCGCCCCTCGTGGACGCCCATTCGAGGAGCGGGTCCGCAGAGCCGGCACCCGAATGGTACGCCTCGATGACGGCTTTCCTGCGCCAGTCGTCGAGGTCGTCGAGCGTGGACCTCGTGAGCCACGAGCGCCACCGGTTCGACGAGGGCTCCTGACGAAGCGCCCGCACCATGCGCTGGATCCCGGCAGCCTCGTCCAGCGTCGCGAACGCCGCGAGGACCTCGTCCACGTGTCGCCCGGTCGCCCGGACGACGGGGCCGACGTCGCCCGCCATGGCGCGGACGACGACGGCATGCCATCGCTCCGCGGTGGATCGATCGACGCCGAGCGCCAGGAGCTCGTCGACCGCCTCTTGTGGAGGAGCGACTCTCGAGAGGTCCTCCGCGATCGGGAGGTCGTCGGCGACCAGCGCGCTGGGTTGCACCACGACGCCCCGCCGCAGGTACGTGCGTGCGAGCGCCGCGACGGCGTCGCCGACCATGCGATGGAGCCGAGCATCGGCGTCGGCGGTCAGCTCCGCCCATCGAGCGTCCAGCTCGGCCCAGGGCGCGGCGGCGCTCACGACGTGTCGGGCTGCCCAGTACGCGCCGGCGACGTCGTCGAGGCCGACCCCGAGCTCTGCCGCGGTCTCGTGGGCCCACACCGCACCCAGCTGGTCGACGATCTCGCCCGCGACCTCGGTCGCGAGGAGCTGGTCGTAGAGGCGGTGCTTGGCGACGAGGTCGCCGAAGTCCGCCCGCATGGCGGAAGGGAAGTACCCCTCGACCGCCTCCGCGAAGGAGCGGTCGGCGACGATCGGCGACCCCTCGATCGCAGCGCCGAGGTCCGACATCGCGTAGGCGAGCAGCACGGCGAGCTCGGGGCGGATCATGCCGGCGCCTGCGGCGCGCCGGACAGCGAGCTCGTCGACGCCGGGGAGCGCTTCGACAGCCCGGTCCACGCGCCCCGACGCCTCGAGCGCGTCGATGAGCGCCGCATAGGCGTCCAGTCGATCCGCACTGTCCGTCACGGCGCGGTTGAGTGCGGCGACGCTGTGGTCCACCTGCCGGAGGACCTCGGCTGCGACCTCGTCCTCGGCGCGTTCGAGATAGGCGTCGCGGTCGCCTGGCGCGAGGCGTCCCTCTTCGATCGCGAGCGCCAAGAGGATCTTCAGGTTGACCTCCCGATCCGACGTCGCGACCCCTGCCGCGTTGTCGATGAAATCGGTGTTGATCCGGCCGCCCCGCCGTGAGTATCGGATCCGTGCCTGCTGCGTGAAGCCGAGATTGCCGCCCTCGCCGACCACCCGAGCCCGTACGCGGTCGGCGGTCACCCGGACCTCGTCGTTCTCCCGGTCGGCCACCTCGGCGTCGGGCTCGTCGGCGGCCTTGACGAAGGTGCCCACACCTCCGAGCCACAGAAGGTCGACCGGCGCCTCCAGGATGGCGCTGATGAGCTCGGGGGGTGACAAGCTCTCGTGTTCGACGCCCAGGGCGCGTCGGGCTTCCGGGGCGAGCGGCACCTCCTTCACTCCGCGTGGCCACACGCCGCCTCCGGGGGAGATCGCCGCCGCCGAGTAGTCGGCCCAGCTCGACGCGGGGAGGCTGGCCAGCCGCTCTCGCTCCGCGTAGGAGACCTTCGGGTCCGGGTCGGGGTCCAAGAAGACGTGGCGGTTGTCGAAGGCGGCGACGAGCCGGATCGCGTCGCTGAGCAGCATCCCGTTGCCGAAGACGTCCCCTGACATGTCGCCGATGCCGGCGACGAGGATCGGTTCGCTCTGGACGTCGATGCCGAGCTGATGGAAGTGCCGGCGCACGGCCACCCAGGCGCCCCGGGCGGTGATGCCCATCGCCTTGTGGTTGTAGCCGTGGCTGCCGCCCGAGGCGAAGGCGTCGCCGAGCCAGAATCCGTGCGCTGTGCTGAGCTCGTTGGCGAGGTCGGAGAGCGCGGCGGTCCCCTTGTCCGCCGCGACGACGAGGTACGGGTCGGGCCCGTCGTGGACGACCACGCCGGATGGGCTGACGACCTTGCCGCCCACGAGGTCGTCGGCGACGTCGAGGAGCGCGTTCACGAAGACCGCGTAGGAGCGGCGAACGTCCGCGGGGGAGGGACGGCCGGGAACCCGGCACACGAAACCCCCCTTCGCGCCGGTCGGGACGATGATGGCGTTCTTCTTCACCTGAGCCACCATGAGGTCGAGCACCTCGGTGCGGAAGTCCCCGGGGCGCTCGCTCCACCTGATGCCGCCGCGGGCGACGAGCCCGGCGCGAAGGTGGATGGCTTCGACCCCCGGGGCGTGGACCCAGGTCTCGATGCGGGGGTGCGGGGGGTGCAGGTGCGGGACCGACGCGCTCTCGAGCTTGAGCGTCATGGTCTCCCTGGGCTCCCCCGACCGGCCCCGCTGATAGAAGTTGGTGCGCACGGTCGCGTCGACGAGCGACAGCACGACGCGCAGCGCGCGGTCCCAGCGCAGGAGCGGCACCTGGGTGAGAACGGCCGCGCACGCCGCACGCGCCGATGCCGAAGGGTCGTCCGGCGCCGGGTCGAGGCGCGCAGGGTCGTCCGGCGGCGGGTCGAGGCGCGCCGGGTCGAAGCGCGCCGGGTCGAGGCGCGCCGGGTCGAGGCGCGCCGGGTCGAAGCGCGCCGGGTCGAAGCGCGCCGCGAAGTACGCCACGAGGCTGCGCGAGACGGAGGGGAACGCGACCAGGGCCTCTTCCACGTCGCTGACCGGGATCGGGGGGTTGCACTGGGCCCAGTAGGACGCGTAGGCGCGGAGCAGCGAGACTTCGCGCCAGCCCAGACCAGCTGCGATGACGAGGTGGTTGAGGCGGTCGACCTCCGTCCGTCCCCCGACCACGGCGTCGAGCGCCTCTACCAGCCGGGGGGCGTCGGCATGCGGGTCGAAGGTGCTGGGCGCGGCTCCCAGGTCGGCAAGGTGGACGCCGACGTCGTCGATCGCGACGGCGAGCCCCGCGCGCAGCTCGAACCGGTACGGCACCGAGTCCTCGACGACGAGGCCGAAGCTCTCGAGCACCGGGAGGAGCGTGGTGAGCTCGACGGGTCTTGCGGCCAGCCGTCGGATGTGGAACTGCTCGGCAGCCACTGCCCGGACGGCGAAGCGGTGCTCCGTGGTCGCGCTGCCCCCCGCCTGGCTCGTCCCCGGTCGCCCTGCGCCGAACAGGGCCTGCAGCTCGTGCGCATCCAGTGCCGCCTGCTCCGGGGTGGTGCGCTCGCGGTAGCTCGCGGGCGCCCGCCGGCTCAGGTCGAGCGCGACCTCTCGCGCTCCGGGGCTCTCGGCGATGTCGACGAGATCGCGGGCCCAGGCATCAAGGTCCAAGCCGGACTCCTGGACATCGCCGGACTCCGCCGTCACCGTGTCAGCATCGCGCAGGTGCCAGGAGCGTGCGGCTCATGACTGGGAGCGCCGCGGCCTCGCGGCGCGGCTCGGCTCGGCTCGGCTCGCGATGCGGCTCGGCTCGCGATGCGGCTCGGCTCGCCATGCGGGACACCATGAGCCAAGACTGCATGAGCCAAGGCTGATAGACACAGCACGGGGCCGTAGCTCAGTGGTCAGAGCAGGGGACTCATAATCCCTGGGTCGCTGGTTCGATCCCAGCCGGCCCCACCAGACGATACGAAGGCTTACCGGTAGTTCGTCGAGGACCGCCGTGCACTGGCTGTCCCCGTCAACGGGCGCACGATTGTGCGCAGCTTGTGAGGTACGGGCCCGGCTCCGCTTGTCGCGCCGACTGTTGTCCCGTAGATCGAGAGTGTGGGCGTCGGGGCGCCTGTCGGCGGTCTCGTGGCTCCGCAGCCTGCAAGCAGGATGCCGGGCACGCTCAGCGCGGCGACGCAGGAGAGGACGAGAACCGGTCGACGCGGCACTTCACCCGGGCCGCCGCGCCGACCGTGGGGCGCTGACCCTCGGCGCTTCATGGGCGCCTGCAGTCGTCCGTCGCGAGCGTGTCCGTCGCGAGCGTGTCCGCCGCGAGCGTGTCCGCCGCGAGCGTGTCCGCCGCGAGCGAGCACCGCGCACCACCGTCTCCGTGCTCGCGGGACGCGGACGCGACGCCGCTGGTCGCCGGCGGTCGCGAAGTCGATCTGCACGTGCATCGGGAGCTTCCCCCCTCCCGCCCCCCGGGGCAGCGTACGCCTGGGGGTGGGAGGGCGAGTCGGGTCCGGCGCCTGGGCGAGGCGGCGGGCGAGCGGCGCGTGCTCAGCGGGCGATCGCCGCCGCCACGGCAGCGGCGATCTCGCGGTAGCCGTCGGTGTTGGGATGGATGTTGCCGCCGGCGCACATCCACGTGAGGGAGCAGATCCGCTGGACGTCGAGGGGGACGG
>JAKATH010000028.1:0-18138 GCA_021828055.1 Actinomycetes bacterium
GACTCTGCGAGCGACCTGGCGATGCTCGAGGCGGTCGGGTTCCCCGTCGCCGTCAACCCCGAGACCCGTCTCGCGGCGATCGCCAGGCGGAGAGGCTGGCACGTCGAGCACTGGGGGCGGGCAGCAGGCGGCGCGTCGCGGCCGCTGCCGATCGGCCCACTCGACGTGCGAACCCTCTCCAAGGCCCGAGGGCGGCCGTGAGGTCGCTCGTCTTCGAACGGAACCTCCCCCGGTTCGCGGCGTCCAGGCTCGCCTCGACGCTCGGGTCGGGCCGGGGGGCGGCCGTCGGCCCGCTCCGGCTCCTCGACACCCAGCCGCCTGAGCTGCCAGGGCCCGGCTGGGCGCGGGTGACGCCGCTCTTGTCGGGCATCTGCGGTTCGGATCTCGCAACGCTCGACGGCAGGAGCTCGCGCTACTTCGAGCACGTCGTGAGCTTCCCCTTCGTGCCGGGGCACGAAGTGGTGGGCGTGCTCGAGACCGGTGGCCGCGTGGTGATCGAGCCGGTTCTCGGGTGCTGCGCCCGCGGGATCGACCCGCCCTGCCCGGCTTGCGCGCGCGGCCAGCTCGGGAACTGCGAGCGGCTCACGTTCGGTCACCTGAAGCCGGGCCTCCAGACGGGTTACTGCGCCGACACGGGCGGCGGGTGGTCTCACGCCGGCATCGTCGCCCACGAGAGCCAGCTGCACGCCGTTCCCGACACGTTCCGCGACGAGGACGCGGTGGTCGTCGAGCCCGTCGCGTGCGCTGCGCACGCGGTGTGCGACGCCGGGCTGCAAGACGGCGAGACCGTCGCCGTGCTCGGCGCGGGGACTCTTGGGCTCGCCGTCGTCGCGGCCGTGTCCGCCCTCTCTGTGGCGGGGCACGTCGCCGCGCCCGGCGCGCTCTTCGTCGGCGCCCGCTACCCGCACCAGCGGCGGCTCGCCGGCGAGCTGGGCGCGACCGCGGCGCTCGCCCCCGACCAGCTCGGGAGGGCTGTTCGCCGGAAGACCGGCTCGCTCTCGATGGCGGACCCGCGCCCGAGCCGACCCGACGGGCCGTTGACCGGGGGTGCCGACGTCGTGTTCGACTGCGTCGGGTCCGCCGACTCCATCGGCCAGTCGCTCGCCGTGGTCCGCCCGCGCGGCCGCGTGATGCTCGTCGGGATGCCAGGACGCGTCCATATGGACCTCGCTCCCCTCTGGCACCGGGAGGTCCGCCTGCTCGGCGCGTACGCCTACGGCACCGAGAACCTGGCGTCGGGCGGCCACGCCCGCACCTTCGACCTCGCCTTCGAGATCGTCGCCGCGCACGGCCTCGGTCGGCTCGTCTCGGCCACCTACCCGATCGAGCGGTTCGAGGAGGCGGTGCAGCATGCCGGCGCGGCCGGCCGCAGAGGAGCGGTCAAGGTCGCCTTCGACCTGCGCCACGGCGAGGGGCGCCACGGTGCCGGAAGCCACGGCGAGGGAAGCCACGGTGCCGGAAGCCACGGTGCCGGAAGCCACGGTGCCGGAAGCCACGGCGCCGGGCGCCAGCTCGCGCAGTCCACGACCTCCGGCCGCGACGGCCGGTCGAGCACAGGAGGCACGTCATGACGCCCCGCCCAGGGCTCGTCTTGGAGGTGGACGGCTCCACCCCGCCGACCCTCTTCTGGCACGGCGAACGCTTCGTCCTCGAGCGGCTCCCCGAAGGGAGCCGCGTCATCTACGCGCCGGAACCGCTGGTGCCGCTCGAAGACCCGGTCGGCGCCATCCGTCACGCGTTGCTCCACCCGCTGGGCGACCGCGAGCCGCTGCCCGCGATGCTGCGGCCTGGGATGCGTCTCACCATCTGCTTCGACGACGTGTCGCTGCCGCTCCCGCCGATGCGGGCGCCCGACGTCCGCCAGCTCGTGATCGAGCAGGTGCTCGACATGGCGGCGGAGGCAGCTGTGGACGACGTGGTCCTCGTCGCAGCGCTCGCGCTCCACCGGCGGATGACCGAAGCCGAGCTCCGTCACGCGCTCGGGGACCGCATCTACGAAGCGTTCGCTCCGCACGGGCTGCTCACCCAGCACGATGCCGAGGACCCCGCCAACCTCGTGCACCTCGGGACCACCAGCAAGGGCGAGGACGTCGAGATCAACAAGCGCGCGGCGACGAGCGATCTCCTCGTGTACGTGAACATCAACCTGGTGGCGATGGACGGCGGGCACAAGAGCGTGGCCACCGGGCTCGCCAGCTACCGGAGCCTGCGCCACCACCACAACCCGAAGACGATGCTGCACAGCCGCTCGTTCATGGACGCGCCCTCCTCGGAGCTCCACTCCTCCAACTGGCGCATGGGCCGCCTCATCGCGGACAGCGGCGTGAAGGTCTTCCAGATCGAGACGACGCTGAACACTGACACGTTCCCGCAGCAATTCGGGTTCCTCCAGCGCCGGGAGTGGGAGTGGAGCGTACGCGACCGGGCGATGTACGCCGCCGCGGCCGCAGCCCTCGACCGGACCCCGCCGCGGGTCGCCCGCCAGGTCTTCCACTCGATCCGCGCCCCGCACGCGCTCGTGTCCGTCCAGGCCGGCGAGGTGGAGGCCGTGCACGCGGTCACGACCGCGAACATCTGGAAGCAGCAGGGGGTGGAGGTCGAAGGGCAGACCGACATCCTCACGATGGGTCTCCCCTACATCTGCCCGTACAACGTGAATTCGATCATGAACCCGATCCTCGTCGCGTGCCTCGGGCTGGGTTACTTCTTCAACCTCTACCGCGGTCAGCCCCTCGTACGCCGCGGCGGGGTCGTGATCCTGCACCACCCGACGCCCTGGGAATTCCATCCGGGGCACCACCCGAGCTACATCGACTTCTTCGAAGAGGTGCTGAGCGACACCACGGACCCCGTCGAGATCTCGAAGACCTACGAGGAGTCCTTCGCAACCGACCCCTGGTACGTGCACCTCTACCGCACCGGCCACGCCTACCACGGCGTCCACCCCTTCTACATGTGGTACTGGTGCGCGCACGCGCTCGACCACCTCGGCCGCGTGATCGTGGTCGGCGGGGACCCTGCCGCCGTCCGGCGCATGGGCTTCTCCCCCGCCACCAGGCTGCACGACGCGCTCGAGATGGCGAGCGACGTCGTAGGGCGCTCGCCGAGCCTCACCCACCTCCACACCCCGCCGCTGCTCATGGCGGACGTGCGGTGAAGCCTGCCCGGTTCCCCTTCGGCGCGCCCACGTGGCCGGCGGGAGTCCCGCGTCCAGCGCCCGAGCGCCGGGTCGGGCTCGACTACGACCACGAGTGGTCCCGCCGCTACCCGGTGCGTCTCGCGCGGGCGATCGTCCTCGACAACGTCACGCGCCCGGCGGTGCGGCTCATCGCTCCGACGACGGTGCGCGGAGCCGAACACCTCCGCTATGTCGCGCCGCCGGTGATCTTCGCGGCGAACCACGCCAGTCACCTGGACACCCCGCTCTTGCTCACGACCCTCCCGGTCCGGTTCCGGCACCGCACCGTGGTGGCCGCGGCGGCGGACCATTTCTTCGACCGGCGATGGAAGGCGGCCGTGTGGACCTTCGGCGTCGCCGCCATCCCCTTCGAGCGGGCACGGGTCAACCGGCGCTCCGCCGACGTCGCGGCCGAGCTGATCGGAGCCGGGTGGAGCCTCGTCATCTTCCCCGAGGGAGGCCGGTCCCCGGACGGCTGGGCCCAGCCGTTCAGGCCGGCGAGCGCCGCCTACCTCGCGCGGCGCACCGGCCGTCCGGTCGTCCCGGTGCACGTCAACGGGACCCGTCACGTGCTCCCGAAGGGCGGCGAGCGGCGCCTGCCACGTCGCTCTCCCGTCTCGGTGGTCTTCGGCACGCCGCTCACCCCCGACGAGGGGGAGGACGCTCGCCGCTTCGCCGGCCGAATCGAGACGGCGGTCGCGGTGCTCGCCGACGAGGTGGCGAGCGACTGGTGGGACGCGCGAAGGCGTGCCGCGCGCGGCGGCACGCCTTCGCTCCGGGGCCCCGAGACGACCGGGTGGCGGCGGGCCTGGGCGCTCGACCCTCGCCCCGAGGCCGGCCCCGACCCCTGGCCGTCGGTCTGAGCCTGTATGACTTCCGAGCGTGTCACTGAGCGACGGGCCGACGCTCGACCTCACGGTCGTGGTCCCCTACTTCAACCCGGGTGACCGTGTCCGCGAGACGGTCGACGAGCTCGTGGCCACCCTGTCGAGCACGGGCGCGACCTTCGAGGTGATCGCCGTCTCCGACGGATCGACCGACGGGAGCGAACAGGCGCTCGCGGGCTTCCCCGCCGACCAGGTGCGCAACGTCCGCCTCCACCGCAACTACGGCAAGGGCGAGGCCCTGCGCGTGGGGTTCGCCATGGGACGCGGGAGGTTCCTCGGGTTCATCGACGCGGACGGCGACCTTCCCCCGGACCAGGTGACGATGCTGGCCGCCATCGCGCACGACACAGTCTCCCCCGCACCCGACGTCGTCCTCGGATCGAAGCGCCACCCCGACTCCCAGGTCGTCTACCCGCCGCTCCGGCGCCTCTATTCATGGGCGTGGCAGCAACTCGTGCTCGCGCTCTTCGGCCTTCACGTACGCGACACCCAGACCGGGCTGAAGCTCGTACGGCGCGAGGTCCTCGCCGACGTGCTCCCGCGGATGCACGAGAAGCGCTTCGCCTTCGACCTCGAGCTGCTGGTGGTGGCGAGCCGACTCGGCTACCGCCGCTTCGTCGAGGTGCCCGTGCGCATCCGCCAGCGGTTCGGCAGCACGGTCTCACCCCGCGCGGTGGCCGGCATGCTCGCGGACCTCCTGGCGATCTTCTACCGCCTGCACCTCTCCCACTACTACGACGAGCCCAGCTCGTAGCGGACTCGGTGCCGGACCCGGTGCCGGGCACGCCGCTCGCGCACTGCGGAGATCCTCTCCTCGCGCAGCGCCGCCTCCTCGACGTCGTCCAGCGGCTCGAGCCGGCGACCGGTCGCCCACGAGAGCAGGAGGTCGGCGAGCGCGGGGTTGCGCGCGAGCGCCGGGCCATGGAGGTAGGTGCCGATCACCCGCCCGAGGACCGCGCCCTCGGTGCCGTCCCCGTTCCCGACGCCCGCCGCCACCTGGGCGAGCGGCGCGGCATCGGGGCCCCGGATCGTGAGCCCGCCGTGGTTCTCGAACCCGGTGAGCAGGGGCAGCCGGTCGTCTGCCGGCTCGGCGAGAAGCTCCCCCACGGCCCGGCGCCCGGCGCCCTTGACCGTGCGCACGTCCAGGAGCCCCACACCGGAACGGGCCCTGCCGTCGGCACCGGTGAAGCTCCTGCCGAGGATCTGATAGCCCGCGCACACCGCAAGGACCACCGCCCCCCGCCCCACGGCTCGCTCGAGAGCCCCCTCGTCGCGGAGCCGCTCGGCTGACGCCGTCTGCGCGGCGTCCTCGCCGCCTCCGAGGCAGTAGAGGTCACCGGTCGGGAGCGGCTCGCCCGACGTCGCATCCACGAGCTCCGCGCCGATGCCACGCCAGCGCGCCCGCTGCGCGAGCACGACACCGTTGCCCCCGTCGCCGTAGGTGCCGAGGAGGTCGGGGTGGACGACCACGATCTCGAGGCTCACGTGCCCGTCCTCGTCGCTCGTGCCATCAGGTCGGTGAACGCGGTGTAGTTGCCGATGAAGTCGACCTCGCCCTCGACGGACGCCGCGAGGTGCGGTGATCGCGCGCACCTCGCTCGTGCGCCCGCCGCCGTCGTGCCGCGTCCGGCCATCCACGCGGCGCGTACCGCCGCCACCTCGTCGCGCACGGTCCGGTGGGGAACCCCGGCGTAGTGGAGCCGCACCGCGAGGTCGCGACGCCGCTCGCCGGTCGCGACGACCGTCCGGCCCCGCAGCCGCTCGAACGGCACGTCCCAGAGCCACGACGGATCCCGGCCGTCGGCGACGCGCGCGTTGATCCCGACCACGACGGGGCGCTCCCCCGGGCAGACGAGGTCGAGCAGCTCGCGCCAGCCCGCAGGGTTCTTGGCCAGCATGACGCGCGCCGCGCATCCGGCGACGCCCACCACCGCGAACCGGCCCGCGACCTCGTCGACCTCGCCGATGCGGCGGATCGCGTCCTCCCACCCGGCACCCATCACGACCGCCGCCGCCGCGGCCATCACCGCGTTGGCGCGGTTGAACCTTCCGGGGAGCGCCAGCGCGACCCGAAGGCGCCGCCCGTCGGCGAGCACCACGTCGTCTCCTTCGATCCGGACACCGAGACGGGGTCGGGAGAAACCGCACGCGCACGCCCAACCACCGTCCTCGCCTGCCGCAAAGGTGATGCGGCCCTCGCACGAGGGACACCCCACCGCGTCCTCTCGCCACGACAGCCCCGCACCCACCCAGACCGGGCTGGCCGCACCCGAGGCCGCCCAGGCGACGAGCGGGTCGTCGGCGTTCACGACCGTCGCCGTGGCCGGCGACACAGACAGCGCACGTCGCCACTTGTTCGCCACCATGCGGACCTCGCTCGTGCGGTCGAGCTGGTCCCGGGAGAGATTGAGCAGGACGACCACCCGGGGGCCGAGCGACGCCACCAGGCGCGGCAGGTACCCTTCGTCGACCTCCAGGACCGCCGGCGCGCCTTGCGGCGTGGCGGCGAGCGCGGTCACGTGCCCGGCCGGCATGTTCGAGCCCGTCGCGTTGGTGGCGGCGCGTCCGAGCGCCCCTTCGATCGCCACTGCGAGCAGCCGGGTGGTCGTCGTCTTCCCGTTCGTGCCGCTCACGAGCGCCATCGGTCGTCCGGCCGCGAGGCGCTCGAGGAGGAGCGGGTCGAGCGCGAGGCCGACGTTGCCGCCGGCGACCGTGCCGCTGCCCGCGCCGGCGTGCCGTGAGAGCGCGTTCACCGCGCGCGTGGCCGCGACGGCGACACGCGTCCGCACCGGCAGCGTCCCGGCGCTCACGGGGCGTCGCGGCCCGGAGGGTACGTGCGGGCGAGCTCCTCCGCGCTCGGCTGGCGGCGGACCGTGCCCTCGGGCGGGAGAAGCGCCGAGATCGCCGCCATGACCACGGCGGTGTCGGCCTTCGGGTCGTCGAGCCCGAGCACGATCGGGGCGCCGACGCGGACCCGGACGGTCGGCGGGTGCAGCACCGCCGCGACGTCGGGCATGCGCGACCGGCGCGGCCACACCCTCTCGGTGCCCCACACGCCCACCGGGACGACCGGAGCCCCCGTCGACGCCGCGAGGCGCGCCACCCCCGTCTTCCCGCGGAGCACCGGGTCGAAGAAGTCGCTGCCGCGTGGGATGGTGCCCTGAGGCAGCACGATCACCACCTCCCCTGCGCGCAACGACTTCTCCGCAAGGAGGAAGGCCTGGCGAGACCCCGCTTCGTCGGCGCGATCGACGCCGATGCCGCCGATCGCCCGCGCCACCCGCCCGATGACAGGCGCCTCGAGAAGCTCCTTCATGGCGAGGAACCGGACGGGACGACCCAGGCGCGCCGCGACCAGCCCGAGCGCCACCACGTCGAAGTAGCTGCGGTGGTTCGCTGCGACGAGGACGGGGCCGCGCCGCGGCACGTGCTCGACGCCCCGGACGTCGAACCGCGCGTAGGGGAACAGCTCGGGCCGGACCCATGGGCGCAGCAGGTGGTACGGCTCGAAGCCGAGCAACGAGGGCACCCCCGGCGGGCGGTCCCAGTGCTCGACGGGCCAGCGACGCATGGCTGCGACGGCAGCAAGCCTCGGGTCCGGGTTCACGGCGTGGGGATGGCCCACGCCGGAGAGCAACGGGAGGTCGAAGACGCTGTCGGAGCACGCGTGGCTCGCGTCGAGGTCCACGCCCGCGGCAGAGGCCCACCGGCCGACGGCCGTCAACTTGCCCCTCCCCCAGACGAACGGGCCGGAGAGCCGTCCCGTGTAGCGGCCGTCGCGGACTTCGCAGCGGGTGGCGACCACGTCGTCGAAGCCGAGCGACTCTGCGAACGGTGAGATCATGTCGACCGGCGTCGTGGTCGTGAGGACGAGGCGGTAACCGGCGCGCCGGTAATCGGCGAGAACCCCAGGTGCGTACGGGGCGACGAGGTCGACCAGCCCGGGCACGGCCTCCCGCCCAGCCTTCTGGACATCCTCTCTTGCCGACCCCCAGACGGCGGCGGCGGCGGCGCGCGCGAGCGCCATGACCGGCAGGTTCTCGCCGAACCGGTCGTACGCGACGTAGAGCAGGGCGTAGCCGGGAAGCGGGAGCGCGACGCCAGCCGCCTCGAGCGCCCTGTGGAGCACCGGGCCGCTCGCCCGGCGGAGCAACGTCCGGTCCAGGTCGACGAAGACAGCGCGGTTGGTCGTGCTCCCGGCCACGCCGGGAGGTTACCGACCGGCGGGGCACCCGGGACATCGATCGAGATGCCCGGCGCGGCGCGTCAGCCGCGAGGTCCGCCGCCCAGGCTCCCAGGGGGGCAGGCTCCCAGGGGGGCAGGCTTGCCGGGGGGCAGGCTTGCCGGGGGGCAGGCTTCCCGGGGGGCGGGCCCGCCGCCCAGGCTCCCAGGGGGGCGGGCTTCCCGGGGGGCGGGTCCGGAGAGGGCGGCGGATCCCCGGACGCGACGAAGGGACCGCCGGGGGGGTGGCGGTCCCTTCGACTGACCAGTCAGGAACGGAGGGGGGGAATCCGGCTTCCTCGAGGTCTGTGTCCATTGTGGAGGATGCGAACTGATCTGTCAACCAGCTTTACGAACTGTTTACTATCGTGTTTTGAGATAGTATCGATCGCACAAGCTCACGACCCATGACCTGGCCGCCCTTCCAGATGGAAACGGGCGGACGGGCGGACGGCACGGACGTCGGCGACGGCACAGACGCCGGCGACGGCACAGACGGCACGGACGGGCGGACGGCACGGACGTCGGCGACGGCACAGACGCCGGCGACGGCACAGACGGCACGGACGGACGGACGGCACAGACGGGCGGCTCAGACGGGCGGACGGCACGGAGAGGAACGGAGAGGAAGGAACGTGGATCTGCGACACCTCCAAGCCCTCGTCGGCATCGCGGAGACCGGAAGCTTCTCAGCCGCCGCAGCCGCGCTCGGCACGGTCCAGTCCAACGTCTCGGCGCACATCGCTCGGTTGGAGCGCGAGCTCGAGGTCGTCCTCGTCGACCGCACGTCGGGACGCCTCACCGAGGAAGGGGAGGTGGTGGTCTCCCGCGCCCGCCGGATGATCGGCGAGCTGGACGCGATGGTGGCCGACGTCGTGGCAATGCGCCACGAGGTGAGGGGAATGGTCCGGCTGGGGTTGATCGGCACCGCAGGGCGTTGGCTCGTGCCGCGGCTGTTCTCGGCGGTGCGGGCGCGCCATCCCCAGATCCGCTTGACCGTCACCGACGGCACCAACACGACCCTCGAGGCACAGCTCGCCTCCGGCCAGCTCGACGTCGCCGCGGTCACCCTGCCGGTGCAGAACGACGAGCTCACCACCTCGCCGCTCTTCGAGGAGGACCTGGTGCTCGTCGTCCGCGCCGACCACCCGCTCGCGCGCACCACCGGACCGCTCCCGCTCGCCGACCTCGCAGACCTCGAGCTCCTGCTGCCCGCACCGGGCACCGCGCTGCGCGAGGAGATGGACGTCGCGGCGCGCGCTGCCGGGGTGAGCCTTCGCCCGTCCATGGAGCTCGACGGCCTGCGCATGATCGCCTCGTTGACCTTCGACGGCTACGGCCCGTCCATCCTTCCGGCCACCGCGGTCCCCGCACACCTGCGCGCGGACTACCACATGCTCCCCATCGCCGGCTTCCCCCCCAGAAGGGTCGGCGTGGCGCTGCGCCTCCGGGGCGCGCCGTCGGCGCCGAGCCGGGTCGTGATCGACCTTCTCCATTCCGTCGTGCACGACCGATCGCTGGCGCCGGAGTGGCTCCACCCCGCGACGTCCGCTCCGCGCCGCCCGAGCTCGCGCCGGTAGATTCCGCCAGGTGGACGGCCCGGTCGACGACGACCTGCTCCTCGCGGTCACCGACGCGGCACTCGACGCCGCGAGCCAGGTGGGGGCGTCGCATGCCACCGTGAGGGTCGAGCGGGTGCGGACGCAGATCGTCGCCTTGCGCGACGGGAGGCTCGAGACGGCAGTCGACGACACCGAGCTGGGAGCCGGGGTGCACCTGGTGCGCTCCGGCTCTTTCGGCTTCGCAGGGAGCGTCTTCGTCGACGCGCCGACCGCGGCGCAGCTGGTCGGCCAGGCCGCCGACGCGGCGCGGGTGACCGCGCCCGCACGCAGCCAGCACGTCGTCCTCGCAGACGAGCCGCAGCACGGCCATGTGGAGTGGTCGTCGCCGTTCCGACGTGACCCGGTCGACGTCCCGCTTCCCGACAAGGTGGAGCTGCTGCGCGACTGGAGCCGGAGGCTCATGGCGGCACCGCGGATCGACCACGTCACCGCGTACGTGATGGCCGTCCGCGAGGACAAGTACCTCGCCGATCTTTCGGGGACCGTGGCCCGCCAACGCCGGGTACGGATCCATCCGCAACTGGAGGCCCTCTCGGTCTCCGACGCCGGCGACTTCGAGGAGATGCGCACGCTCGCGCCCCCGGTGGGCATGGGGTGGGAGTACCTCGAGGACGACGGATGGGACTTCGACGCCGAGCTCGCGCAGCTGCCCGACCACCTCGCCGAGAAGCTCCGTGCCCCGTCGGTCGCGGGAGGCACGTACGACCTCGTCATCGACCCCACCAACCTGTGGCTCACGATCCACGAGTCGATCGGCCACGCGACCGAGCTCGACAGGGCGACGGGGTACGAGGCGGCGTTCGCAGGGACGTCGTTCGCGACCCCCGACGGCCTCGGCGTGCTGCAGTACGGGTCGCCCGTCATGCACGTGGTCGGCGACCGCACCACCGAGCACGGTCTGGCGACGGTCGCCGTCGACGACGAGGGCGTGGCCGCGCAGTCCTTCGACATCGTCCGTGACGGCGTCCTCTCCGGCTACCAGCTCGACCGCGCGATCGCCGCGTCGCAGGGCTTCGGCCGCTCCAACGGCTGTGCGTTCGCCGACTCGCCGCTCCACGTGCCCATCCAGCGCATGGCGAACGTCTCTCTCCAACCGGCCCCCGGGCAAGGCCCGTCGACCGAAGAGCTCGTCGCCGGCGTCGACCGTGGGATCTACGTCGTGGGGGACAAGAGCTGGTCCATCGACATGCAGCGCTACAACTTCCAGTTCACGGGCCAGCGGTTCTACGCGATCAGGGACGGGAGGCTCGGGGGGCAGCTCCGTGACGTCGCGTACCAGGCGACCACGACGGACTTCTGGAGGGGGATGGAAGCCGTGGGCGGCCGCGGGACCTATCTCCTCGCCGGCGCGTTCAACTGCGGGAAGGGCCAGCCGGAGCAGGTGGCCGCGGTGAGCCACGGCTGCCCCTCGGTGCTCGTACGTGGCGTGCGCGTGCTGAACACCCGGGAGGAAGTGGGACGGTGAGCCCGGACCGCCGCTCGCACCCCTCTCAGGTGGCCGAGCGCGTGCTTCGTTCGGCTCGCCGGCCGTGCGTCGCCATCGTCGAGGAGACGCACGAAGTGGACGTCCGCTTCGCCAACAACACCATCACCACCGACGGCGTACGCGCGGACCGCCGCGTGACCGCAATTCTGGCCGAGCCCGCCGGCGTCCCGGGACGACCGGGCCGTGCGGGCGTCGCGCGCCGCAGCGGAGAGGTGGACGTCGACGAGCTGGTGGCCGAAGCGGACGCGGCCGCCGGCACGGCCGACGACGCCGCGCCGCTCGTGGTGGGCGACGCAGACGCGGGCTTCGACGCGGCGGCCGCCGTCACGGGGTTGGACCGTCTGTCGTCCGTCGTGCGCAGCCTCGCCGCGGCGTTCTCTCGCGCCCGGGACGCTCGGACCGTCCTCTCGGGCTTCGCCGAGCACAGCGTGACGACCACCTACCTCGCGTCCTCGACCGGTCTACGCCGCCGCCATGTCCAGCCGGCCGGCGCCCTGCAGCTCGTCGGGCGCAGGGGCGGCGCCTCGGCGTGGGCCGGCGTCGGCAGCGCCGACTTCCTCGACGTCGAGCTCGAGTCCCTCGAGGAGCAGGTGTGCCGCAGGCTTGGATGGTCCGCCCGGCACGTCGACGTCGCGCCCGGCCGCCACGAGGTCCTCCTGCCTCCGAGCGCGGTGGCCGACCTCATGATCTTCCTCGTCGAGGCCGCGAGCGGCCGCGAGTCCGAGGAGGGACGGACGGTCTTCTCGAAAGCCGGCGGTGGGACGAGGCTCGGCGAGTCGCTGACGCCGCTCGGGTTCGACCTGTGGAGCGACCCGGCGGAGCGGGGGCTCGAGTGCGCGCCCTTCCTCGCCGCCAGCGTCTCGAACGCCGACCTCTCGGTGTTCGACAACGGCCTCCCGCTTCGACGGACCGACTGGCTGCGGTCGGGCCGGCTCGAGCGGCTCCGGTACCACCGCGCCGGAGCGGAGCGATCGCAGACGACCGCCGCTCCACCGGTCGGCAACCTCTCGCTCGCGCTGCCGGGCGCCGCGGGCACCCTCGAGGACCTGATCGCCGCGACCGAGCGCGGGCTCCTGCTCACGTGCCTGTGGTACATCCGGGAGGTCGACCCGAAGACGCTCCTCCTCACCGGGCTCACGCGCGACGGCGTGTACGTCGTCGAAGACGGCGAAGTCGTCGCCGCGACGAACAACTTCCGTTTCAACGAGAGCCCGCTCGACGTGCTCGCGCGCTCGACGCACGCGACGTCGACCGCACGCTCGTACGCGCGTGAGGGCGGCTCGTGGATGAACCGCACGGCGATGCCGGCGCTGCGCGTGCCGGGCTGGAACATGTCGACGGTGAGCCAGGCGGTATGACCGGTCCTTCCCTCCCCGGGCGTGCGCCAGGGCATCGCGCCCGCGCCGGCGCACACTTGGGGTCGGCTCCCTCCCCGGGCGTGCGCCAGGGGACGGGTACCCGGGGGCCAGCCGCGGCGGCCGGGGGGCGGCGGTAGCGTCATGACGGTGCCGAGCGCCCCGACCCCTCGCACAGCCGCAGGACACCACGGCCCGCTGCGTGCAGAGGCGCACCGCCGCTGGCACGAATCGGTGCTCCCGACCCTGGTTCGCTACGCCACGATCCCGTGCCTGTCCCCCAGCTTCGACGAGGGCTGGGAGGCGGCGGGCCACCTCGCCGAAGCAGCGTCGGTGCTCCAGGAATGGGCGAGCAGACGGGCCGTCGACGAGCTCACCGCCGACGTCGTGGACAGCCCGGGGCGGACGCCCCTCCTCCTCGTCGACGTGCCGGCCACCCGGGGCGCAGCCGGCACCGTGCTCGTCTACGGCCACCTCGACAAGCAGCCTCCCCTCGGCGTGTGGCGCGAGGGGCTCGGCCCGTTCACCCCGGTGCTGGAGGGGGACCGCCTCTACGCCAGGGGCGCGGCCGACGACGGCTACGCGCTGTTCGCTGCGCTGACCGCGGTCGAGCTGCTCGACGACGTCGAGGTCCCCCGGCCACGAGTCGTCGTCCTCATAGAGGCCAGCGAGGAGAGCGGGAGCCCCGACCTTCCCGCGCACCTCGCCGACGTGGGCGACCGGCTCGGCGACCCCGACCTCGTGGTGTGCCTCGACTCGGGGTGCCTCACCTACGACCGGCTCTGGCTCACGTCCTCACTGCGAGGCAACCTCGTCGCGACCGTCTCCGTCGAGGTGCTCACCGAGGGAGTGCACAGCGGGAGCGCGGGCGGCATCGTCCCGACATCCTTCCGGCTGCTCCGCGTCCTCCTCGACCGGCTGGAGGACCCCCGCACGGGAGAGGTGCGTTTGGCGGCTCTCCGTGCCGAGACGCCCCGAGCCCCGAACGGCGCGGCGGCACCGGACTGGCACGCGACGGACGTGTTCCCGGTCGTCCCCGGCCTCGAGCTCGACGGCACGTCCGACCGTGACCGGCTCGCCCGGCGCGCGTGGGCGCCGGCCCTCGCCGTCACGGGCATCGACGGGGTCCCGACCGTGCGCGACGGCGGCAACGTCCTTCGCCCGTTCACGACCGCCAAGATCTCGCTCCGCCTCCCTCCGACGGTGGACGCGGCCAGGGCGATGGAGGCAGTCGAGTCCGCCCTCCTCGCCGACCCCCCCTCGAAGGCCCGCATCCACGTCCACTTCGACGCGCCCGCGACAGGGTGGGTCGCGCCGCCGCTCGAAGGCTGGGCCGACGCCGCCTTCACCCGTGCGTCCGAGGAGCTGTTCCGCTCGGCGCCCGGCACCCTCGGCGAGGGGGGCACCATCCCGTTCCTCGCCATGCTGGGCGCGCGGTACCCCGGGGTGCCGCTGGTCGCGACTGGAGTGCTCGGCCCCGGGAGCAACGCGCACGGGCCCAACGAGTTCCTCCACCTCCCGATGGCCGAGGCCGTCACGGTCGCGACGGCCCGGCTTCTCGAAGCGGCGGCGGCCGCCGGGCCCAGGTCTTGATCCATGGCAGGGCCCTCGGTCGATCCGCCGCTGCCAGCGGTGCGCCAGGCGGTCACCCTGGCGCTCGCGGAGGACTGGCTTCCGCTCGGCGATCTCTCGGCGTCCCTCGTGGAGGAGTCGTGCACGACGGAGATGGCGGTCGTCGCCCGCGCAGCAGGCGTCGTGGCGGGACGCCTCTGCGCGCTCGAGTCCTTCAACCAGGTCGACCCGTCGGTCGACGTCGTCTGGCGTGCGGCCGACGGCACGGACGTCGCCCCTGGCACCGTCGTCGCCGAGGTGCGCGGGCCCCTCCGCTCGATCCTCACCGCCGAGCGGACCGCGCTCAACTTCCTCTGCCACCTCTCCGGCGTGGCGACCGCGACGCGTCGCGTCGTGGAGACCGTCGCGGCGGCCAACCCGTCCACGAGGGTCGTGGACACCCGCAAGACGTTGCCCGGGCTCCGGGCGCTGCAGAAGGCGGCCGTGCGCGCGGGCGGCGGCCGGAACCACCGCGGCTCGCTTTCCGACGGCGTCTTGCTGAAGGACAACCATCTCGGCGGCGTCCCCATCGAGGACGCCGTCGCGCGAGCGCTCGCGCGGTTCCCGATGCGGATGGTCGAGGTGGAGTGCGACCGGCCCGGGCAGGCGATGGAGGCCGCGTCCGCCGGAGCGCACGTCGTGATGCTCGACAACATGACGCCCGACGAGGTGGCGGGCACCGTACGGGCGCTTCGCGCCGCGGGTCACGGAGTCCTGGTCGAGGTCTCGGGAGGCCTCGACGAGGCGACCGCGCCTGCCTTCGCTGCCGCCGGCGCCGACCTGCTCTCCGTGGGCGCGCTGACGCACTCCGCGCCTGCGCTCGACCTCGGCCTGGACCTCGTCACGTCCTGACGGCGCGCGGCTCGAGCAACGTGCTCAGCTCCGAGGGACGTCCTTCCACGGAATGTCGCGGTCGACACGAGGTTCGCCGGCGAGACCGAGGACCCGCTCGCCCAGGATGTTGCGCATGACCTCCGAGGTGCCGCCTTCGATGGAGATCGCGCGGGTCCGAAGGAAGAGCCGCCCGACGTCGTGCGTGGAGACCGTGAGCTCAGAGGGCCTCACGCGCGGGAAGTCGGAGCCGTAGAGCATCCCGTCTGCACCCATGAGGTCCACGCACAGCTCCGCGGTGCGCTTGTTGTCCTCTGCGTACGCGAGCTTGGCGACCGATCCCTCCGGCCCTGGCGTTCCTGCACGACGGTTGTGCAGCGCGCGCAGGTTCGTGAGCCGGGCGACCTCGTGGGCCACCCAGCGCTGGACGAGCCGGTCACGCAGGACGAGGGCTTGCGGGGAGGGATCGCCCTTCCAGCGTGCACGCCAGAGTCGCAGCGCCTCGGAGATGGGCCCGCTGCCGCGCTCCGCCACGTTCCCGCCGATGGCCACGCGCTCGTTCATGAGCGTCGTCAGCGCGACGCGCCACCCGTCGCCCACCCCGCCGAGGCGTGCGGCATCGGGCACGCGCGCGTCGGTGAAGAAGACTTCGTTGAACTCTGCCTCACCGGTGATCTGGTAGAGGGGGCGCACCTCGACCCCGCTCGCGTGCATGTCCACGAGGAAGCAGGTCATGCCCGCGTGCTTGGGAACGTCGGGGTCCGTCCGTGCGAGCAGCAGCCCGAAGCGGGCGATGTGCGCGAGGGTGGTCCAGACCTTCTGGCCGTTGAGCGCCCATTCCTCGCCGTCGCGCTCCGCCCTCGTCGCGAGGCTCGCGACGTCGGAGCCTGCGCCGGGCTCGCTGAAGAGCTGGCACCAGATCTCCTCGCCCGTGAACAGCGGGCGCAGGTAGCGGTCGAGCTGCGCATCGGTGCCGTGCGTCAGAAGGGTGGGGGCCACCATGCCGTACCCGATGGTGTTGCGGAGCGCCACCGAGGGCCCGCCCGCCGCTCGCACACGTGCGAGGACCCGCTGGTGGAGGGAGGGGGACAGCCCGAGGCCTCCCCGGCCCTTCGGGTAGTGCACCCAGGCGAGCCCCCGGTCGAACTGGGCGCCGAGGAAGATCTCGGGCGGCGTCGACGCGGGCGGGTGGTCCGCGACGAGCGCGTCCACGAGCTCGTCGACCACCTGGTCGGCGGCCCCGTCGACCCCCTCGTCCCCGGTCGTGGTCTCCGTCGCCATCAGGTGGGCTCCTCTCCGTCTTCCCCTCGGTCTCCGCCCCGGGCGTGCGCCTCTCGGTCTCCGTCCCGGTCAGCGTCCGAGCTCACCCTCGCCGCCGATCAACAGCGCGTGCACTGTCCGTTCGACCTCGGCGGTCACGAGCACGAGCACCTCGTCGCCGGACTGGAGCACGGTGTCGCCGCGCGGCACGACGAGGCGGTCGCGCCGCACCAGCGCGACGACCGTCGCGTCCCGTGGGAAGGCCAGATCGGCGATGGCTTTCCCTTCGGCTGGCGAGTCGTCCGCGAGGGTCACCTCGACGAGGTGCGCGCTGCCGCCTTCGAACTGCAGGAGACGCACGAGCGCTCCCACTGACACGGCCTCTTCCACGAGGGCGGTGAGGAGATGGGGCGTGGAGACGGAGACGTCGACGCCCCAGCCCTCGTTGAAGAGCCACAGGTTCTTCGCGTTGTTGACGCGTGCGACGACCCTCGGCACCGCGAACTCCTGCTTCGAGAGGAGCGAGGTGACGAGGTTGTCCTCGTCGTCGCCGGTCGCGGCGACGACCACGTCGACGGACTCGAGCCCGGCGGCGTCGAGGGAGCTGACCTCGCACGCGTCAGCAGCGATCCACTGGACCTCCGGGAGCTCGAGGCGGCGCCGGTCCACGAGATCCGGGTCGAGCTCGAGCACCAGCACGTGGTGCCCCTTGCTCGCGAGGTCCCGGGCGATGGCCGAGCCGACGCTCCCCGCACCCGCGATCGCCACTTTCATGCCGGCGCCCTCATCGCGCCGCGCCCTTGCCGGCGGGCGCGGGCAGGTGGGCGAGCCGTTGCTCCAGCTCGTCCAGGGCATCCCCCACCACCGCCAGGTGCAGCACGTCCCCCTCCTGTCCGACAAGGTCCTGCGCGCCGAGGCGCGGGCTCCCCGCCCGAGTGACGGCGACGACCGAGACGCGCCCGGGCACGGCGAGCTCGTCGAGCCGGCGTCCGGCCCAGCCGTCCGGCATCGAACGTTCGACCAGCAGGAGCTTGCCGCTCGCGTCGGACCACTCGAGGGTGGACGTCGCGGGGAGCAGCCGCCGGCGCACCTGGTCGATCGTCCAGGTCACCGTGGCGACGGTCGGGATGCCGAGACGCTGGTAGATCTCCGCGCGCCTGGGGTCGTAGATGCGCGCGACCACCCGCTCGATGCCATAGGTCTCCCGCGCGATCCTGACGGTCAGGATGTTCGTGTTGTCGCCGCTCGTCACCGCCGCGAGCGCATCGGCTCGCGTCGCTCCCGCCCGCTCGAGATCGTCACGGTCGAAACCGGACCCATTGACCCGCTCGCCCTGCCAGTCGTCGGGCAACCGGCGGAACGCCCGCGGGTTGCGGTCGATGACCGCGACGCTGTGTCCTTCGCGGGTGAGCGACGTCCCGAGACCAGAGCCGACCCGGCCGCAGCCGACCACGACGACGTGCATCCGCAAAGTGCTACACGGCCCGGCGCCGCGTGTAAAGCTCGCCCGGGACCTCGGCCCCCGGCCCACCGGCCCACCGGTCCACCGGTCCACCGGCATACCGGCATACCGGGGGACAGACGCCACCGGTCCACCGGCTGACAGACGCCACCGGTCCACCGGCTGACAGACGCCACCGGTCCACCGGCTGACAGACGCCACCGGTCCACCGGCTGACAGACGCCA
>JAKATH010000028.1:18238-27590 GCA_021828055.1 Actinomycetes bacterium
GACAGACGCCACCGGTCCACCGGCTGACAGACGCCACCGGTCCACCGGCTGACAGACGCCACCGGTCCACCGGCTGACAGACGCCACCGGTCCACCGGCTGACAGACGCCAGGCGCCAGGCGCCGGATCGCCGGCTCCGGCTGAAGGGCTTTGGCGGCGCCGTTCCGGGCGCCCGACGGCGCCGTTCTACGCTTTGCCGGTGAACGAGCCCGGCGGCAACCGAGTCGAGCATGACCGCGACCCGGCCGGACTGCAGCGCGCGCCCGGGACAGCTTGTTCGGGGCCGGAGCCTCACACCCGACCGGCGCAGCAGAGCGCCCGCAGCGAGCAGCCCGGCGCCCCGACGCCGCCGCTCTCGGTCGCCAAGCCCCTCACGGTGCCCGTCGACGCAGCGGCCGCGTTCCCCGAGTCCTCCAGCTACCGGTTGAAGAACGCGCTCTTGGGGAGGCCGTTCGTCTCTGAGCAGCTCCGCCACGAGCGGCTGGGGCGCACGGTCGCCCTCGGGGTGCTGGCGCCCGACTGCATCTCGTCCTCCGCGTACGGCACCGAGGAGATGCTCACCCAGCTGGTGCCGTACGTGGGGCTCGCCGCGTTCACCCTCGTCGTGCCGATCACGCTCGCGATCCTGGGCGTCCTCTTCTTCGTCACGCTCTCGTACCTGGAGGTCATCCAGCTCTACACGAAGGCTGGCGGGTCCTACGTCGTCGCCCGAGACAATTTCGGCCCCAAGATCGCCCAGGTCGCCGCCGTCGCGCTGCTCATCGACTACACCGTGACCGTCGCGGTGCAGACCTCTGCAGGCACCGCAGCGCTGACGAGCGCCCTGCCCTCTCTGGTCCCCTGGACCGTCCCCATCACTCTCGGCGTCGTCCTCCTCCTGCTGTACGGGAACCTTCGCGGGATCAGGGAGGCCGGGAAGTACTTCGCTTTCCCCACGTACTTCTTCGTCCTCAGCCTCGGGGGCATCATCTTCGCCGGTTACGCGAAGGCCGCGCTCGGCGAGCTCCACGCGCGGCACCTCCCGCCCGCGCACCTGATCTACGGCGGGCACTTCGGCACGCGCGGCAGCGGGCTTTTGATGGGGCTCGCCTTCATCTCGCTCCTCCGCTCCTTCGCGAACGGGGGCTCGTCGCTGACGGGCCTCGAGGCGATCTCGAACGGCGTGAGCGCCTTCAGAAGGCCGGAGTCCCGCAACGCGAGAGTGACGCTCGTCGCGATGAGCTCGGTCCTCGCGTTCTTGGTGCTGGGCGTCACCATGCTCGCCCGCTTCACCCACGCGGTGCCCTACGCCACGGGCTCCCCGACCGTGCTCTCCCAGGTGGTCGAGGCCGTCGTCGGTCACGGGGCCCTGTTCTACGTGGTGCAGATCGCCACCCTTCTGATCCTCTACACGGGGGGCAACACCAGCTTCAACGGGTTCCCATTCCTCGCGAGCTTCGTCGCCGGCGACTCGTTCCTCCCTCGCCAGCTCACGCGGCGCGGCCACCGCCTTTCGTTCTCGAACGGCATCATCCTGCTCACCGTCGTCGCGCTCATCCTCATCATCGCCTTCCGTGCCAGCGTCGACTCGCTCGTCTCGCTGTACGCGATCGGGGTCTTCACCGGCTTCTGCATGGCCGGTTCGGGCATGGTGAAGCACCATCTCTCCCACAGGGGCCCGCGTTGGCGGCGCAAGGTCGCCGTCAACGGCTTCGCCGCCGTGTTGACCGCTGCCGTGGTCCTCATCTTCGTGTTCGCCAAATTCCTCGAAGGAGCCTGGGTCGTCGTACTCGTCGGGCCGCTGCTCTACTGGGGGTTGATCCACATGAACCGTCAATACGTCGAAGAAGAGCGACAGCTTCAAGCCGGAGCGGCCAAGGGCGCCGAGGCGCCGGTCCTGCGGCGCCACGTCGTCATCGCGCTCATCGATCAGCTGGACATGGCCGCCGCAAGGGCTGTCCAGTACGCCCGCGCGCTCTCCCCCGACGAGCTGCGCGCGGTGCACTTCGACATCGACAACCGAGCGACGCATGCCCTCGTGGAGGACTGGGGCCGCCTCGGCCTGTCGCGCCTGCCGCTCGACATCGTCGAGGTGACCGACCGCCGGTTGCCTCGCGCCGCCCTCGAGCTCGTGGCCGACGTCGTCGCGGACGGTGAGACCCAGTGCACGCTCCTGCTGCCGCGCCGAGGCTTCAACAACGCGTGGCAGCGGCTCCTCCACGACCGGACCGCCGACAAGATCGCGGCGGTCGTGAGCCAGGTCCCCCACGTCGCGGCGACCATCGTGCCGTTCAATCTGCCGCGCAAGCGCAGGCGCGGGGAGCTGCTCTCGCCCGCTCGGCCCGGGGCTCCGGTCGCCCCCGGAGCCGAATCGGGCGCGGGAGGAGACGGCGTGCCGGACGGAGCGACCGCCTCGAGAGGGCGGGGAGCGCACGACGTCGAGGAACGGGCATCCTCGGGTCACACTGCCGGCAGGTGGAAGGCGCCCAGCGCTCACGAACGTCGAGCGTCAGACGACGCCGATGAAGGGACGGATGCCGACAAGGCCCTCGCCCGGCGTGCCGTCTCCGCCCTCCCGATCGGCGAGGTCGAGTGGCGTCAACGTGTCCAGGTCGCCGGCCGGATCAAGTCCGTGCGAGTGCAGCCGAGCGGAGGAACGTCCACCCTCGAGTGCACCCTCGCAGACCGGTCGGGGGCGATCCTCCTCGTCTTCCAGGGCCGTCCCAGGATTCCCGGCGTCGAGCCGGGGTCGCGGCTCGTGGCAGAGGGGATGGTTGGCGCGTGGGGACGCAGGCTCGCCATCCTGAACCCCGATTACGAGCTCGTAGGCGGGCGGGACACAGAGGAGCCGCTCGCCGACGCGCACTGACCGAGCTCGCCCCGCCTGGGGCAGGGACTGCACCCCCGGCATGCGAGCCTGCGACCCATGGTCCATCGCGGCCGCCGCCGCCGGGCCTCGTACACTCCAGTCTCGGGGAGGCAGGCTGTTGGACGCGGTGAAGCGGTGGGTGCTCGGCACGCTCGTGGCCTTCGCCGGGATCGGTGCGCTGGGCGGGGTGATGGTGCCGGTGCGCACTTGTCAGATGCTGCTGCGCGTCGTCTGGGGCTCCTCCTACGGCTCGGAGGCCCGCAACGTGCGCGTCGTCTGGGGCTCCTCCTACGGCTCGGAGGCCCGCAACGTGCGCGTCGTCTGGGGCTCCTCCTACGGCTCGGAGGCCCGCAACGTGCGCGTCGACGCCGATCGGATCCGTCGCAAGCCCGGCCCCGCGGGAGACATGGCGCGCACGCAGCCCGGCGTCGGCTGCCAGCTGGTGAAGGTTGCCGCCTGATGCGCCTGCGCGGACGAGGACGCCTGCTGGTCCTTCGGTGGGTCTGGCCGCTGCCGCGGCTCGTCGGGGACCTCTTCGTCCTCGCGTTCGTCGCTTGGGAGGGGGTGCAGGGGCGGTACTCCGGGGCGTCGCACGCAAGCATCCTCGCCACGATCGGGGTGGTGCTCCTCCTGGCGCTGCTCGCCGGCCGGGGCAGGCAGCGCAGGCGAAGCCGGGCATGGGTCGGCGACGCGGCCCGAGCGATCCGCACGACGTTCGGCGAGGGGCGCGTCGGGACTGCGTCCGCGAGGGGCGCGCTCGTGTGGGCGCTCCTGATCGCGGCCACGATCGGCTGGGACATGACCAGTTTCGTGGAGCAGAAGCACTACCTGCCGACGCTGAGCCGGCTCTTCGGCGCCGTCACCGATCACGACTGGGGCCGCGCGCTCTTGTTCGCGGCATGGCTCGTGCTCGGGCTCTACCTCGCGCTCGGACGGCGGCTGCCGGCACGAGGACCCGGCACTGCCCTGCGCGGCGCCACCGGGCCCGTCGGACGGCGACCGAGCCGGCCCTCCTCGACCGTGAGAGGCGGCGAATGACGGTCGGTGCGGTCGTGTGGACCGTCGTCGCGGCGGCGTGGCTGGCGTGGCTCGTCGTCTCCCAGCGCGTGCGGTCGTGGCCGGGGATCGGCTCGGTGGTGCACGCCCTCCTCGGCTCGTGGCTCGGACGGGTGCTCGCCTTCGCTGCGTGGGCGGAGGCCGGCTGGCACCTCTTCGGTCAGCGACCGTGACGCGCGGGACGACGCTCGGCGGCCGCGTCAGCTGGGGAGCTGCGATCGGGCGAGCTCTCTGCTCGTCGGCCGACGCGAGCCGTGCTCATGCCTGCGGCACGGGCGCTGTCCGGCCGCCGATCGAGCCGTGCTCCTCGGGGGCATGGAGCCCGAGACGCTGCTCGCGCTCGAGCCGTGCACGACGGGCGGGGACGACGATCGACTCGTTGCGGACGTGGACGAACCGCGCCGTCATGGCGAGCACGCCCTGGATGCCCATGCCGACGAAGCCGAGGAAGATGAGGAGCCCGAGCGTGAGGTAGGCGTTGTTCGGCCCCACCGAGTGCTTCCCGAGGATCCACGTGATCAGCGCCATGACGAAGAACTCCAGCCCCCACCACGAGCTCGCCGCGACGACGGCTGCGCGCGCGGTCCGGCGATAGCCGCCGGAAAGCCCGCGCAGCCGCCTCGGGATCACCGCGCCGGAGATCGCGAGGAACACGAGGAGGACGCCCCCGGCGACCACACCGGGCCACCAGGTGTCCGTGTAGACGGCAAGGGTGGCGAAGCACATCGCGCAGGCGAACACGAGGGTCAACCCGATCAGCGTCAGGTACAGCGTCCGCACGGCGTGCTCACCTCGCCTTCCTCACCGGCGCCATCGTGCCGGTGCTCGACGTCGTGTTCCCGGCACAGCTTGGCCTACGCGCCGTCGCCGGGCACATCAGGCGGGCAGTCGGCGCAGCGACCCAGGATGGCGAAGTGCCGCGGGTCGATCGTGAAGCCGTACCGCTCGGACGCCTCCCGGGCGAGCCCGACGAAAAGCTCCTCGGGCGCCTCGAACCGCCGCCCGCAACGCTCGCATACCAGGTGCGAATGGGCGTCGCGTGCGAGCTGGTAGGTGGCCGGCCCGTGGCCCAGGTGGGTGTGGACGATCACGCCCAGCCGCTCGAGGTCCTCGAGGTTGCGGTAGACGGTGGAAAGGTGGACCTCGGGCGCCCGCGCCTGGACGGCGGCCGCCAGGTCCTCCACCGAGCGGTGGTCGTTCGAGGAGAACAGGACCTCGAGGAGGACCCGACGGGACGCGGTGGCACGCCCTCCGCTCGCCCGCACGAGCGCCAGCACCTCCTCGACCGAGGCTGGGGGCTCGCCGGTTGGGGACCTCGTCACGCCAGCTACGCTACGCGGCTGCTTCCACGGCGGGCGGCGTACCGGGCTGCTGTCGCGCACCTCTGCTGCGCGGCGTGGCGCACCTGCGCGTGCACGGCTGTCGCGCACCTCTGCTGCGCGGTGTGGCGCACCTGCACGTGCAGCCCGGCACCGGCCCCGGAGCGCTCACGGATCAGCCGGTCACGAGCGCGAGCGCGAACCCGTCGTAGCCTTTCGATCCCACGGTCTGGATGGCCGTGACCAGCAGCCGCTCTTCCGCCCCCAGGAGCTCCAGCGCCCCGCGGGTCCCCATGACGGTGGCATCCTTTGGAGCTGGCTCGAGGATCCTGCCGCCGATCACCACGTTGTCGACCACGATGAGCGTTCCGGGCCTTGCCAGCCGAAGAGCCCAGCGGACGTACTCGGGGTAGGCGGGCTTGTCCGCGTCGACGAAGACCAGGTCGAAGGGACCGCCGCCCTCCTCCTCGATCGCAGCGAGCGAGTCGAGGGCGGGGCCGAGGCGCAGGTCGACGACACCGTCCACCCCCGCACGCTCGAAGTTGCGCCGCGCGATCTCCGCGTGGTGCGGATCGAGCTCCAGGGTGGTCACGGTGCCGCCCTCGGCAACCGCCCTGGCCATCCAGATCGCGCTGTAACCGGCGAGGGACCCGATCTCGAGCACCCTCCGGGCGCCGACGGCGCGCACGAGGAGGTGCAGGAGCATGCCCTGCAGCGGCGAGACGCCGATCTGCGGCAGTCCCGCGGCATCGGCCGCGCGCAACGTCTCTTCGAACGCAGGGTCGGGCGGAAGCAGCGTGTGGGAGAAGAAGCGGTCCACGTCGGCCCAGCGCGTGCCGTCCGTGGGGTCCATGGGGTCCGTGGGGTGCGTGCCGTCCGTGGGGTCCGTGCCGTCCGTGAGGTCCGTGGGGTCCATGGGCCCCTTCGTAGCCGATCCGCGCCCCTGCGCGCCCGGCCCGGCTCACACGTCGGCCGGGGAGACCCGAGCGGGCACCCCCGCCCGGACGCGCCCGGGCACCCGACGCCAGGACACCGCCACCAGGACGACGATCACGGCGCAACAGGCGGCGCCGACGTCGAAAGGCACCCACGGCGCGACGCCGAAGAGCGCGCCGCCGGCGGCCGCGGCGAGCGCGGTCGTGCCCGTCTGGCTGGCCGCGAACAGGCCCTGTGCGTGACCGTGGCGCTCCGGCGCCGTGCCCTCGCCGAGGAGCGACTGCGTGGCCGGCAAGGCGAGCGAGAAGCCGGCCGACTCCCAGATCCCCAGCATCATGAGAGGAAGGACCCCGGGGACGAACGGGTAGGCGGCGCAGAAGAAGACCGTCCAGATGAGCGCGGACACCCCGATCCATCGCCGGTCGAAATGGTCCGCGAGCCAGCCCGCAGGACGTGACATGAGGGCGTACGGGAGGGCGAAGAGCGTCCAGCTCACGCCCACCTCCCAGGGGGCCGCGCCATGGTGCGTCATGAGGAGCGTCCAGCAGGACTCGTAGACGCCGGAGGTGACGCCGACGGTCGCGGAAGCGAGGAGCGCCCCCCAGACCGCCCGCTCGGCGATGCCCTTGGGGAGGCCCGTGCCGACCTGCCGCCCTTCGCCCGGCCGCCACGAGGCGGCGCCCGTCGTCCCCTCCCCCGCGGCCGCCGGTCCGACGTCGAGCGCCGCCGCGATCGGCGCTGAGACGCCCGCGGCGGCTCCGTCCGCCTGCCACACCGTCTGCCTCGACGTCTGCCTCGACGCGCTCCTCGCGACGAGGACCGGTCCGATCGCCAGGACGGACGCAGCTCCTGCGGCGACGAAGAACCAGTGCATCGCGCCGACGCCCGCCGCGCTCCCGATGACGGGCCCGACCGCCAGGCCCCCCAGCTCGGCGCCGTAGATGCGCCCGGTCGCGCGGCCACGGAACGAGAGCGGCACGGCGTGCGACAGCATCGCGAGGGCCGCCACCATCGCCCCGCCGGCGCCTGCCCCCTGCAGCGCGCGGAACACGACGTCCAGTGCGGCGGGACCGGGCACGAGGAAGAGCAGGCTGCCGGCTGCGTAGGTGATCAGGCCGCCGATGAGCACCGGGATCCGCCCGAAGCGGTCGGAGATCCGCCCGGACGCGTACTGGAAGACGAAGGCTGCGGCGAAGTACGCCGCCATCACCGCCCCGACGACCGCGTCGGAGCCGCCGTGCGCCTTCACGTAGAGCGGGAGGAGCGGGAGGATGGCCCCGGCGCCGGCCCACTGCAGCGCGACCGCGGCGGACAACGACCGCACCATGATGGCGACGCCCGGGGGGTACGACCCCGGGCCACTGGGCGCGCTTGCACCGATCCCCGACGCGTCCATTCATCCATCATGCCCGCCACCGGTGGCTCTTCAGGCAACTGAGCGGCGACGCGGTCGCCGGCGGCGGGCGCGGTACGCTCGCACACGCCCTCTGCGACGAGGGGACGACGTTCGCACCAGGGAGGGGCGATGACCATCGAGACGTCGTACCGCTACGAGCAGATCAGCCCCAAGGCGTACGAGCATCCCGCAGACCGCGCGGCGACGTCGGCGCTCCACGCCGTGCCCCTGCTCGACAGAGTCATCAAACGGCTCATCGACCTCGGTCACGAGAAGCGGCTTCGTCAGGTCGTCCTCGGCAACGCGGTGAAGGTGGGGCCCGAGCAGCTCGAGGAGGTGTGGCGCCGCTACATCCAGGCAGCGACGATCCTCGACCTGCCGTCCGTTCCCGACCTCTACGTCTACAACCGGGCCGACGTGAACGCGATGACGCTGGGCGCCAACAAGCCGATCGTCGTGATGAACGCCTCGCTGGTATCGGGCTACACGATCGACGAGGTGCAGACGGTCCTCGCGCACGAGGTCGGCCACGTGCTGTCCGAGCACTACTACTACACGACGGCGCTCGTGCTGCTCGGCCAGTTCCTGAACGGCGCCCTCCCCAAGTCGCTCCTGCTCGGGCTGCCGGCGCGGGGTCTCTACTACGCGCTCTTGGAGTGGGCTCGTGCAGCCGAGCTCTCGTCGGACCGCGCGGCGGCGCTCGTGCGGGCGGACCCGCTCGACCCCTGCCGCGTGATGATGCGGCTCGCCGGAGGCGCCCTCCCGGGCATGAACTTCGAAGCCTTCCTCAAGCAGGCGACCGAGTACCACGGAGAAGACGACCTCTTCTCGCGCAACACCAGGTTCTGGGCTGAGCTCCGCATGGACCACCCATTCGCCGTGCGCCGGGTCAAGGAGCTCATCGAGTGGGTCCAGTCAGGTGACTACGACCGGATCCGCTCGGGCTCCTACCCCCGGCGCGGGCAGGAGCCGCCGCCGTCGGCAGAGTTCGACGCGGCAGTCGCCGCCTACCGTGCCAAGTTCTCCTCGTTTATGGAGCGCACCGCTGGCGACCTCCAGCGTCTCGGTCGCCAGCTCGGCGACTGGTTGAAGGCGCGCACCCCCGGCAGCGGGGATGCCGATGAGGAGCCCGGCGAGGACTGACGGCGGCTGACGCCGGCTCAGCTGGCGCCCTCCGTCGAGGGAGCGTCCCCCCCGTGCAATGGGTGCCAGGCTGCTTCCGTCTCCGGCACCGGGGCGAGCAGGCGACCCTCGGAGAGGGCGCCATGGAGCTCGCGAAGCTCGTCGGTCTCGAAGGCGCTGTAGACGGCCCAGAGGAACGAGACGAGTCCGATCGCTGCCGCGATGAGGTAGTCGTACGGGAAGTGCACGGTCGGGTTCGACGCGTTGACCCCGAGGCTGCCGTAGTACGAAAGGAGGAACAGGGAGATCACGAAGAAGATGAACCACCACGACGCCTGGACATGCTTGCGTCCCTCCTGGTTCGAGAGGAGCCAGGTCGCCGTCGTGACGAGCACGAGCGCGACTGCGAACGCGGTGAAGTAGGTGCCGAAGGTCCACGAGCCTGCGACCGGGAGCGTTCCCGAGCGCAGCACCCAGCCGCCCTTGGCCGCGATCCACACCCACACCACGAGGAACACGAGCCCGAGTGAGAGACCCTGGTTGTGGGACATGAAGCCCTTCGCCGGCGCGTAGTACATGAGGTAGAGGGTGATGGAGATCATCACGAACGTCACCACCTCGACGAGAACGGAGAAGCCGCTCCAGTAGACGACCTCGGTCGCCGCGATGAAGCTG
>JAKATH010000029.1 GCA_021828055.1 Actinomycetes bacterium
CGGCTCCGTCGGCGCCTTCGGCAAGACAATGTCGTCGGGCCTCGGCTTCATCGCGCTCGCGGCGATGATCTTCGGAAGATGGACGCCGCTGGGCGGCGTCGCGGCGGCGCTCCTCTTCGGGTTCATGACCGCGTTGTCCGGCGTGCTGGGCACGATCAACTCGCCCATCCCGTCGGACGTCCTGCTCATGTTCCCCTACGTCGCGACGATCGTCGCCGTCGCCGGCCTGGTCGGGCGGGGGCGGCCGCCGAAGGCAGACGGCCAGCCCTACATCAAGACGTGATGGCGCATCAGGACGTGACGGCGCATCAGGACGTGACCGCGCCTGAGGACGTGACGGCGCCGCGGCCGGATCCCTACGCTGCCGCCCGCGCCTCCGCGGCTGCGCTCGCCGCCGAGACGGGGGTCGAACGTCACGACGTCGCGATCGTGCTCGGCTCGGGCTGGTCGTCAGTCGCCGACGAGATCGGGGAGACCGAAGCGGAGATCCCCGTCGGCGCGCTCGTCGGGTTCCCCCAGCCGGCCGTGGCCGGTCATGCGGGGGCGGTGCGCTCCGTGCGGGCAGGCGATCGACTGGTCCTCGTCTTCGCAGGCCGCGTGCACCTCTACGAAGGTCACGCTCCCGCGGCGGTGGTGCACGGGGTGCGGACGGCAGCGGCGGCCGGGTGCCGCGTGGTCGTGCTCACGAACGCCGCGGGCGCCGTCAACCCGGACTACGCAGTCGGCCAGCCCGTGCTGATCCGCGACCACCTGAACCTCACCTCGGCCTCGCCGCTGGAGGGCCCACCGCCACCGCCGGGGTACGGCCTGCCGTTCGTCGACCTCACCGGCCTCTACAGCGCGCGGCTCCGCGCGCTCGTCCAGGCCGAGGACCCTTCGATCGAAGAAGGTGTCTACGCAGGGTTGCGCGGACCGCACTACGAGACTCCCGCGGAGATCGCGATGCTGAGCGCCGGCGGCGCGGACCTCGTCGGCATGTCCACCGTGCTCGAGGCGATCGCCGCGCGGCATCTGGGCGTGGAGGTGCTCGGTCTCTCGCTCGTGACCAACGCCGCAGCGGGCAGGACCGGCGCCGCGCTCGACCACGCCGACGTGGTCGCCGCCGGCAACGCCGCCGCCGGGCGCGTCGGACGGCTGCTCGCCTCGGTGGTCCCCGCCCTGTGATCGACCTGTTCTCCGACGCGCGGGCATGGGCGTCGCAGGACCCGGACGACGCCGATCGCGCCGAGATCGAGCAGCTGCTCGCCGAGGGCGGGGACGCCGCCCACGCGAAGCTCGAAGAACGATTCGCCGGTCGGCTGCACTTCGGCACCGCCGGGCTGCGAGGCGCTGTCGGCGCCGGCCCGAACCGCATGAACCGCGCCGTCGTCCGCCAGACGACCGCCGCCCTCGCGCGGTGGCTCGGCACCCACCGTCCAGGTGCGCGCCGCACCGGCGTCGTGGTGGGGTGCGACGCCCGTCACCGGTCGAGCGAGCTCGCGGACGAGGCGACCGCGGTCCTCGCGGGCCACGGGATCCCCGTGCACCGGCTGCCGGACCACCGGCCCACGCCGCTCCTCGCGTTCGCGGTCCGCCATCTCGGTGCGGCAGCGGGCGTGATGATCACCGCGAGCCACAACCCGCCAGCCGACAACGGCTACAAGCTCTACCTCGACGACGGCGCGCAGATCGTGCCGCCGGTCGACGGGGAGATCGAGGCGCTCGTCGAACAGGTCGGGCCGCTCTCCGAGGTGCCGCTGGCCGACCGGTCCGATCCTTTCATCGTGCGTCTTGGCGACGCCGTGTCGAAGGAGTACCTCCGCTCGGTCGTTGCGGCGGCTCCCGGCGCTCACCTGCCCCGAGAGCCGCTCTCGGTGGTCTACACGCCGATGCACGGGGTCGCGGGCGAGCTCTTCGTGGAGGGGACGCGCCTCGCCGGGCACCCGCCGGTCTCGGTCGTCGCGGCACAGGCCGCGCCGGACCCCGACTTCCCGACGGTCGCCTTCCCGAACCCCGAGGAACCGGGGGCGCTCGACCTCGCGTTCGCCGATGCGTCGCGGCTCGGCGCGGACCTGGTCCTCGCGAACGACCCCGACGGGGACAGGCTCGCCGTCGCCGTTCCGGACGCGGCCGCCCCGATGGGTTGGCGCCGGCTGACCGGGGACGAGGTCGGCGTGCTGCTCGGCGCCTTCGTCCTCGACCGCGTGCGCGAAGGCTGGCGCCCGTTCGGCGAGACCGGGGGGCGCCCGCTGGTCGCGGCGTCGATCGTGTCGTCGACCATGCTCGAGAAGATCGCCGCAAGCACCGGCGTGCCCTTCGTCGCGACGCTCACGGGCTTCAAGTGGCTGGCCCGAGCGGCGGACGCCGTTCCAGGAACCCGCCTCGTCTACGGCTACGAAGAGGCGCTCGGCTACGCCGTCGGCGACGTCGTGCGCGACAAGGACGGGATCGGCGCGGGTCTCACGTTCCTCGCGCTCGCCGGTCACCTCCGGGCGCGCGGGTCGACGCTCGAGGGCTACCTGGGCTCGCTGATGCGCCGCTACGGGGTGCACCGCACCGTCCAGCACACGGTCCCTGCCCCCGACCCCGAGCGGCAGATGGCACGACTGCGTGCGGATCCTCCGACCGAGATCGCTGGGTCGAAGGTGCGGCGCTCCCTCGATCTCTTGGCGGGCTGCACGTGGCAGGAGGGCCTTCCCGCGCTCCCGCCCGCGGACGTCCTCGGTTTCTGGCTCGCCACGGGTGCACGAGTCCTCGTCCGCCCGAGCGGGACCGAGCCGAAGCTGAAGGGCTACGTCGAGGTCGTCCGCACGGTGGTCGGAGGCGACGTCGCCGGCGCGCTCGGAGCGGCGTCGGAGGAGTTCGACGCGATCGGCGCGGCACTCGGCACGCTCCTCGGCGGGTGAGCACGGAGAGGGACGAGGTGGCTGCCCGGGCCGGCCTGCGAAGATGCCCGGCGGGACTCGCTCCCGTCAGCGGAGGATGAGGAGCGGCCCCCCGTCCCGCCGGGCGGACACCCCATCATACTACGATTTCGTGACAGTCAAGTGTCGGATAAGTGACGTAGTGCCCGGCGCGACCGCTCCGAGGCGGGGGCGCGGCGCGAGGGCGTCCTTGCCGAGCTGGCTGACCACATCCCACCCGACGTCCCGATCATGCGCGGCCCGAGGAGGGGGCCGGCCGACGGACCGCCGAGCGTGTCACCCGGAACGCCGTCGTGATCGGGCGGCCTGTCGGCGCGATCACGTACCAGTAGCCGCCGACGTTCAGGATCGCCTGGCCGGTGATCATGCCGGGGGTTGTGTCGCCCTTCCAGCTGTAGAGCGGGTGACCCGCGTAGGCGATCTGGAGCTGGCCGTCGGGCCGGGGGATCGTGCTGACGAGCGACGGGTCGAGGCCCGTTCCGACCTTCGGCGTCGTGGTCGTCGTGAGGAGCGGGGGCCACAGGGCGACGCACAGCCCCGAGGTGCACCTGCTCGATGTCGGCGTGTCCGGGGTGAAGTCGTAGAGGGTGCGCCCCGACGGCGTCGCGAGGATGCGCCCGACCGGCGACCTCTCCGTCGACAGTGTCACGCCCCGCGCAGTCGTCGGGGTGGTGGTGAAGGACGCTGCTGTGATGCCGCCGGAGCACGCGGCCAGGGCCATGCCGCACGCCGCCAGTGCCGCCGCGCCGACGAGGTGGCGGTGGACGCGGCTCACGCCGCGTCAGCGGGGTCCGGCGGGTGGAAGGAGAGCGGCAGGTCCGCCAGGCGGACGAGCGTGGAGGAGATCCAGCGGGTGAGCACGTCGGCGAGCGGCGCGAGCGACTCAGGGTCCTCGAGCTGGGACTCGTCGAACCGGACCGCGCCTTCGTAGCTTCCCTCGACCGCCCAGCGCACCGAGGCCTCGTCGGTCTCTCCGGCATCTGGGTCGGCGTGCACCTCTTCGATGGTCGTCGCCGTCCGGACCAGCCGGTCGTGCCCGATCGGCGGGCTGGCGGGCGGGAGCACCGAGAGCACGCGTTCGGCCGACGGCGCCTCGGCGAGGCGTTGGATCCGCATGGAGACCTCCAGGACGGCCTCGGGCATCTCGGCCGGCGTCTCGCCGATCGACCAGGTGCGGTACGCGGTCTGGCTCCAGGTCGGCCAGTCGATCGAGAGGTCGACCCGCACGCGAGGCGGCTGGCCCTCGCCGGGAAGGCTGTAGCTCGTCTCGAAGGACACGTCGCCCAAGAAGACGTCGACCTGGAACCTCTCCTCGATGGCCTGGCGCTCGAGGAGCGCCCGGTCGAAGGAGTCCTGTACGGCTGCGATGAAGTCGACGAGCAGGTGGTCCAGCACGACGAGCCCGAGGCTACCGGGGTGGACGGCACCTGGGTGCAAGGGGGCGCGTTGCCTCATCGGACGCCTCGCCGTCGCGCCATTCGTCGGCTCACCTCCGAATGCTCGCCTGGTCGGGCGATCGCGGGCTCGGCAACGGGCGTGGCTCCGCCCCGGCGCAGGCCCCGGCACTCTGCTCGGCGGCCATGTGACCCTCGCGGCGATCGACCCCTCGCCTGGGGCTCGTGGCCGTGGAGGTCTCGGGGTCGACCGTCGAGACCGCCCGGTCCTCGGCCACCGTGCAGGCGTGGCGGAAGACGGCACCGCCGTCTGAGCCGGCGGCCGCCCTGATGGGACCAGGAGCCCCATGACCAGGAAACCTGTGAGCCGCGTCCCCCAGCGCCAAAGTACGGTACGAAAGTCTATGGGCATACGTGTCAAGGACCTGGGCCACGTGGTGCTGTACGTGCGGAGCCTCGAGCGGTCCGTCGCCTTCTACCGGGACGTCCTGGGCTTCCGCCAGATCGCCCCCGTCCCCTCGGGCGCGGGCGCGACAACGCTCAGCTTCCCTGCAGCGGCGTTCTCGTCGGCCTCCGGCAGGACGCACCACGAGCTGCTGCTCATCGAGGTGGGGCAGGACGCCGAGGCCCAGCCCCGCGGCCGTCGAGTGGGCCTGTACCACATCGGCCTCAAGGTCGGCGACAGCGACGACGAGCTGCGTGACGCGCTCGCAGGGCTCCACGAAGCGGGCGTCACCATCACCGGGGCGAGCGACCACACCGTGAGCCACAGCCTCTACATCCTCGATCCCGACGGCAACGAGCTCGAGCTCTACGTCGACGTTCCCGAGGCCGACTGGCGCTCGGACCCGAGCCTCGTGGTGAGCCCGATCAAGCCGTTGCGTCTGTGACGGGGGTGGGAGCCGGCACGTCTGGCGACACCGTGACCCCCCCGCGCAACCCCTGGCTCGACCGGCGCGTGCTTGCCTACGCGCACCAGGGGGGCTCCTGGGAGGCGCCGTCGTCGACGCTGCACGCGATCCGCGCGGCGCTCGCCGCGGGCGCGACCGGAATCGAGCTGGACGTGCACGCGACCGCCGACCGCCAGCTCGTCGTCTGCCACGACGCGACGGTCGACCGCACGACCAACGGCACGGGCGCCATCGCATCGATGACGCTCGCCGAGCTCCGGTCCCTCGACAACGGGTACTGGTTCGTGCCGGGCAGCGACACTGCGCCCGGCCGGCCGCCCGGGGACTACCCGTTCCGGGGTCGCGCGCCGGAAGATCCAGACTTCCGCATCGCGACGTTGCGTGAGGTTCTCGAGCAGTTCCCCGGCGTCGTGCTGAACCTCGACATCAAGCAGACCGCGCCGACCGTCGAGCCCTACGAGGAGGAGCTGGCCCGCCTGCTTGCCGAGCACGGACGTCGAGACGACGTCATCGTCGCCTCGTTCCTCGACTTGGCGTCCTCACGTTTCTCGGAGCTCGCGCCTGACGTCCCGATCTCGGCGGGCATGCTCGCCGCGGGGTCCTTCTGGCGGGCGGTCCACGACGGCCGGCCGGCGCCGCCCCTGCGCGTGGCGGCGCTCCAGGTGCCCGAGACGTACCGCGGCACCGCCGTCGTCGATCGACGCTTCGTCGACGCAGCCCACGAAGCAGGGATCGCGGTCCACGTCTGGACGGTGAACGACGAAGTGGCGATGCGCCGGCTGATCGACTTGGGCGTCGACGGCGTCATCACGGACCTCCCGACCACGCTCTGCCGCGTCTTGCAGGAGCTCGGGGCCTCGTGGCAGCCCGCCGGCGACGTGACGGGCTAGCGGAGCGCGCTTCTCGCTACCCGCGACCGCAATTCGGCTTCTTGCCGTGGTTGGCTTTCTTCTTTCGTCGCTGCTTGCGCTTCACCGTCCGCTTCGACACGGGCGGAGACCATAGCGCGGCCCGGAGTAGTTTCTGGCACGCATGCGGACCGTGTGGCTGCTACGAGGTGGCGACGTCCTCGCCTCGGGTGAGGTCGCCGAGTCCGTGCTGGACCGCGCCCGGGGGCTGGTGGGCCACAAGCAGTACGACGGCGCGCTCCTCCTCATGCGCACGCGCTCGGTCCACACGGCGGGGATACGGTTCCCGGTCGACGTGGCGTTCTTGGACAAAGAGCTCCAGGTGGTGGCCACGACGAGGCTGCGGGCCTGGAGCATCGCGCTCCCGAGGCGCGGCACCACGCACGTCCTGGAGGCCCAGGCCGGCGCCTTCGAGCGGTGGCGGCTCAAGCCAGGCGACCAGATCGAGATCCGCGAGACGGCGTGAGCGCCCGCGACGGCGCCCCGCGAGGCCGGGGAGGGGCTCCTGCCGCGAGGCGCCGCGCGGGCGCGGGCGGACGCGGTGAAGGATCTGAAGGATCTGAGGGATCTGACGGACGAGGCGTCGGGGCGGCCGCGGGCGGCGTGGTCCTCGTCGCCACCCCCATCGGCAACCTGGGCGACCTCTCGGCGAGGGCCGTCGAGACGCTGCGAGTGGCCGACCTGGTGTGCTGCGAGGACACCCGGCGAACCCGGGCGCTGCTGAGCGCGGCGGGCGTGCCGGCCGGCGGAAGGCTGCGATCCCTCCACGCGCACAACGAGGTCGCCCGCATCCCCGCGCTGCTGGCCGCTGCATCCGAGGGCCGGACGGTGGCGGTGGTCACCGACGCCGGCATGCCTGCGATCTCCGACCCCGGCGCACGCCTCGTGGCGGCCGCCGCGAGCGCGGGCATCACGGTGACCGTCGTCCCGGGGCCGTCCGCCGTCCTCGCTGCCCTCGTCGTGAGCGGGCTGCCGACGGACCGGTTCTGCGTCGAAGGCTTCCTGCCCCGCTCGGGCGGATCGCGGGGGCGCCGGCTGGACGCCGTGGTGTCCGACCCGCGCACGACGGTCGTCCTCGAGTCGCCCCAACGCCTCGCGGCGACGCTCGGGGACCTCGCAGCACGCGTCCCCGATCGTGCGGTCGTCGTCTGCCGGGAGCTCACGAAGCTCCACGAGGCGGTGTGGCGCTCCAGCGCGTCGGAGGCTGCCGAGCGGTTCTCCTCGTGCGAGGTGCGCGGAGAGGTGGTGATCGTCGTGGCGGGCACGGGCGAACGCGCCGGAGCCCCGGAGCCGCCCGGCGGACCCCGGGCTCGCGGCCCGGCAGCCGGGACCGGCACCAGCCCCTCGGCCGCACAGGGTGCCGGCGCCGCTGGCGCGCATGCCGGCGGCCTGCCCTCCGCGCAGGCGGAGCCGTCCGACTCAGAGCTCGCCCGGGCCGTCGGAGCGGAGCTCGCTGGCGGAGGGTCGGTGCGCGACGCCGCGGACGCAGTGGCGAAGAAGCTCGGCGTGAGCCGCCGGCGCGTCTATCGCGCCGCGATCGCCGTGCGGCACCGAGGAGGGGGCCGGCGCTGACCGCAGGGCGACGCACGCGTTGCGGGCCGCAGGGCTCGGACGGGACGGTTGCGCGAAATGTCGACCCGGTACTCTACGGGCGGTGCCCCGCTTCTACGTCACGACGCCCATCTACTACGTGAACGACGTGCCGCACGTCGGCCACGCCTACACCACCGTCAACGCGGATGCCCTGGCTCGCTGGCACCGACTGGTCGGCGACGAGGTCTTCTTCCTCACCGGTACCGACGAGCACGGTGCGAAGGTGGCCGAAGCCGCCGCGGAGCACGGAGTGTCGCCCCAGGAGTGGGCGGACACGGTCGTCCAGCGCTTCACCGAGGCCTGGCGCCACCTCGACATCGCGAACGACGACTTCATCCGCACGACGGAGCCGCGTCACCATCACGCGGTGCAAGCGCTCCTCCAGCGGATCTACGACAACGGCTTCATCCGCCTCGACGTGTACCGGGGCCTCTACTGCGTGTCGTGCGAGGACTACTACACCCTCGAGCAGCTGGTCGGCGGCAAGTGCCCCATCCACGGCCGACCGGTCGTCGAGATGGAGGAGGAGAATTACTTCTTCGAGCTGTCGCGTTTCGAGGACCGCCTCCTCGCGTGGTACGCGGAACGCCCCGACGCGATCCGGCCTGCCACGAAGCGCAACGAGGCCCTGGCCTTCGTGCGGGGCGGCCTGAAGGACATCTCCATCACCCGCACGTCGATGCAGTGGGGCGTCCCCGTGCCCTGGGACGGGCGGCACGTCTTCTACGTCTGGTACGACGCGCTCATCAACTACTTGACCGCCGTCGGCTACGGCGCCGACGAGGAGCGCTGCCGCGACTGGTGGCCCGCGGTCCACCACCTGATCGGCAAGGAGATCATCCGGTTCCACTGCGTGTGGTGGCCTGCCATGTGCATGGCGGCCGGCGTCGACCCACCCGCGCAGGTGTTCGTGCACGGATGGCTGCTCGTCGGTGGCGAGAAGCTGTCCAAGACCCTCGTCCGCCGCCAGGCGCGCCTGGAGGGCGCGCGCGGCGGCGGGGACGGCGGCGAGGCGGCCCCGGGAGGGACAGGCGACGGAGCCGACAGGCCGGTGCGGCTCACCGAGATCGCGCCGCAGGCGCTCACGGAGGACTTCGGGGTCGACGCGACGCGCTACCACCTGCTCCGTGACGTGCCGTTCGGGACCGATGGGGAGTTCTCCTACGAGGGGCTCGTGTCTCGGTACAACGCGGACCTCGCGAACAACCTCGGGAACCTCGTCGCGCGCGTGGCGACGGTCGTCGGGACCAAGTGCGGGGGGATCGGCCCCCCGCCGGACCCGGGCAGCGCGCTCGCGGCGGTCGCAGGCGAGGTGGTCTCGGCCGCCACGAGCGCGTGGGCACGCCTCGCTCCGCACGAAGCCCTCGAGGCCACCTGGCGGCTGATCGGCGCGGCGAACGCCGCCCTCGAGGCGGCCGAGCCGTGGAAGGCGGAGCCAGGCCCCGCTCTCGACGCGGTCCTCGGCGACGCGCTCGAGGTGCTGCGCCTGGTCAGCCTCCTCGTGTCGCCCGCGATGCCGTCGACCGCAGCCGAGATCTGGCGGCGGATCGGGCTCGAGGGTGCACCGCAAGGCCGGCGGCTCCCTGCGGACGCGGCGTGGGGCGGGTACCCCGGAGGCACGCCGGTCGAAAAGGGTGAGCCGCTCTTCCCGCGTCGGAAGGCGTAGCGTGCCGGCCCTCCCTCCCGAGCCGTCTCCCGAGCTCGGGCCCGAAGACGTGGGGTGGTTCGACTCGCACTCGCACCTCCAGGACACCTACCTGCTCGGCGAACGCGGCCCCGAGCCTGCCGGCGTTCTCGGTGCGGCCGGCGGGGAAGCCGGACCCCCCGACACGGGGCAGCTCCTCTCGGGCGCGCTGCGACGCGCGTGGGAAGCCGGCGTGCGTCGGATCGTGTGCGTCGGCACCGGTCCCGCCACGTCCAAGGACGCGCTCGCGCTCGCCGCTCACAGCGGCGAGGGCGACCTCGGCGGCGACGCCCCTGCGCTCTGGGCGACCGCAGGGCTTCATCCGCACGACGCGTCGGAGGGCACGGCAGAGACGATCGCCCTCCTCGAGGCCGCGGCGGCCCGCGGCGACACGATCGAGCGAGGTGGCAGGCTCGTCGCAGTCGGGGAGTGCGGTCTCGACTACCACTACGAGCACTCTCCACGTGACGTGCAGCGTCGCGCCTTCGCGGAGCAGGTGGACGCCGCGCGGCGGCTCGGCCTCGCGCTCGTGGTGCACGCGCGCGACGCCTGGGACGATCTCTTGGACGTCCTCGGCGCCGAGGGGGTCCCAGAGCGCGCCGTGCTCCACTGCTTCTCCGGAGGTCCCGACGAGGCGAGGAGGTGCCTGGACGCCGGCATGGTGCTCTCGTTCAGCGGCATCGTGACGTTCAAGAACGCAGGCGACGTGCGCGAAGCGGTGGCGCTGTGCCCGATGGACCGCTTCCTCGTCGAGACCGACAGCCCGTTCCTCGCACCGGTTCCGCACCGCGGGCGGGCCAACGAGCCGGCGTACGTGCCGCTCGTCGGCGCGGCGGTCGCCGAGGTGAAGGGGGTCGACCCCGCGACGGTCGCCAGGGCGTCAAGCACCACGGCCTCCTGGGTCTTCGGTCTGTGAGCCTCGGCGCGCCCGACGTCCGCCGGCTGATCGACGAGCACGGGTTGCGGCCCAGCAAGGCGCTCGGCCAGCACTTCGTCGCGGACCCGAACACGATCCGCCGCATCGTCCGGATTGCCGGAGTCGACGCGTCGTCGCTCGTCGTGGAGATCGGCGCGGGGCTCGGCTCCCTCACCTTTGCGCTCGCGCGCACCGGCGCGAAGGTCGTCGCGGTGGAGCTGGACCGCCGTCTCGTCCCTGTCCTCCGCTCCGTCGTCGCCGCGCAGCCGAACGTGCGCGTCGTGACGGACGACGGTCTCCGTCTCGACTGGCGGCAGCTGCTCGGGAGCCCTGGACCGTGGGCGCTCGTCGCCAACCTCCCCTACAACGTGGCGACCACGATCGTGCTTCGTGCCCTCGAGGAGGCGCCGGAGGTGCGTTCGATGCTCGTGATGGTCCAGCGCGAGGTCGGCGAGCGGCTCGCAGCTCAACCGGGTGTTCGCGCGTACGGCGCAGTATCGGTGAAGCTGTCCTACTGGGCGCGGGCTGCGGTCGTGGGCCTGGTGCCGCCGACCGTCTTCGTCCCGCGGCCGTCGGTGGAGTCCGCGCTCGTACGAATCGACCGGCGCGTCGTGCCCGCCGTCGCGCCGCAGCTCGTCTCCTACGAACGGCTCTGCACCGTGGTGAGCGCCGGGTTCGGGCAGCGTAGGAAGATGCTCCGCCGGTCGCTCGCCGCGGTCGTGGCGCCGGAGGCGTTCGTCCGCGCCGGTGTCGCACCGACCGCACGCGCAGAGGAGCTGGACGTCGTGCAGTGGGGGATGCTCGCCGGAACCCCCGGCGCCGCCGGCCCGGAGGCCGTCGAGCAGTGACGGGCAGCCGTGCCGTGCTCGTCGCCCCTGCCAAGCTCACGGTTTCCCTCAAGGTGGTCGCACGTCGTCCCGACGGCTACCACGACATCGAAGCCGAGATGGTCTCGGTGGACCTCTTCGACCGTCTCGTCGTGGACCCTGCGCGCGCGGGCGTCGAGATCGTTGCCGGACCGGGGGCACGCGCGGAGCGCCTCACGGGTGGCTCTGACAACCTCATCTCCCGAGCGCTGGCTGCAGTCGGGCGCACCGCCGCGGTGCGGGTGGAGAAGCGCATTCCGGTCGGCGGCGGCCTGGGCGGGGGATCTGCCGACGCCGCCGCGATCCTTCGGTGGTCCGGCGCCGGCGACGTCCTGACCGCGGTGGAGCTCGGGGGCGACGTGCCGTTCTGCGTGCACGGAGGCCGTGCCCTCGTCGAGGGCCTGGGCGAGCGGGTGACGGCGCTCCCGTACGAGCCGCGGGCGTTCGTGCTCCTGGTCCCGCCGTTCGGAGTGGACACGGGCTCGGTGTACCGGCGTTGGGACGCCCTGGCAGAGGGCCGGGACGGGCGCTGCGAGGGAGACGCCGGACGCAACGAGCTCACGCAGGCCGCGCTCGCCGTCGAACCGCGCCTGGCGCCGTGGCGCGACCTGCTCGGCGACACGACGGGAAGGACCCCCGTCCTCGCGGGGAGCGGGTCGACCTGGTTCGTCGAGGGCTCGGCGGAAGAGCTCGGGGTCGCAGGGCGCCGCGTCCTCGTCGCCGGGCGCGAGGAGGGGCGCCTGATCCACGTCCGAACGGTGCCGGCCACATGGACCGGCCCGGGGACGGGTGGCGCCCCTTCGGAGTAGTCCCGAGCCGGCGCTAGCCGGCTGCGGTCACCCGCCCGCGGTCACTTGCCCGCACGCCGCTGCCAGCGCGTCGCCTTCAGCATCTTCTTGTGCTTCTTCTTCCGCATTCGCTTGCGGCGCTTCTTGATGAGACTTCCCATGGCTCGGGGCAGGTTACAGGGCGGGCGTGCGACCCGCCACGTCGCCGCCTCCGGGGACCCGCCGCCGCCGCCTCTTCGCGCCCGTGGAGGGTGCCCGGGGCGCGCAGGTCGCTTCGGGCGCCGAGCAGCGCCGAGCAGCGTCGACGCTCGTCGCCGCCTCCGCTACGTGGCGCGACGCGCCTGGCGTGTCGTGCGCACCGGGATCGGCACGACGGCCGGCCGCGGAGCGGGACCGAGCGCGCCCGCCACACCTCGGATGATCTCGGCCGCCCGGTCCGCGGCCCGGCGCCACGCGCCCAGACGCCCCCGACGGCGGCGCCCGCTGCCGTCCCGGCCGGCGCCGTTGTGTGCGTCCCGCTCCGACGGTCGTGCCCGCCGCCTCACCATGGTGACCGCCTCACCGGTCCGTCAACCGCACTGGATGACTCCTCCCGACGCCATCTCCGGCCATGCTTCACAACCGTCCACGCAATTCTGCTCCCGAGAGCTGGGCGATCTGCCGGCCCTTCGTCGCTTCGGCAGAAGCCTTCGTCGCTTCGGCAGAAGCCTTCGTCGCTTCGGCAGAAGCCTTCGTCGCTTCGGCAGAAGAAGGGCGCGTCCGACTGCGCACTCGCCGCTCGTGCGCCGCCCACGCCCTCACTCGTCGTCCTCGTCTTCCCGATCGGGTCTTCCCGCTGGAGGAGGCGGCACCACCGGCAGCTCGAAGCGGAAGATGGCGCCACCGCCGGGTGGCGTTCCGGCCCACACGGCGCCGCCCTCTGCGTGTGCGACCTGGGCCACGATCGCGAGGCCCAGCCCCGAGCCCGGCAGCCCTCTGGCGGCCGGCGCGCGGTAGAAGCGGTCGAAGACGTGGGGAAGGTCCTCCTCGGCGATGCCAGGGCCGTGGTCCCGGACGGTGACGATGCCTCCGTGACACGTCACCTCGACGACGCCGCGCTCCGGGCTCCACTTGAGCGCGTTGTCCAACAGGTTGCCGATGGCCCGCTCGACCCTGTCGCGCTGCGCGCGGACCCACGTGGGGCTCGACGAGAAATTGAACGTCACCTGGCGGGCCCGGCCGTGCGTCGTCGCCACCGCGACGGAGTCCTCGAGCAGGTTGTCGAGCCGGAAGACCCGGGGAGGGGTGGGCCGCTGCTCGCCCCTCGCAAGCTCTGACAGGTCGCCGACCAGCGTGGTCAGCTCGTTCATCTGGGTGAGAAGGTCGTCCACGAGCACCTCTCGCTCCGGGGGGGAGAGCTGATCGAGGCGGCGCACGACCTCGAGGTTCGTCCGGAGGCTGGTGAGCGGGGTCCGGAGCTCGTGCCCCGCGTCGAGCACGAGCTGGCGCTGGTCGTTCTGGGAGCGTTGGAGCGCGCTCAGCAGGTGGTTGAACGCGCGCCGGAGCCGGCCGAGCTCGTCCGGGCCCCCCGGGTCGAGGCGTTGGCTCACGTCGCTGGTCATCGCGACCTGCTCCACCGCCGCCGTCAGCTCGTCGAGGGGCACCAGCGCGGCGCGGCTCACGATCCACGCCAGCAGGAGCGCGAGCGCGACGCCCATGATGGCGACGACGATGAGGATGAAGCCGAGGTGGGCGAGCTGGCCGTCGACGCTCGCGAGCGGGAGGACCACCTGCAACGCCGCGCGCGCTGTGCCGGCGTAGGCGCCCCCTGTGATGATCCTGACCGTTCCGACGCTCACCGCCAGCTCGCGGTAGTCCGCGCCTGTGATTGTCACGTCGGCGTAGTACGAGGTGCCGGAAGCGCTCGCCGCCACCGATCTCACCGTGGTGGACACGGGAATGCCGCCGCCGGTGATCACCACCCCCGACGACGTCACGTACTGGTAGCCGCGGTAACTGAGACCGGCCCCGCCACGCTGGAGCCGTCCTGTCCGTGCCTGGATGGCCTGTGCGTCGGCGCGCAACGTGCCGTCCACCGAGCCGAGCAAGGAGTTCCGCGCGGCGATGTAGCTCGCCGAAGCCGCGGCGAGAATGGCGGCGATCACCGCGATCGTCGCGACGAGCACGAGCCTGTTTCGGAACGTCACGGCTCGCGCAGCACGTATCCCACGCCGCGGACGGTGTGCAAAAGCCTGGGCTCGTCCCCCGCTTCGGTCTTGCGGCGGAGGTAGCCGACGTAGACGGCCAGGGAGTTGGTCCCCGAGTCGAACGTGTAGCCCCAGACCCGGTCCAAGATGACTTCGCGGGTGAGGACCTGCCGGGGATGGCGCATGAAGAGCTCCAACAGGTCGAACTCGATGCGCGTGAGGGTGAAGGCTCGATCGCCGCGCCGCGCCTCGCGCGTGCCGAGGTCGAGGGACAGGTCGGCGAAGCGCAACGACTCGCCTCGGTCCTCCGGCCGGCGCCGAAGCAGTGCGCGCAGGCGCGCCTCGAGCTCGGCCAAGGCGAACGGCTTCACGACGTAGTCGTCCGCGCCGGCGTCCAGGCCCAGGACACGGTCGTGCACGGCGTCACGGGCGGTGAGCATCAGGACCGGCGTGTCGTCGCCCGCCTCGCGCATGCGCCGTGCGACGTCGAGGCCGTCGATCCCGGGGAGGCCCAGGTCGAGGACCATCGCGTCGGGCGCCTCGAGCGCCAGCGAGGCGAGGGCCGCCTCGCCGTCCGCGACGGTCGTGACGTCGTAGCCGTCGAGCCGGAGCGCGCGGTCGAGCGCCGTCCGCACACCGGGGTCGTCGTCGACCACGAGGATCCGCACCTTCGCCGCCTCCTTTCCCGCGACGGCGGCTCGGACTCTCGGCGCCATGGGCCGCAATCTGCGTGCCCTTGCGACAATACCGTTGCAGCGGGCCGGCCGAACTCCTGCGTCGTGCGATCTTCGGAACTTCTTAGCGGAGGGTCGTCGCTCGCTCGACCTGGTTGAATGGACCCCGTCTCCGGGGTAGTTCAATTGGCAGAACGTCGGCCTTTGGAGCCGGATGTTGGAGGTTCGAGCCCTCCCCCCGGAACGCGCGTCGTGCGCTTGTCGGCGCGGACGCTCGTTCCCGTGCGGCTCTCCGATCGTGCGGCTCTCCGATCGTGCGGCTCTCCCGTCCGTGCGGCTCTCCCGATCGGGCGCCTGCTCCGATCGGGCCGCTGCTACGTTCGGGCCGCTGCTACGTTCGGGCCGCTGCTACGTTCGGGCGGTGCGCACGAGAACGGTCGGAGCGGTCGTGCTCGCCGGCAGCCTGGCGCTCGTCTGCAGCGCGTGCGCGGGCACGAGCCCGTCCGCGGCGCCGCACTCGCACAAAGAGCACCATCCGCCCAGCACTTCGACGACCGCTGCGCCGCCGACCACCACCCCCACTGCGACCACGTCGAGGGCGCCGGGTCTCGAGCGCTGCACCTTCGCGAAGCTGTCCATCTCGCTCGGCCAGTCCGGAGCGGCTCTCGGCCACGAGGGTGGCACCATCCTCTTCACGAACACGGGCACGTCGGCGTGCTCGCTTTCGGGGTACCCGGGCGTCGCGGCGCTGAGCTCGGCGGGCACGCAGGTCCAACAGGCGCAGCGCACCCTTGCCGGCTACCTCGGCGGCCTGGAGACAGGCTCGTCCAGGCTGCCGGTGGTGGACCTCCCGCCCGGAGCTGTGGCCTCGGCCCTGGTCGAGGGCACCGACGTGCCCGAGGGAACGGCGACGTCGTGCCCGACATACTCCGCGCTGCTCGTCACGCCGCCGACATCGACGCAGTCCACGCGCCTCGCGCTCTCGTTGCCGGGCTGCTCGCCGCTCGAGGTCCATCCGGTCGTGAGCGGGACCACCGGCACCACGTAGCCCTCCACGTCGTCTGCTCGCCCACGCACGTGCCGGCGCGTCTGGGGATGCAGGCCGAGGTCCTCGACCAGGACCGCGCCGACATGGGCGGCCCCGCGCCGTCCTCGGTGCTGCCCGTGCTCGTCCGGGTCGTGGCCCGCGAGCGCGTCGCCGCGAAGCCGGAGCGCCGCCGTCGCCCGGGGCTGGTTCGCGGTCGGGACGAGCGGGCTGCGCCGAGTGGCGCCGTCGCCGGCGCGCGCCACCGCCTCCGCCAGGGGCTCCCCGCGCTTCTCCTGCCCAGGCGACGGTGCGTGTCCGCGGACGGTCATCGGGGCAAGATTGAACGGCATGAGCTTCGGCCCGCTTTCCGCCATCGTGCTCGCCGCAGGAGAAGGCTCCCGCATGCGGTCGCAGCGACCGAAGCCGCTCCACCGGCTCTGCGGGCGGCCGATGGTCCTCCACGTGCTCGACGCGCTGGCGGAGCTCGACATCGACCGCGTCGTGGTGGTCGTCGGCCATGGCGCGGAGTGGGTGGGCCGCACGCTCGTCGACCATGCGCCGAAGAACTTCTCCCTCGAGCTCGTCACCCAGCACGAGCAGCTCGGAACCGGAGACGCCGCCGCTGTCGGTCTGACGGGGCTGCTCGACGACGCGACACCCGCCGACGACCAGGAGGGGGACGTGGTCGTCCTGCCGGGCGACACGCCGCTCGTCCGTCCCCCGACGCTCGCCGCGCTGGTGCGTCATCACCGTGAACGGCACGCAGGCGCAACCCTGCTCACGGCCGATGTCGACGACGCCGGCGGCTACGGCCGCATCGTGCGCGGCAAGGACGGCACGGTCGTCCGCGTCGTCGAGGACCGGGACGCGAGCAGCGAGGAGAAGACGATCACCGAGATCAACACGTCGATCTACTGCTTCCGGCGGAGCGTCCTCGCCCCGTCGCTCCGGCGGCTCAAGCCTGCCAACGAGCAGGGCGAGTACTACTTGACGGACGTGATCGAAGTGCTGTCCGACGCCGGCTACACCGTCGAGGCGCTCGTCGTCGCGGACCCGATGGAGGCTGCAGGCGTCAACGACCGTGCGCAGCTCGCTGCTGCAGAGGCGGAGCTGCGCGACCGCATCAACGAGCGCTGGATGCGCCGTGGCGTCACGATGTGGGATCCCGAGCGCACCTATGTCGACGCCGACGTCCAGCTCTCGACCGACGTGTCCTTGCTGCCGGGCGTGATCCTTCGTGGCGAGTGCTCGGTCGGCGAAGCCGCCGAGATCGGTCCCGAGTCCACGTTGGTCGACACGCAGGTCGGTGAGCGGGCCGAGGTCCGCAACAGCGTCTGCGTCGGCGCGGTGATCGGCCCCGGCGCCCGGGTCGGTCCGTTCGCGACGCTCGGACCAGGAGCCGAGGTCGCGCCCGGGGAGACGGTCCCGCCGTTCACGAGCCTCGGAGGCGGCGCGGATCGGCTCGACACCAGCCCGGCCGGTCCTCCCGGTTCCGACGAGCCGACCCGGTAGGTCCGATCCACCGTTCACGGCCATGTCGTGGCAGGCTCCGCGGCGCCCTTGGACCCGAGGAGGTAGCGTCACCCGCGTGGAGTTCATCCCGCGACGCCGGCTCGTCCTTGTCTCCGGCCGCTCGCACCCGGCCCTCGCGCAGCAGATCGCGGCCCACCTCGGTGTCGAGTTGAGCGAGGCGAACCTCCGGGAGTTCGCGAACGGGGAGATCCACTGCCGCTACGACGCGTCCGTGCGCGGCTGTGACGTCTTCATCGTGCAGACGCACTGCGGGCCGGTCAACGACTCCCTCATGGAGCAGCTGATCATGATCGATGCGGCGAAGCGGGCGTCGGCGAAGCGGATCACCGCCGTCTGCCCCTACTACGGCTACTCCCGGCAGGACCGGAAGTCGACGGGGAGGGAGCCCATCACGTCCAAGCTCGTGGCGGACATGCTGTCCACCGCCGGGGCGGACCGCGTGGTGAGCGTCGACCTCCACTCGGGGCAGATCCAGGGATTCTTCGACGTGCCCTTCGACCACTTGACGGCGACGCCGGTCCTCGAGGCCTACCTGCGCGAACGAGTCTCCGACTGCTCCACCGAGATCGTCGTCGTGGCACCCGACGCGGGCCGCGTGAAGGTCGCCGAACGCTACAGCCAGCATCTCGGCACGGACCTCGCCCTCGTGCACAAGACGCGCCCGAGGGGCACGGCCAACCAGGTCGAGGCGCGCCACGTCGTCGGCGCCGTCGCCGGCCGTCTTTGCGTGATCATCGACGACATGATCGACACCGCAGGAACGGTCGCGGCCGCGGCAGAGCTGCTCGCGGACGCCGGCGCCTCCGACATCTGGGCGATGGCCACCCACGGCGTCCTCTCCGACCCCGCGGCAGACCGCCTGAAGTCCTCGCCCGTCTCGAGGGTGGTGGTGACCGACACGCTTCCGGTCCCCGAGGACCGCGTGTTCGAGAAGCTCGAGGTGCTCTCGGTGGCCAAGGTGATCGCCGACGCGATCGACGCGGTCTTCGAGGACACCTCGGTCTCGGAGATCTTCGGCGGCGAGAACCTGGCCTGAGCCGGCGAGGTGGACGGCGCGCCCTGGCCCGAGCCGGCGAGGTGGACGGCGCGCCCTGGCCCGAGCCGGCGAGGTGGACGGCGCGCCCTGACCCGGTGGGCGCGCCCTGGCCCGGTGGGCGCGCCCTGGCCCGGCGGGCGCGCCCTGGCCCGGCGGGCGCGCCCTGGCCCGGTGGAGGACCCCTCCGCCCGCACGCTACGCTTGACGGCCGTTCGCCCAGCGTGCACCGCTCCCTCGAAAGGTCGGGCACGCGCCGGCGGCGAGACCGGTGGTGACGCCGCCGTGCGGTTCCACGTTCCCCCGAAGGAGACCCCATGCCCGAGATCGTCTTGGAAGCCGAGGTCGGAAGGCCGCTCGGCTCGAGCGCCTCCCGGCGGCTGCGCACCGAAGGGAAGATCCCGGGCATCGTGTACGGCCACGGCGCCGAGCCTGTCCCCGTGGCGCTCGTGGGCCGTGACCTGCGCGTCGCGCTCTCGGGCCAGGCGGGAGCCAACGCCCTTCTCTCGCTCCGTGCGGGGGGCAAGACGTACCTCGCGATCGCGCGCGAGCTCCAGCGCCACCCGGTGAGCGGGACGGTCACGCACATCGACTTCCAGATCGTCCGTCGCGACGAGATCGTCGCCGCGGACGTCCCGGTCACGCTCGTCGGGGAGGCGGTCGAGGTGCACCACGGCGACGGGCTGGTCGACCAGCAGCTGTTCATGCTTCCGGTGCGCGCGAAGCCTGCGGACATCCCGACGCACGTGGAAGTCGACATCTCTGCGCTCACGATCGGCGCTGTGATCCGCGCCGGCGACCTCGTGCTCGGAGACGGGGTGACCGTCGACCTCGACCCCGACGCCCCGTTGGTGACCGGCGTTCCGCCGAGGGTCCAGGCGATGGAAGGGGGGGAGGGGGCCTCCGCCGAAGCGGGTGCCCTTGGAGGGCCGACCGCCGAGGGCGGGTCATCCGCCTCCGCTGCGCCGCAAGAGGGCTAGGCGCTGGCGCCGCTCTTCGGCGGGCGCGGCCCCGGCCGTGGCCGCGCTGCAGAACCCTTGCCCCGGCGCGGCACGGCGGCTGACGTGCTCGTGGTCGGCCTGTCGAACCCGGGCCCCGACTACGACGGCACGCGGCACAACGTGGGCGCGGACGCCGTGCGCGCGCTTTCGCGCCGGCGCGGCACCGGCCGCCTGCGGCCGGAGAAGGGCCAGCGGGCGGTCGTCGAGGAGATCAGGATCGGGAGCGCGCGGGTCGCGCTGGCCGTGCCCAACACCTACATGAACGAGTCCGGCGCCGCCGTTCGGCCCCTCGTGCGCCGGTTCGGCATCGACGACCCGTCCCGCCTCGTCGTCCTCCACGACGAGCTGGACCTCCCGCCCGGACGGATCAGGGTCAAGCTCGGGGGCGGGCTCGCGGGCCACAAGGGGCTCCAGTCGATCCGCGACCACCTCCACACCGTCGAGTTCGTGCGCGTGCGGATCGGGATCGGCAAGCCGCCGGGGCGTCAGCGCGGAGCGGACTACGTGCTCCGGAGGCCGGGCAAGGCCGAGCGCGAGCTGCTCGACGGCGCGATCGAGGTCGCCGCCGACGCGGTCGAGATCGTCGTGAGCGACGGGGTGGACGCTGCGATGAACCGGTGCAACGGCGAGGGCTGAGGCCGCTCCTTTGGCTCGTCTGCATTCCTCGACACCTGAGACGGCACCTTCTTCGGCCGAGCCCGCCGAGCCCTCCGAGCCGCCGCGCGCCCCGCTCGCGCCGCTGACCGGCGCGTTGCGCCACGAGCAGTCGCTCACCCGGATCGTCGGAGCCCCCGACGCGACCCTCGCGGTCGCCGGCCCGGCGCAGGCGTTCACGGTCGCAGGCCTCGCGCGGCTTGCCGACCGCCGTCCGTTGCTGGTCGTGACCGCCACGGAGGCCGATGCCGACCGGTTCGCCGCCGATCTGGCCTGCTTCGTCGACGCCGAGCCCGAAGCTGGCGGCGCAGGCGGTGACGACTCGCGTGACGCAGGGCTCAGGATCGCGGGCGCGCTGTCCGACCCGGTGGTGCGCCTGCCCGCGTGGGAGACGCTTCCCTTCGAGCGGGTCAGCCCGGACGTCGCGACGATGGGCCAGCGCCTCGCGGTGATGTGGTCGCTCGCCGGGACGGCCTGGGACGACGGCTCGCCGCCTCGCCGTCCGGCCTTCGTCGTCGCGTCGGTCCGCGCGCTCCTGCAGCGGCTGGCGCCTTGGCGGGAGATCGGCGGGCCGCTCGTCGTGCGCCGGGGGGCTCGTCTCGACGTCCGGGCGACGGTGTCGTGGCTCGCGGCCGCGGGGTACCGCCGGGAGCCGCAGGTCGAGCACCGCGGCGAGCTCGCGGTGCGCGGCGGCATCCTCGACGTCTTCCCGTCCACGTCCGACGCTCCGGTGCGCGTCGACCTCTTCGGCGACGAGGTCGACCGCTTGACCTCCTTCGACGTGTCCGACCAACGCGCGACGCATGCGCTCGACGCTGCCGTGGTCTACGGCTGTCGAGAGCTGGTGCTCACCGACGCGGTGCGAGCCCGGGCGGCCGAGCTCGCCGAGTCCGAGCCGTGGGGGCGGCGGCACTGGGAGCGGCTCGCAGACGGCGTCGCGTTCGACGGCATGGAGTCCTGGCTGCCGTGGCTCCAGCCGGACGAGGAGCTGCTCACGGACCTCTTGGACGAGCACGTGCAGGTGGTGGTGATCGAGCCTCGCCGCGTCCGGGACCGTGCGCTCGAGGTCGTCACCGAAGAGGCGGCGCTCGCCGACACGCTGGCGGCGACCTGGGGCGCGCGGCCGGCCGCCGAGGAGGCCGGAGCTGCTGGTGCGGAGGCCGCGGGCTCGGCCTTCCCCCGTCTCCACCTCCCCTTCTCCCGCCTGCTCGGTCGGACGAAGGCGGCGTCGCTCGCGATCGTCCCCGTCGCCGGCACGCCGGACACGCCGACCGTCACGGTGCGGGGCTTCGAGCACGTCGCCGGCGACGCGAGCCGGCTGGCCCGCCAGGTGCGCGCCCTCGTCGAGGAGGGCTTCTCCGTCACGTTGTGCTCGACCACCGTGCTCGGCGCGTCCCGGCTCGCAGGGGTGCTGGCGCAAGAGGGCGTCGCCGCCCCGGCCGCCGAGCGCGCGGCCGGGGCGGCGGGCGCGCGCGTGGTGACGGCCTCGCTCTCCGCCGGGTTCTCGCTCCCGAGCGCCCGCGTCGCCGTCCTCTCCGAGACCGACGTCACCGGCCGGCGTGCGGCCCACCGCCGCGCCCGCCCGAGGGTCCGGCCGACCGACGGGTTCTTCGACGACCTCGGCCCGGGCGGCTTTGTCGTCCACCGCCAGCACGGGGTCGCCCGCTACGCGGGCATGACGACTCGCGCCGTCGCGGGCACGACTCGCGACTACCTCGTGCTCGAGTTCCGGGGGAGCGACCGGCTCTATCTCCCGGTCGACCAGATCGAGGCGATCACCCCCTACAGCGGCGGCGACTCGCCCACCCTCTCCAAGATGGGCGGCGCCGACTGGCAGCGTGCCCGGTCGAGGGCGCGGGATGCCGCGGGCGAGGTCGCTCAGGAGCTCGTCGAGCTGTACCGGCGACGGCTGGAGGTCCAGGGTCACGCCTTCGCACCCGATTCGCCGTGGCAGCGAGAGCTCGAGTCGTCCTTCCCCTACACCGAGACCTCGGACCAGCTCCGTGCGATCGCGGAGGTGAAGGCCGACATGGAGCTGCCGAGGCCGATGGACCGGCTCGTCTGCGGCGACGTCGGCTTCGGGAAGACCGAGGTCGCGGTGCGGGCAGTCTTCAAGGCGGTGCAGGACGGCAAGCAGGCTGCGGTCCTCGTGCCGACCACGCTGCTCGCGAGCCAGCACCACCAGACGTTCTCGGACCGCTTCGCCGGCTTCCCGGTCAGGGTCGAGCTGTTGAGCCGCTTCCTCTCGCCCTCCCAGGCCAAGAAGGTGGTCGACGGCCTGGCGGACGGCTCGGTCGAGGTCGTGGTCGGCACCCACCGGCTGCTCGCCCAGGACGTCCGCTTCAAGAGCCTGGGGCTCCTCGTCGTCGACGAGGAGCAGCGCTTCGGGGTCACGCACAAGGAGGCGGTCAAACGGATCGCCGACGGCGTCGACGTGCTCACCCTCACCGCGAGCCCGATCCCGAGGACGCTCGAGATGGCGCTCACCGGGATCCGCGACCTGTCCCTCGTGAACACGCCACCCGCGGACCGCCGGCCGATCCTCACCTACGTGGGCGAGTTCGACGAGGCCGCGGTCTCCGAGGCGATCCGGCGCGAGCTCCTGCGCGAAGGCCAGGTCTTCTTCGTGCACAACCGCGTGCTGGACATCGACGCGATCGCAGGGAGGCTGCGCGCGCTCGTGCCCGAGGCCCGCGTCGCCGTCGCGCACGGGCAGATGGACGAGGGGAGCCTCGAGCAGGTGGTGCTGGACTTCTGGGAGCGGAAGTTCGACGTGCTCGTGTGCACGACGATCATCGAGTCCGGGATCGACATGCCCTCGGTGAACACGCTCGTCGTCGACCGCGCCGACGCGCTCGGCCTCGGCCAGCTCCACCAGATCCGCGGCCGGGTCGGCCGCAGCAACCAGCGCGCGTACGCCTACCTCTTCCACCCCGCCGACCGGGTGCTGACCGAGCAGGCGTACGAGAGGCTGCGCACGGTCGGCGAGCACACCGAGCTCGGCGCGGGCTTCAAGATCGCGATGCGGGATCTCGAGATCCGCGGCGCCGGCAACCTCCTCGGGTCGACACAGTCCGGCCACATCGCAGCCGTGGGGTACGACCTCTACGTCCAGATGGTCGCCGAGGCGGTGGCCGAGGCGCGGGGCGAGCCCCGCCCCGCCCCGCCGGCGGTCTCGCTCGACGTGCCTGGCGACGCGAGCCTCCCGAGCGATTACGTGCCCCTCGAGGACGCGCGCCTCGAGGCCTATCGACGGCTCGCGGCGGCGACCTCGTCCGCCGACGTGGACGACATCGCCGAGGAGTGGGCCGACCGCTACGGCCCGCCGCCTCTTGCGGCCACCGGGCTCCTCTCGCTCGCGCGCCTGCGTGTCGAGTGCCTGCGGACGGGGATCCAGGAGGTGACGGTGGTCCCGGCCCGCGTGGGCGGGGCGCGCCAGCCCGTGGCCAGGATCTCGCCCGTCACGCTCCCCGCCAGCGCACAGGTCCGGCTCCGCCGCCTCGTCCCGGGCGCCGCCTACCGCGAGCAGCTGCACCAGCTCGTGGTGCCGCTCACCGGAGAGGGGCACCCCGCAGAGGCGCTCCGGTCCTTGGTGGTCGCCCTCCTCCCGCCGCCCGAGGACCCGGCAGCCGCCGGTAGCATGCGCGGCGCATGAAGCGGCTCGTCCTCCTGCTCGTCGCCGTCGCGGCCGCCGTCGCGCTCGCGGGCGCCTACATCCCCTCGGACGCCGCCACCGTGGGGCAGACGTCGATCAGCCGCCAGGCCCTCGACTCGGACCTCTCGGCGATCGCGGGCAGCGCCGACTACGTGTGCTTCCTCTCCGAGGAGCGCCAGCTCTCGACCAACTCGAAGCTCCCGGTGCTCGGTGCGGGCACCGCGAGCGCCAAGGGTGGCGTCTACGACGCGGCGTTCGTCGACAACTGGCTCGCGTCGATGGTCACCGACACGGTCGTCTCGGCGCTGGCCGCCCGCGACGGCCTGCGCGTCACCCCCTCGGATCTCACGACCGCCCGGGACGTGCTCGCCCGTCGCATCACCGACGTCCTGGACACCTACGCCCGCGACTCGGGCCTCCCCTCGCCCAGCTGCGGCGGCAGCGGCCAGGCCGTGCTCTCGTCCCTTCCCCGGTGGTTCCGGTCCGAGCAGGTGCGCGCCGAAGCCGCCCAGGCCCTGCTCGATGCACGCGCCGCCGGGTCCGGGCTCTCGGACGGGTCGATCGCCACCTACTTCGCGCGGCACCGCGTGCTGTTCGACAAGGACTGCGTGGACGTCGTGGTGGTCCAGACCCCGTCTGCAGCAGCGCAGGTCGAGGGCGCCCTCGCCAGGGGTGCCAGCTTCGCCCGCGAGGCGCAGGTGGCCTCGCTCACACGGTCGTCGGCGGCCAGCGGCGGCAACGCCGGCTGCGGGTACCTGCAAGGGACGTTCCTCGGCACAGCGGTCGGCAGGCTCGCGGTCGGCGGGGTGACGCCCGTCGTGCCCGGCGCCGGCGTCTACTGGGTGGTGAAGCTCGCGAGCAGGTCGCCGGTCTCGTTCCGCGCCGCCCGGCTGACAGTGGTGACAGCCATCCTGCGCACAGGCCAACGCCGCGCCGACGCGGCGCTTGCCGCGGCGCTGCGGTCGTCCAACGTCGGCGTGGACCCGCGCTACGGCGGCGCGTCACCGCACAGCCTCACACTCGTCCTGCCCGCGCCCTCGCCACCTCCCGGTGCCGAGATCTCGCCTTCGGCCAACCGCCCCGCCCTGACAGCAGCCAGCTCGTGAGCGCCGCAGGGTAGGTGAGGCTCGAGTGGCTCGGCCGCACGTCACCGTCGTCGGCCTGGGCCCGGCCGGCGAGGACCTGGTCCCGCCCAGGACCCGCGAGCTGCTGAACTGCGCGACGGCGGCCTTCCTGCGCACCTCGCGCCATCCTGCGGCCTCGGCGTTCTTGGAGCCGGGCTCGTCCATCCCCGCCGTCTCGGGGCCGCCCGCCACGTCCGCCGTCGCCTCCATCGCCGCGTTCGACCACCACTACGACGAGGCGGAGACCTTCGACGAGGTCTACGAGCGCATCGTGGCGGACCTCGTGATCGCGGCGCAGGTGGCGTCGACCGGCGGCGGCCGGGTCGTCTACGCCGTCCCGGGATCGCCGCTCGTCGGCGAGCGCACCGTCGAGCTGCTGCGCTCGGACCCGAGGATCGACGTCACCCTCGTCCCCGCCATGTCCTTCCTCGACCTCGCCTGGGCGCGCCTCGGCGTGGACCCGCTCGCTGCGGGTGTCCGGCTGGTCGACGGTACCCGGTTCGCCGTCGAGGCCGCTGGAGAGCGCGGCCCGCTGCTCGTCGCCCAGTGCTGGTCGCAGACGGTGCTCTCCGAGGTGAAGCTCGCGATCGGCGACGTGGAGGCGTCGGAGGACGTGGCGGTGACCGTCCTGCATCACCTCGGCCTCGACGACGAGGTGGTCGCCGTCGTCCCGTGGCAGGAGCTCGATCGCGCCGTCGTGCCCGACCACCTGACCACCGTGTGGGTGCCCGAGCTGGCCGGGCGGGTGGCCGGCGAGCTGGCCGCCCTGGACGAGCTGGTGCGGCGCCTCCGGCACGACTGCCCCTGGGACCGTCAGCAGACCCACACGTCGCTCGAGCGGCACCTCCTGGAGGAGGCCTACGAGGTCCTGGACGCGATCGACGCCCTCGAGCGGGCGCGGCACGACGCCGGAGCGGGCCGGGACGGCGACGCCGGGCACCGTGCCGCGCTCCACCTCGAAGAGGAGCTCGGCGATCTCTTGTTCCAGGTCTTCCTCCACTCGCGGCTGGCCGCCGAAGAGGGGAGGTTCACCGTCGCAGACGTGGCGAGGACCCTCCACGACAAGCTCGTCTCGCGTCATCCGCACGTCTTCGGCGATGTCGCCGCCCACGATGCGGCGACCGTGGTGGCGAACTGGGAGGAGATCAAGAAGAAGGAGAAGGGGCGCGCGAGCGTGACCGACGGCATCCCCGCTGCGTTGCCGTCGCTGGCGCTCGCTGCGAAGCTGCAGCGCAAGTCCGGCGCAGTGCCAGGTGCGCCGCTGGCGGAGGCGGGCGCGCTCCGGGCCGGCGCACGTGCGCTGCTGGACGTGCTGGCCGAGGCCGGCGCAGAGACGGCGTCGACCGGTGACGCGTCGACGCGCGGGGCGCAGGCGCCGGAGAACCCGCCCGCCGACCTCGCAGGCTCCCTGCTGTGGGCGGTCTCGGACCTCGTGCGACGTGCAGGCGTGGAGCCCGAAGACGCGCTGCGTGCGGAGGCGGGAAGGTTCGCTGCGTGTCTTCGCGAGGTGGAGCGGCGCGCCGAGCAGCCCGACAGCAGGAGCCGGGACGGGCGGCGGCGAGGGAGCGAAGACCGGCCGCCTCCTCCAGGCTGACCGCGCTCGCGAGCGCTGCCGCGGTGCCCGACCCGGAGCCGTCGCCGAAGACCCGATGCCAACGAGGCGAGGCGGTAGCGTGGAGTGCCGCCGAACGGCTGCGACTGCGCCAGGGAGCTGATCGATGAGCACGATCGAACATGTCGTCGGTCGCCAGGTTCTCGATTCGCGAGGGAACCCGACGGTCGAGGTCGAGGTCATCCTCGACAGCGGCGCGCGCGGGCGCGCCATCGCGCCGTCCGGGGCCTCCACCGGCGTCCACGAGGCCGTCGAGCTGCGGGACGGCGACGGCCCGTACGGGGGGAAGGGCGTCCGGCGCGCCGTGGCGAACGTGCAGGAGGAGATCGCAGGCGAGCTCGCGGGGATGGACGCGCTCGACCAGCGGGGGGTCGACATGGCGATGATCGATCTCGACGCCACCTTCGACAAGAGCCGGCTCGGCGCCAACGCCATCGTCGCGACCTCGCTCGCGGTCGCCAAGGCAGCGGCGTCTGAGCTCGAGCTCCCCCTCTACCGCTCGATCGGGGGCGCCAACGCCCACACGCTGCCGCTCCCGATGCTGAACGTCGTCAACGGCGGCGTGCACGCGCGCAACTCGATCGACTTCCAGGAGTACATGCTCGTACCTGTCGGCGCCGCGTCGTTCGAGGAGGCCCTTCGCTGGAGCGTCGAGACGTACCACGCGCTGCGCGAGCAGCTCTTGGGGCGCGGCCTCTCGGTGGCGGTCGGTGACGAGGGAGGCTTCGCGCCGGACCTGCCGACCAACGAGGAGCCGCTCAAGGTGCTCCTCGAGGCGATCGAGGCGGCGGGCCGGACCCCCGGCGAGGAGATCGCGATCGCGCTCGACCCTGCGGCGAGCGAGCTGTGGAAGGACGGGGCGTACGAGCTGGGCGGGGAGGGTCGCCGGCTCGCTCCTGACCAATTGGTCGAGTACTGGGCGGACGTGGTCGACCGCTATCCGGTCGTCTCGCTCGAGGACGGCATGGCAGAGGACGACTGGGAGGGCTGGGCTGCGCTG
>JAKATH010000030.1 GCA_021828055.1 Actinomycetes bacterium
GTCAGCATCGAACAGGTTCGCTTCGTCGCCGCGGAGATGAACGGCAGACCCCGCAAGGTCCTCGGATGGCGCACTCCAGCTGAGGTCTACGCTGACGTAGTTGCATCTGCCGCTTGACCGCGCCGGGTGTCGATGATCCCGAGCGTCAATGCGAGCCCTGCCGACGGCCCGCCGATGGATGTGGTCCGCAGCGCCACGGGGAACGGGAAGTCGAACGTCTCCAGCGTCTCGGACTCGACGCCGAGGTAACCCTGTCCGTGCCATCCCGACCCCGGGCAGTCGGGTGTCGCCGTCGGGTGCGGCACCGTCGAGGGCCAGCGGCCGAGCCGGACGGTCACGTGGACGACGGGGCCCGGCACCATGGCCGCGCGAGTGTTCACGTGCGAACGTTCGACCGCGAGGTGCACGCGCTGCCCGGCGCGGTGCGAGCCGAGAGCTCTGGCGAACGCGCAGGCGTCGGGGGTGGCTCGGCCGTCCACCGCGGTGACGACCTGCCCGACGGCCAGCGCCCTCGACGCCGGCGAGCTCGTGACCACGGCGAAGACCACCACCCCGGTGTCGATTCGTGCGACGTGGTAGCCGAGGTGCGTGAACGCGGCGGCCTTCGCGGCGGACTGGGACTGCTCCATCTCGAGGTACCCCTGGGCCACCAGCTGCGACGCCGGCGTTGCCGGGCCGAGCACTGTCTCGGCCGGCAGGATCTGGGCGTCCCCCCTCATCTCGTCGTAGAGGTAGCTCAGCGCGGTCACCCGTGTGATGTACACGTCCGTGAGGAAGATGTCCCCGTGCACCCGGTGCGCGCGACGCGCGGGGACCTTCACGAGCGGCGCGACCGACTGCGCGACGCCCGGGGTGAGGACGTACTCGTTCAGGTCGACGTGATCGGCGACGACGCCGGCCACGACGAGCACGGCGGCAGCGGCGACGGCGAGCCGTACCCACAAAGGGCCGCGCCGCCACACCCGCCCTCCCCGGCCGGCCGGTGGAGCGGGGGTGAGGGCACGAGATCCCTCGGCGAGGGGCTCCTCGGCGGCGTCGTGCGGCGCCGTGCGATCGGGGTCGTGCTCGGACATACTCGGTCGGTGAGGGACGATCCTGCCACGCACGGACCGATCCGCCTGGTCGACGTGGTCGTGGCGGGGCACCGCGGTGACGTCGAGACCGTCCTTGGTGCCGTCGGTTCGGACGACCCCCGGTTGCGGGAGGTCGCCCTCGGAGCCCTGGCGCGTGCGGGCGCGCTCGAGGCCGCCACGGTCGAGCGCGCCCTGCGCGAGGACCCCGACCCCGCCGTCCGCCGCCGCGCGTGCGACCTCGCCGCGCTGTTCCAGCTTTCGGGCCCGCTCCTCGCCGCCGTGCGTGCCGCGCTCGCCGACCCGGACGCGCTGGTGGTGGAGGCGGCGTGCTGGGCGCTCGGAGAGTCGTCGTCCGCGCCGGTCGACGAGCTGATGAGCACGGCGCGCTCGCATGCCGACGCCAGGGCGCGCGAGGCGGCCGTCGCCGCGATCGGAAGCATCGGCGATCCGCGAGGCCTGCCCGCCGTGCTCGACGCCCTGGAGGACCGCCCGACGGTGCGCCGCCGCGCGGTGGTCGCGCTCGCCGCGTTCGACGGCGAGGAGGTGCGGGCCGCGCTCCGCCGCGGCGCCGCCGATCGCGACTGGCAGGTCCGCGAGGTCGCCGAGATCCTCCTCGAGCTGGGAGACGCGATCGTGGAGTGAGACGAGTGGCGGCGAGCCCGGCGTCCGGGTCAGCGTTCCGCGGTGGCGAAGAGCGGCTGGAGCCGGTCGAACGACTCGATGCACCGGCCCGCGCCCAGGACGACGCACTCGAGCGGCATCTCGACGAGGTGCACCGGGACCCCGGTCGTCTCCTCCAACCGCTGCGAGAGCCCGCGCAGCAGCGCGCCTCCGCCGGTCAGATGGACGCCACCGAAGATGATGTCCTGGGCGAGCTCGGGAGGTGCCTCCCCGAGGCAGGTCGTGGACGCTGCGAGAATCTGGGACACCTCCTCGGCCACCGCGTCGCGCACCTCCGCAGAGCTCAACGAGACGGTCCGGGGCATCCCGGTGGAGACCTCCCTGCCCCGCACCTGCGCGTCCGGCTCGTCGGCGTAGGGGGCCGCCGAGCCGACTGCGAGCTTGACCGCCTCGGCGGTCCGCTCGCCGATCGCCACGCCGAAGATGGTCCGCACGTACGACTGGATCGCGGCGTCGAGGTCGAATCCTCCGCAGCGGATCGCCCGAGAGGCGACGATGCCACCGAGGGAGATCACCGCCGCCTCCGAGGTGCCGCCGCCGACGTCGACGACCATCGACCCGACGGGCTCGTGGACCGAGATCCCGGCACCGATGGCCGCCGCGAGGGGCTGCTCGATGAGGAAGCAGGAGGAGGCGCCCGCGCTCCGCGTCGCCTCGATGACGGCGCGCCTCTCCACCGCGGTGATCGCGGACGGCACGCAAACCAGCACCTTCGGCCTGCTGATCCTGCTCACCCCGACGCGCCGCAAGAGGACGTGGAGCATCCGCTCGGTGATCTCGAAGTCGGTGATCGCGCCCTGGCGCATCGGCCGCACGGCCACGATGTAGCCGGGGGTCCTTCCGATCATCTTCCACGCCTCGTCGCCCATCGCAAGGACGCCCTTCGTGCGGGTGTCCATCGCGATCACGGTCGGCTCGTTGAGGACGATGCCCTTCCCCTTCATGTACACCAGGGTGTTGGCCGTGCCCAGATCGATTGCGAGGTCATGCGGCATCGGCCGCCATGGTACGCAGGCGGGGGCGATGCCAACCCACGAGACCCGGTCGGTAACCTCGCTGCGTGCACTGGAGTTCCTCCGAGGACGATCCCGAGGACCAGGGTGTCGGCACAGGCGGGTGGGTGCCGCCCGAGGCCCGCAGCTGGCGCCATCCCTCGGAGCTCCACGCCGCGGGCGTGGCGGCGGTGCTCACGGCCGCGCACGGCTGGCGGCGCGGCGCTTCGATCGCCGTCGGCACCACCGCCCTCATGGCGATCGTCGCGGGTGCGCTCCTGCTCGCCAGCACCGGAGCTTCCCGGGGCACCCCGACGCTCGACACGATCTCGGTCGGCACCGCCGCCGTCACACCGTGCTGCTCGCTCTCGCCCCTCCTCACCCGCACCGCCGAGCAGGCAATCGTCTCCATCGAGCCCACCGTCGCCGGCCCCGGCGAGACGGGCTGCGGGGTCGTGGTCGGCCCCGGGCTCGTCGCCACGACCGTGGCCGCGCTCGCCGGCGCGCACAGAGTCCGGATCGTCGCGGCGACAGGCCGGCTCCTTGCCGGTGACCTGATCGCAGAGGACAGCGTGACGGGCATCGTCCTGCTGCGCGTCAGCGCGTCGCTGCCCGCCGCGCAGATGGACCTGGGCGACACCCTCGGCACTGGGACACCCGTGCTCGCCGTCGCCATGCGACCTGCGCTGGGGAGCCGCAGCCCGAAGCTGCTCTGGACGGCGGCGAGGGTCCTGGCAGTCGGCGTGCCCTCCCCCGACGCCCCGTCCACGTCCGTTGCGCAGATCACGGTCCGGGGCGCGTCCGTCCCGGCGATGCCCGGCGAGGCGCTGGTCGACACGCACGGACGCGTGGAAGGCATCCTCGACGCAGCGAGCGGCTCGCAGCAGTCGTTCCTGCCGATGTCGCTCGTCGTCGGCGTCAGCAACGACCTCGCGACCATGGGCAGGGTCCGGCACGGCTGGCTCGGCATCACCGACACGACACCCCGCGGCGCGTCAGGTGCGCAGATCAAGTGGGTGGACCCGCACGGCGCAGCGGCGCAGGCGTTGCGCGCGGGCGACGTGATCGTGCGCATCGACGGGTGGCGCGTTCGTTCGGCCGCCGACCTTCGCTCGATGCTCTACGTGATGGCGCCGGGCATCAAGGTGTCCGTCGAGGCGATCCGAGGAGCACGCCTCATCCGGGCGGTCGTCGAGCTCGCCACCTCGCCGTAGCATCATCTTCGTGGCGACGAACGACCCGTTCCAGGGTCTGCTGCAGGACCTCCTCAAGGTCATCGGCGGCGCACCTGGCACCCAGCAGGCGTGGCTCGACGCCGCGCGGTCGCTCGCGCACGGGGTCGCCACCGACGGGGAGCCGGAGACCAATCCCGATCCGATCGTGCGGATCCGCTTCGAGGAGCTGGGCCGGGTGGCGGAGCTCCACGTCGCGGACGCCACCGGCGTCACGTTCGACCGCTCGCCGTCCTTCGAGCCGGTGGGTCGCGGGACGTGGGCGCTGCGCGCCCTGGACGCGTGGGCCCCGACGGTCGGCCGCATCGTCGAGGCGCAGCGAGCGGCCCCCCCAGCGCCGGGCTCCTTCGAGGATCCAGGTGACGTCGAAGCGCTGCTCGCACGCTTCGCCAGCACGCTCGGACCGGTGCTCGTGGGCATGCAGTTCGGCTCAGCGGCCGGCCACCTCGCGCAACGGGCACTCGGACAGTTCGCGTTGCCGCTCCCGTGGCCCGAATCGACGGCCATCCTGGTGGTCCCGGACAACGTGCACCGCTTCGCCCAGGAGTGGAGCCTCCCCGAGGACGAGACGCGGTTGTGGGTGTGCCTCCGGGAGCTGACGGCGCAGACGGTCCTCGGGCGCCCGCACGTGGCGGCGCGGATCCGCGGGCTCGTCGACTCGCTCACCCTCGACATGGCCGCGACCCACCAGGGCCTCGCCGAACGTCTCGGGGACCAAGCCGGCGACCCTGAGTCCCTGCAGCGCATCCTCTCGGACCCCGAGGCGCTGCTGGCGGACCTCCTCACCCCCGGCCAGCGGCGCACGTCCGAGGACCTGGTCGCGCTCACCACGGTGGTGGCCTCCTACGTCGACCACGTCACCCGCAAGCTCGCGACCACCCTCGTCGGCGCCGCCGCGCCGCTCGGCGAGGCGTGGTACCGCTACCGCATCGAGGAGTCCGCCTCCGAGCAGGCCGCGGCCGCGCTCTTCGGGCTCGATCTCACCCGCCAGCAGGTCGACCGTGGCGCGGCGTTCATCCGGGGCGTCATCGAGCGCGCGGGGGAGGCGGGCGTGCAGAAGCTCTGGAGCGACCCCCGCCACCTGCCGACCCCGGCTGAGGTCGACGCGCCCGGACTATGGCTCGAGCGGATCTCGCTGCCCGAGCTGGACGACCTGGACGACCTGGACGAGCAGGACGAGCAGGACGAGCAGGACGAGCAGCCTGACCTGGACGAGCAGCCTGACCTGGACGACCTGGACGACGAGTGACGCCCGCGAGCCCCGGCCGCCCCTGGCGCGCGGCCTAGTCGGCGGCCTCCTCCTCGGGGAAGCCGAGGTCCCACTCGAGCGCGAGGTTCTCGCGCTCTGCGTCCCGTACGACGCGCTCTCGGTTTCTGCGGAACTGGGGGTCGTGCGGCGGCAGCAGCACCAGCCTGGCGAGCACCCGGTCCCGGAAGGCCTCGATCAACCCGGGGTCCCCGTAGTCGGACTGCACCTCCCAGTGGGGCGCGACCGGTCCCAGGTAGACGATGCGGACGTGCCCAACCGGTTCAGGGGAGGGCTCGGTGGTCGGATCCAACATAGGACCAGCGTAACCGCTACGTTCACACCGTCGAGCTGTCCGGGCACGAGCAGCAGCCGTCGTCGTCACCGAACCGCCTCCGACGCAACCGTGTCAAATCCGTTGCGTCGCGGCTAATGTAGGCCCGGACAAGGGAGCATGCCCATGAACACGGAATGGATGGCACGAGGCAAGTGCCGCGACATCCCACCTGCGGTCTTCTTCCCGAGCGACGGCCTTGGCGTACAGGCAGCGCAGAAGATCTGCGAGGGGTGCCCCGTCGCGCGGACATGCTTGGAGTACGCGCTGGTCAACCGCATCGATCACGGGGTGTGGGGCGGCTGCTCCGAGCGTGAACGCCGCCGGATCCTCCGTCGCCGTCGCCTGCCCATCTCCGTCGCTGCAGGCTCCTGAGGCCGCCAGGACGCAGGTCGAGCGCCGCAAGCCGGCTGCGCGCTGGAGGTTCGGGTCAGCCCACCGCGACCTCGGACCGCCGGACCATCGAGCGAGCCCGGCGCACCCGGCGCCGCTCTCGCTCGCTCATGCCCCCCCAGATGCCGAACTTCTCGCCGTTGGCCAGGGCGTAATCGAGGCAGTCTTCCCGCACGACGCAACCGCGACACACCTCCTTGGCCTCCCTGGTGGACGCCCCCCGCTCGGGGAAGAACAGGTCCGGGTCCACCCCCATGCAGTTGGCCCGCGCCTGCCAGCTGCGCTCCTGGCGACCGTAGAGCAACGTCACGAGGTCCACTGGCTCGCCTCCCCTCGCCACATCACGTGGCACCGCTGTAATTACAACGATGTCATACCGATCCAGGGAATGCAAGGGCGCGCTCGGGCTCCGAGACGCCGCCCCCTGAGCTGCCCCCCTGAGCCAGCCCCCTGAGCCAGCCCCCTGAGCTGCCCGCCTGAGCTGCCCGCCTGAGCTGCCCCCCTGAGCCAGTCCCCTGAGCCGCCGACCACGACCGGGGGAACCACAGCCACCCACGGCGCCCCGCGTCGTCTCCCGCCTTCGGGAACCCGGTCAGCCCGCGTGGCGGATCGCGCGCCGGTGCCGGAGGAAGTCGACGAGCACGTAGCTGCCGAGCGTCTCGGGCGTGGTGGACAAGGTCCGGCCGCCGTTCACACGGGCGATCTGCTCGACGAAGGGGAACTGGGTGCGCTCGATGTCGAGCGCGAACACGTTGATCGTGATGCCCGCCCTCGTGCATCGGACAACCTCCGCCATGGTCCTGCGGAGCGTCTCGGGCACGGGCGGGTAGTTGAACTGGACCTCGCCGTCGGCGTCGATGTGGGCGGTCGGCTCCCCGTCGGTGACCACGACGATCTGCCTCGTCCCGTGCTGGCGGGCGAGCATCGTGCGGGCGAGGTACAGCGCGTGCTGGAGGTTGGTGCCGTACACGTAGTCCCACATCGCGGTGGGGAGCTCTTCGGGCTGGATCTCGCGCGCGAGCGCGGAGAAGCCCACGATGCCGAGGTAGTCGCGCGGGAAGCTCGTCGAGATGAGCGCGTGCAGCGCCATCGCCATCTTCTTCGCTGGGACGAAGTTGTCGCGCATCGGCATCGACATGGAGAGATCGACTGCGACGACGGTCGCCGAGCGGCTCAGGGCCTCGGTCTCCACGATCTCGAAGTCCGACGCCGCGAGGCGGACCGGGACGCCCGTCCCGGACCGCCGCAGCGCGTTGTGGACGGTCCGGGTCAGGTCGAGCCTGAAGGGGTCGCCGTGCTCGTAGGGCCGCGACGTCTCCTCCGAGTCGTGGCCCGCACCCGACCACGCCGACCGGTGCTCCCCGATCCGCTCCCTGCGCAGCTCCGTGAACAGGTCGGCGAGGACGCGCTGCCCGAGGCGGCGGACCCCCCTGGGGGTCAGCTCGGTGCGGCCGCCGCGGTGCTCGATGTAGCCCGCGTCCTCGAGCTCGCGCGCGAGCCGCGCGAGCCGCTCCATCGAGCGGGCGACGTCCTCCCCCGCGAGCCTGCCGACCTCCTCGAGGTCGATCTCCCCCAGGCTCGCAGGCGAGGCGGCCGACCGCAGCACCCCCTCTGCGCGTTCGATCGACGCGACCTGCTCGGCCAGGTCGGTCGCCTCTCCCAGCCCGAGCGGGACCTCGCCGGTGAAGCGGTGACGGTCGCCCCACCCGGCGTCGGGCACCGCCGACTGCAGGTTGTGCATCAGCCGATCCACCTGCCAACGGAGGTCCAGGTCCTCGAGCAGCGACTCGGCGAGGGAGCGCAGCTCGTCGCGCTGCTCGCGCGACATGGACCGCCATACGGCGTCCGCCGCTGCCATCCGCGCGGCGAGCTCCTCGAGCAGCTGGTCGAGCGTGGTGGCGCCGGGGAAGAGGTCGCCGAACTCGTCCATGAACGCCTCGAAGCTCGGGTCGAGCTCCTCTGCGCGGTTGCGCTGCTCGATCATGCGGTTGAGCCGGTCGAAGGCGTCGCGCAGGCGCGCGAGCTGCTCGGGGTCCGGCGAGCGCAGCGCTGCCGACATGCCGCGGAAGTAGGTGTCGGCAACCTCCTGGCGCAGCTCCTCCACGAGCGCCTGGAAGCGCTCGCGCGCACTGGACGAGACGAACTCGTAGTGTCCGAGCTCGCGTACGAGCGAGGGCGTGTCACGAGGCAGGAGGTCGAGCGCGATCCGACGCTCGGCCGCGAACTCCGAGGTCACCGACGCCCGCCGCTCGTCTCCCGAGGCGCGCGCATCGTCTTCGAGCTCCTCGATCGCGGCGCGCTCTTCGCGCACGACGTCGTCGAGCGTCGCTGCGACATCGGCGAGCCTGCCATCGGGGTCCCCCTGAGCGAGGAGCTCGGCGCGGCGGCGCCGGAGCCGTTCGAGCATCTCCCGCACGCCCATGATCCGCCCGCCGTCGCGGGTCTCCATGCCGCTCCGCAGGAGCCGCCGGAGCGCCGCGTCGAGGTCGCCCCCGGCGAGCAGCTCGTCGGTCAGCTCCCCCAGCAACGCATCGGGGTCGACCCCCGAGCCCTCCTGGGACCCGTCCCATGCGGAGTAGGCGTAGCGGGCGGTCAACTCAGCGCCTGCTGCGGTAGAGGGCGCGGCTGCCGGAGGAGTCCTTGTTCAGGCGCTTGGTGAGGTGAAGCCCCTCGAGCACGAACTCGACCGCCGCCGCCAGCGCCGCGGGCGACTCGCGCCGCCCGCCCGCGAGCGCGCGTGCGGGCGCGTCCAGGCCGGGCACCTGGCGCAGAGCCGCCAGGTAGCCGGCCGAGGGGAGGTCGTCGCCGGTGTGGAAGACCCTGCCGGCCTCGAAGTCTGCGACGACCCCTGCGGGGTCCGAGAGCACCACGCGGCGGCGGAAGACCACGAGCACCGCCGCCGCGACCAGCTGCGCGACGACCTCGTCTTCCCTCCCCTCTTCGAGCGCCTCCACCTCGACCTTGCCCTGGGTGGAGCTCACCAGCGCCGCCAGGTCGCTCACCCGTGGCACCGCCTCGGGTTCGCCCGAGCGCAGGGCCCGGCGCCGGGCGTTCGCCACCAGGGTCTCGAAGTTGGCGATGCTCAGGCGGACCGACACGCCGCTGCGCTGGTTCAGGTGCGGGTGGCGGCGCGCCTGCTGGCTGATCTCCGCCACCACCTCTTCGAGGTACTCCGGGACGAAGACCGGCACGCCCTCGGAGGGGACGTCCGCCTCGGCACGCACGACCGCCATCTCCGTCGCCGCGTCCCGCGGGTAGTGGGTGCGGATCTGGGCGCCGAAGCGGTCCTTCAGGGGGGTGATGATCCGGCCGCGGTTCGTGTAGTCCTCCGGGTTCGCGGTCGCGACGAGGACGACGTCGAGCGGGAGCCGCACGCGGTGGCCGCGGATCTGGACGTCGCGCTCTTCGAGCACGTTCAACAGGCCCACCTGGATCCGCTCGGCGAGGTCCGGCAGCTCGTTGATGGCGAAGATGCCGCGGTTCACCCGCGGCACGAGGCCGTAATGGAGCGTGAGCTCGTCCGAGAGGTACCGGCCTTCGGCGACCTTGATCGGGTCGACCTCGCCGATCAGGTCGGCGATCGAGGTGTCGGGCGTCGCCAGCTTCTCGCCGTAGCGGTCGGAACGGTGCACCCAGTCGACCGGCGTCCCCTCGGCTTCGTCCGCCACCCGGAGCCGGGCGTAGCGCGACGTCGGGGAGAAGGGGTCGTCGTTGATCTCCGAGCCTGCGACGACCGGCATCCACTCGTCGAGCAGTGTGGCGAGGGCCCGGATGAGCCGGGTCTTCGCCTGGCCCCGCTCGCCGAGAAAGATCATGTCGTGCCCGGCGAGCAACGCGTTCTCGAGCTGGGGCACCACCGTGTCGTCGAAGCCCAGCACCCCTTCCACCACCGGCTGCCCCGCGGCGATCCGAGCGGCCGCGTTGCGGCGGAGCTCGCCGGCGACCGGGACCGAGCACCAGCCCGACTCGCGCAGCTCGCCGATCGTGCGCGGCAGGTCCGACGGCGGCCAGTGCCCGCCAGCCGGCCCGGGCTGGCCCGGACGGTCGGGGGCGGGAGCGCCCTCGGCGGGGAGACGGTCGGGGGCGGGAGCGCCCTCGGCGGGGAGACGGTCGGGGGAGGGAGCGCCCTCGGCGGGGAGACGGTCGGGGGCGGACCCGGACGGGGGAACTGCGGCGTCATGCACCCGTTCGAGCCTATGCCCGCACCCCCCTTCCCCCGCGCCCGCCCGCCGGTGACGGCAGGCCCTCCCGCCCGCCGGTGACGGCAGGCCCTCCCTCCCGCCGGTGACGGCAGGCCCTCCTGCCGGCCCGGGCAGGCCCGCCAGCCGGGGATGGCAGGCCCGCCAGCTGGTCCCGAGAGGGCAGGCAGCAATAAGGTGCCGTCTGCGGCATAGCGAGGAGGAGGCATGTGACGACGTTCGACAGCCCCACCGTCACCCCTGTGACGATCGGGGGCACGAGAGGCGGACCGGACGCGCCGACGCTCAGGCAGGATCGCTGGTGGGTGCAGCCGCTCGTCACGGCGACGATCCTGACCGCCTTCGTCGTCTACTCCGCCTGGGCGGTCTTCGTGAACAAGGACTACTACGTCGGCGCCGCCATGCACCGTGACCTGATCTCGCCCTTCTACTCCCCGTGCATCACGGCGAGCTGCGTCCCGGGGGCGAGGGGCACAGCAGTCGTCGCCAGCTGGTGGCACATCACGCCGGCCCTCATCGTGATGGGCGGTCCTCTCGGCTTCCGCCTGACCTGCTACTACTACCGCCGCGCGTACTACCGCGCCTTCTGGCAGTCGCCGCCGAACTGCGCGGTCGCCGACGGCCACGGCCGCTACACGGGGGAGACCCGCTTCCCGCTCATCCTCCAGAACATCCACCGGTACTTCTTCTTCATCGGCCTGCTCTTCAACGTGATCCTGACGATCGACGCCGTCATGGCCTTCCGCATGCCCGGCGCAGGAGGAATCGGCTTCAGCGTCGGCACCCTCGTCCTGTGCGTGAACGCGGTCCTCCTGTGGCTCTACAGCCTCTCCTGCCACGCCGCGCGCCACCTGTGCGGCGGCGGGGTCCGGAAGTTCTCGGCCCACCCGCTCCGCCACCGCGTCTGGAAGCTCCTCTCGCCGCTCAACGCACACCACATGCAGTTCGCATGGGCGAGCCTCCTCTTCGTCGCCTTCGCCGACCTGTACGTCCGGCTGGTCGCGGGCGGCGTCATCACCGACCTGAAGCTCTTCTGAGACGGGCTGCGCGCATGACCGACTACGAGACCCACCGCTACGACGTGATCGTCATCGGGGCGGGCGGCGCAGGGCTCCGTGCCGCCGTGGAGGCGAAGTCCCGCGGCCTTTCGACCGCCATCGTCTGCAAGTCGCTCCTCGGCAAGGCGCACACCGTCATGGCCGAGGGCGGCGTCGCCGCCGCGATGGGCAACGTCTATTCCGAGGACAGCTGGCAGGTCCACTTCCGGGACACCATGCGCGGCGGCAAGTACCTGAACCACTGGCGCATGGCGCAGCTCCACGCTCAGGAGGCGCCCGACCGCGTCCACGAGCTGGAGGCATGGGGCGCGCTCTTCGACCGAACGCCGGACGGCAGGATCAACCAGCGGGACTTCGGGGGCCACCGCTACGCGCGCCTGGCGCACGTGGGCGACCGGACGGGCCTCGAGCTCATCCGCACCCTCCAGCAGAAGGCCGTCAGCATGGGCATCGACGTCTTCATGGAGTGCAAGATCCTCCGGCTCCTCCACGACGCGTCCGGTGCGGTGGCAGGAGCGGTCGGCTACTGGCGCCCCACGGGGGAGGTCGTCGTCTTCGAGGCGAACGCCGTCGTGCTCGCGACCGGCTCGATCGGCCGCTCCTACCTGTACACGTCCAACTCGTGGGAGTCGACCGGTGACGGTCACGCCATGGCGATCTGGGCGGGGGCCGACGTGATCGAGATGGAGTGCGTGCAATTCCATCCCACCGGGATGGTCTGGCCCCTGTCGGTCCGGGGCCTGCTCGTGACCGAAGGCGTGCGCGGCGACGGCGGGGCGCTCAAGAACAACGACGGCCACCGTTTCATGTTCGACTACATCCCCGAGATGTTCCGCGCGGAGACCGCCGAGACCGAGGAGGAGGCGGACGCGTGGTACGAGGATCACGCCCACCACCGCCGCACGCCGGACCTCCTCCCCCGCGACGAGGTGGCGCGCGCCATCAACTCTGAGGTGAAGGCCGGGCGCGGCAGCCCCCACGGCGGCGTGTACCTCGACATCGCGAGCCGCCGCTCGCCCGAGTACATCCGCCGCCGCCTGCCCTCCATGTACCACCAGTTCCTGGAGCTCGCCGGCGTCGACATCACGGTCGAGCCCATGGAGGTGGGCCCGACGTGCCACTACATGATGGGCGGGGTGCGCGTGGACCCGGAGACCCAGGCGGCGACCGTCCCGGGGCTCTTCGCGGCAGGAGAGGTCGCGGGCGGCATGCACGGCGCCAACCGTCTCGGCGGGAACTCGCTCTCGGACCTGCTCGTGTTCGGGCGGCGAGCAGGCCTGGGCGCGTCCGACTTCGCCGAGGCGAGCGACCGGTCGCCCACGGCGGACGCCGCGCAGGTCGACGCGGTCGTCGCCGGCGCGCTGGCGCCATTCGGGCGTGACGGCGGCGAGAGCCCGTACGCGGTCCACGAGGAGCTCCAGCGGACGATGCAGTCGCTCGTCGGCATCATCCGCACCGGTGCCGAGCTCTCCGAGGCGCTCGAGAAGCTCGGCGAGCTGCGCGACCGCGCCTCGAATGTCTCCGTCGGCGGCGGCCGCGCGTACAACCCCGGGTGGAACCTCGCCACCGACCTCCCGTCCCTGCTCACGGTGTCCACGGCCGTCACGCAGGGCGCGCTCGCTCGGCGGGAGAGCCGCGGCGCCCACACCCGCGACGACTTTCCGAGCGCCGACCCCGACCTCGGCAAGGTGAATTTCGTCCAGCGCCAGACCGACCGCCGCGGCTTCGACGCCCCGATCCACATCGGCCCCGAGCCGTTGCCCGAGATGCCGCCGGAGCTGAGGGAGCTCCTCGAGGAAGGACACTGATGACCGAAGGGATCGCGGATCCGGGGCCCGCTTCTGAAGCCGAGGCGGAGGAGGAGCCGACCGTCACCTTGCGGGTGTGGCGCGGCGACACGGCCGGCGGGGACCTCGTCGACTACACGCTGCCGGCCAACGAGGGAGAGGTCGTGCTCGACGTCGTGCACCGGATCCAGGCGACCCTGGCACCGGACCTGGCGTGCCGCTGGAACTGCAAGGCCGGGAAGTGCGGCTCGTGCTCCTCGGAGATCAACGGCAAGCCGGGGCTCATGTGCATGACGCGCGTGGACGAGCTCCCTGAAGGCCCCATCACGGTCGCCCCGATGCGGACGTTCCCGATCCTGCGCGATCTCGTGACCGACGTCAGCTTCAACTACGAAGTCGCCAAGAGGGTGCCCGCCTTCGCTCCTGCACCCGCCGGTCCCGAGGGCTACCGGATGCAGCAGGTGGACGTCGAGCGGGGCCAGGAGTTCCGCAAGTGCATCGAGTGCTTTCTCTGCCAGGACGTCTGCCACGTGATCCGCGACCACGAAGACAACAAGGAGCACTACGCGGGACCGCGTTTCTTCATCCGGTTGGCTGAGCTCGAGATGCACCCGCTCGACACGAACGACCGCCGGGAGCTCGTGCGCCAGCGCATGGGAATCGGGCTGTGCAACATCACGAAGTGCTGCACCGAGGTGTGTCCCGAGCACATCAAGATCACCGACAACGCGATCATCCCGCTGAAAGAGCGCGTGGTCGACTCGTCCTACGACCCGGTCGCATGGCTCGGCCGCAAGATCCTCCGGCGCCACAAGCGCTCCGCCGAGGAGGCCGCCGCCGCAGCGCCGCACTGAGGGGGGCGCGATCGGTGCGCCTCTACTCCGAGGAATGGATCGCCGCCTTCAACGAGGCCGTGGCGGAGCTCGAGCCCGACCCGGACGTCTCGTTCCGGCTCCTCCAGATCGTCCATGGCGGGCCCGAGGGAACCGTGCGCGTCACGCTCGTGGCCCGCGAGGGCCGGGTCACGCTGGCGCGGGAGCCGGCGCGGGAGCTGGCGCGGGACGGGGCGTCGGGCGACGAGCCGGCGCGGGACGGGACGTCAGGCGACGAGTTGGCGCGGGAGCCGGCGCCCGACGCGACCATCTCGCTCCAATTCGACGACGCGGTCGCGCTGGCCCGTGGCGAGCTGGACCCCTCGGGGCTGCTCGCCGCCGGTCGGGTGAGGGTCCGGGGCAACCTGTCGGTCCTGGTCAGGGGCCAGTCGCTCCTCGCCGCGGCCGCGTTGCGCCTCGGACCTCTGTCCGAGCAGACCGCCTCGTAGATAGTCTTTCTCCGACCGGCCCGTGACCGGCGGGCCCATGACCCGGGAGGCGTTCTGTGCACCAGCCGATCGACGATCACTTCCTCCTCCGGTACCGCCAGCTCCTGGACGCCGAGGACGCGGCGTTCGACGAAGTCGAGCACGCGTGCGAGGAAGGGAACCGCTCGCAGTTCGACGCGGAGATGGTCGTCTGGCAGGACTCGGTCGCCAGGAAGCTGAGCTTCCTCACGAGCGTGGGGATCGAGATCCCCCAGCGCGGAGCGACCGCCTGACCGTCGCGCGCGCGACGCGCGCCGGGAGCTCAGCCCAGAAGGCCCATCGCCTCGACTTCCGCCCGCTCGGACAAGAGCTCCTCGGCCGTCACCGAGATGCGCTCGCCCGCGAACTCGTCGTGCGCGAACCCCTCCACGACTGACCAGCCGCCCCGGCCGTCCGCGCGCACCGGGAAGCCGAACTGCAGCCCCTCGGGGACCCCGTACTCGCCCGAGCTCACCACCGCGACAGAGGTGCAGTCCCCTTCGGGCGTCGCGCCGCGCAACCCGGCCACGGTGTCGACGGCCGCGTTCGCTGCGGACGCGGCGGAGGACGCGCCGCGTGCGTCGATGATGGCGGCCCCGCGCTTCTGCACCGTGGTGAGGAACTCGCCCTCCAGCCACCCGCGGTCCGCGATCACCTCCGTCGCCGGACGGCCGCCGATCCGGGCGTTCTCGAAGTCGGGGTACTGCGTCGCCGAGTGGTTGCCCCAGACCGCGAGGTTCGTGACCGACGAGACCGGCACCCCGGCACGGCGTGCGAGCTGGCTCTTGGCGCGGTTCTCGTCGAGGCGCGTCATCGAGAACCATCGGTCGGCCGGCACTTCCGGCGCGTTCGAGCGGGCGATCAGGCAGTTCGTGTTGCAGGGATTGCCGACGACGAGCACGCGGACGTCCGACGCCGCGTGCTCGGCGATCGCGCGGCCCTGCGGCTTGAAGATCCCGCCGTTGACCCCGAGGAGGTCGCCGCGCTCCATGCCGGCCTTGCGGGGGACGGAGCCGACGAGGAGGGCCCACGACGTCCCGTCGAACGCGGTCTTCAGGTCGGACGTGGCGACCACGTCGCTCAGGAGCGGGAAGGCGCAATCGTCGAGCTCCATGACGACCCCCTCGAGCGCGTGCATCGCCGGCTCGATCTCGAGCAGCCGGAGGACCAGGGGCTGGTCGTCGCCCAGCAGCTGGCCGGACGCGATCCGGAAGAGCAGCGAGTAGCCGATCTGCCCGGCCGCGCCGGTGACGGTGACGTGGAGGGGGGAAGCTGAGGCCATGGCCCGCACGTTACCCGGCCCTCCGCGCCCTTCGAGGCGGAGCGGGTTGGCACCGGCAGCCGTGACGTGGTGATCTTGGTTGGAAGGGGACGCCACCCGACCACCCGACCACCCGACCACCCGAGACCACCACACCGGACGCAACCGGACGCCACCGACCACTCGAGACCACCGGCCACCACCCGACCACCGGACGCCACCGACGCGAAGCGGAGCACCGTGACCAAACCGACAATCATCTACACCCACACCGACGAGGCGCCGGCGCTCGCGACGTACTCGCTCCTCCCGATCGTCCGCGCCTACGCGGCCACCGCCGGGATCACGATCGAGACGAGGGACATCTCGCTCGCCGGCCGCGTCCTGGCCGCGTTCCCCGACCGCCTCCGGGAGGACCAGCGGCTTCCCGACGCGCTGGCGGAGCTGCAGGCGCTCATCTCGAGCCCGGACGCCAACATCATCAAGCTGCCGAACATCTCGGCCTCGGTGCCGCAGCTGCGAGCGGCCGTCGCGGAGCTCCAGGAGCAGGGGTACGCCGTGCCCGACTATCCGGAGAGCCCCAACTCCGAGGAGGAGCGAGCCGTCCGCTCCCGCTACGACGCCGTCAAGGGCAGCGCGGTCAACCCGGTGCTGCGCCAGGGCAATTCCGACCGGCGGGTCCCCCCCCCGGTCAAGAACTACGCCCGCGCGCACCCGCACTGGATGGGCGCGTGGTCGCCCGACTCCAAGACCGCGGTGGCCTCGATGGCCGACGACGACTTCCGCCACACCGAGAGGTCGGTGGTCGTGGCCGGCGCCGGGACCCTGCGCATCGAGCTGGTGCCCGACGACGGGGAGACGAGCGTCCTCGCGGACGAGGTCCCGGTGGAGGCCGGTGAGATCGTCGACGCCGCCGTGATGCGGGTCGACGCCCTGAAGCGGTTCGTCGCCGCCCAGGTGGCGCGGGCGAAGGACGCCGGCGTCCTGTTCTCGGTCCACCTCAAGGCGACGATGATGAAGGTCTCCGACCCCATCATCTTCGGCCACGTGATCCGGGCGTTCTTTCCTGCGACCTTCGCCCGCTACGGCGAGGCGCTCGCCGCGGCGGGCCTCGACCCGGCCGACGGGCTGGCCAGCATCTTCGACGGCCTCGCCTCGTCGCCCGGCGGCGAGGAGATCCGGGCCTCGTTCGACGACGAGGCGGCCAGGGGCCCCCGCCTCGCCATGGTCGACTCGGCCCGGGGCATCACGAACCTCCACGTGCCCAACTCGATCATCATCGACGCGTCGATGCCGCCGATGATCCGGAGCTCCGGGCACATGTGGGGCCCCGACGGCGAGGAGGCGGACACCCTGGCGGTGATCCCCGACAGCAGCTACGCCGACGTCTACAGGGTCTTCGTCGACGACTGCCGGGCGAACGGCGCGCTCGACCCCGCGACGATGGGCTCCGTGCCCAACGTCGGCCTCATGGCCCAGGCGGCCGAGGAGTACGGCAGCCACGACACCACCTTCGAGGTCCCCTCCGGCGGCGCCGTCCGAGTGGTCGACGCGTCGGGAGCCGCTCTCTTGGAGCAGCCGGTGTCGCCGGGCGACATCTTCCGCGTCTGCCGGACCACGGACGTGGCAGTCCGCGACTGGGTGCGGCTCGCGGTCCGCCGGGCGCGGGCGACCGGCGACCCGGCCGTGTTCTGGCTCGACGAGACGCGGCCGCACGACGTCGAGCTGATCCACAAGGTCGAGGCGGTGCTGGCGGAGGAGGACACGCAAGGCCTCACGCTCGAGGTCATGGCGCCCGCCGCGGCCACCGCCTGGTCGCTCGATCGGATCCGCCGCGGGGAGAGCACCATCTCGGTGACCGGGAACGTCCTGCGGGACTACCTGACCGACCTCTTCCCCATCATGGAGGTGGGCACGAGCGCCAAGATGCTCTCGGTCGTGCCGCTCCTCGAGGGCGGCGCGCTCTTCGAGACGGGGGCCGGCGGCTCCGCGCCCAAGCACGTCCAGCAGCTCGTGGAGGAGAACTTCCTGCGCTGGGACAGCCTCGGCGAGTTCCTGGCCTTGGCGGCCAGCCTGGCGCTCCTGGCCGAGAAGGCGGGCAACCCGCGCGCCGCCGTGCTGGCCGCCGCCCTCGACCGGGCGACCGAGCGGGTCCTCGCCGAGATGAAGTCCCCGGGCCGGCGAGTGGGCGGCATCGACAACCGGGGGAGCCACACCTTCCTCGCGCGCTACTGGGCGCAGGAGCTTGCGGACCAGGACGAGGACCCGGCGCTGGCAGCCGCCTTCTCCGGGATCGCGAAGGCGCTCGCAGACGACGAGGAGGCGATCGTCGACGAGCTCCTGTCCGTCCAGGGGTCTCCCGTCGACCTCGGGGGCTACTACCGGCCGGACCCCGGCCGCGCCGCCGCGGTGATGCGCCCGTCGCCGACGTTCAACGCCGTCCTCGAGACGCTCGGCGCCGAGCGGGCCACCCCGCGGGACTGACCGGCGCACCCCGCTCCACGCGCTCGGCCGCCAGGACGGCGTTGCGGAGCAGCATCGCGCGCGTCATGGGCCCTACCCCTCCGATGCGGGGGGTGATCCAGCCGGCCACGTCGGCGACCGACGCCTCCACGTCCGAGAGGAGCCGCTTCCCCTCGAACGACGTCCCCGCGCCGACCACCGCCGCGCCGGGCTTCACCATGTCGGGGGTGACCAGTCCCGCGTGGCCCGCGGCCGCGACCACGACGTCGCCCGACCGGACCAGGCCCGCCAGGTCGTCGACGCCGGTGTGCACGACCGTCACCGCCGCGTTGCAGCCGGGCCGCTTCGACGCGAGCAGCAGCGCGAGCGGGCGGCCGATCGTGAGGCCGCGCCCGATCACGACCGCGTGGCGGCCTTCGACCGGCACGTCGTGGGCGCTGAGCAGCTCGACGATGCCCAGCGGCGTGCACGGGAGGACGCCGGGGTGGCTCGCCACGAGGCGCCCCAGGTTCACCGGGTGGAGCCCGTCCGCGTCCTTCGCCGGGTCGACGGCGAGGAGCACCCGCTGCTCGTCGATGTGGACGGGCAGTGGCAGCTGGACGATGTACGCGTGCACGTCGGGATCCGCGTTGAGGCGGGCGACGACCGCCTCCACGTCCTCTTGCGTCGCGGAGGCGGGAAGGTGCTCGTGGACGCTCGCGATGCCGACCTCGGCGGAGTCGGCCATCTTCATCGACACGTAGCGCGTGCTCGCCCGGTCGTCCCCCACGAGCACGGTGCCCAGCCCCGGACGGACGCCTCGCGCGACGAGCTGCTCCACGCGCCGCGCCACGTCGGCGCGGACCTGCGCCGCGAGCCGCTCGCCGTCGAGGAGGCGCGCCGTCAATGCCGGAAGTGCCGCTCGCTCGTGAGCACCATCGCGACGCCATGAGCGTCCGCGGCCGCGACCACCTCGCCGTCGCGCACCGATCCCCCGGGCTGCACCACCGCGCCGACGCCCCCGCGGGCCAGCACCTCGAGGCCATCGGGGAACGGGAAGAACCCGTCGCTCGCTGCCGCCGCGCCGGCCGCCCTCGCCCCGGCCTTCTCCACGGCGAGCTCCGCCGCGACCACGCGCGACTGCTCGCCAGCCCCCACGCCGACCGCCTGGCCGCCGGCGACGAGGACGATCGCGTTGGACATCGTGCGCGCGCACAGCCGCCAGGCGAGCACCAGGTCCGCCCATTCCTCCTCCGTCGGCTCGCGGGCGGTCGCCACCTGCCACCGCTCCCGGGACGCGGCGAAGGTGTCGGCGTCCTGGACGAGGGCCGCCGCGCCGAGCGTGCGCACCTGGCGCCCGGCCTCCTCCGGCGCGGGCGCGGACAGGATCCGCGTCGCCTTGCGCCGCGCCGCGAGCCGCTCGATCGCGCCGGGGGTGTAGCCGGGGGCGACGACGACGTCGGCCTGCGGCCCCTGCGCAATCGCCTCTGCGACCTCGTCGCCGACCTCGCCGCTCAACGCGACGATCCCGCCGAACGCGGACACCGGGTCGCCGTCGAGCGCCCGCGCGTAGGCGGTGAGGAGGTCGTCCGCGACCGCGACGCCGCAGGGGTTGGCGTGCTTCACGATCACGGCCACCAGGCCGCCGCCGGCGTCCGCGGCGACCTCGTGGGCGAGCCGCCACGCCGCGTCCGCGTCGAAGACGTTCAGGTAGCTGAGCGCGGCGCCGCCGTGCTGCACCGCCGCGTCCCACCAGCTCGGCCCGGAGCGGTAGCGGGCGCCGTGCTGGTGGGGGTTCTCCCCGTACCGGCAGATCTCGGCCCGCTCCAAGGTGAGGTGGAGGGTCGGGGGGAGGGGGTCGTCGCCGTCCAGCCACGACACGATGGCCGCGTCGTACGCGGCAGTGTGGGCGAACGCGCTGCGTGCGAGCCGCCGGCGCGTCGCGTCGGAGAGCGCTCCGGCGGCCCGGAGCTCGCTGAGGACCGGTCCGTACTCGTCGGGGGAGGTGACGACGGCGACGTACGCGTGGTTCTTCGCCGCTGCGCGCACCATGGCGGGCCCGCCGATGTCGATCGTCTCGATCGACGGCGAGGACCCGAACGGGTAGAGGTTGCACACGACGAGGTCGATGGGCTCGATGCCCTGCGCGTCGAGGTCCGCGAGGTGCTCGGAGACCGAACGGTCGGCGAGGATGCCGCCGTGGATGCGCGGATGGAGCGTCTTCACGCGCCCGCCGAGCATCTCGGGGAAGCCCGTGACGGCGGCGACCTGGACGTGCACGACCCCGGCCCCCGCGAGCGCGTCGGACGTGTTGCCGCTCGCGACGAGGTCCCACCCGAGGCCTCGGAGCCCGGCCGCGAGCTCGACGATCCCGGTCTTGTCAAAGACGGACAGCAGCGCCCTCATGCCGGCCTCGACCCCCTCCCTGACGGCCCGCCCGCCGGCGCGGAGCGCACCGGACTCGTCACGGGCCCATCTCGCCGACCGGGCCGACCCCGCCGACCCCGCCGACCCCGCCGACCGGGCCCATCTCGCCGACCGGGCCGACCCCGCCGATCCCGCCGATCTCGCCCAGCACACGAAGGATCGTGTCGGGGTACAGCCGCCGCTCCACCTGCTTGATCCGCTCGTGCAGGGTAGCTTCTGTGTCCCCCGGGTGCACGGGCACCTCCGCCCGGGCGAGCACCGGACCGGCGTCGACGTCCGGCGTCGCCACGTGGACGGTGCAGCCCGTCGTCCGGACCCCGGCGGCCAGCGCGTCGGCGACTGCGTGCCAGCCGGGGAACGCCGGGAGCAGCGAGGGATGCGTGTTCAGGATGCGGCCCGGGAAGGCGTCGTGCACCCGCCCGGTGAGCACCGTGCCGAAGCCGGCCATCGCCACGAGGTCGAGGCCGCGCGCCGAGAGGCCACGGGCGAGCGCCTCGGAGTAGCGCTCCCGGTCGAACGCGGCGCCGTACCCGCCGAAGTCGCGCCGGTCGAGCAGCACCGCCTCCACCCCGGCCTCCGAGGCGAGCCCGAGCGCGCGGCACGGCCGGTCCGCGAGCACGACCGACACCGGGACGCCGGCGTCGAGCACCGCTTGGAGGACGGTCCCCGTGCCGGACGCGAGCACCCCGACGCGCCACGCGCTCAGCCCAGCTCCTTCACGATCTCGACCATGCGCACGCCGGCCTCGGTCGGGTTCTGCGCCACGACCGCTCCAGCCGCCGACAGTGCCTCCATCTTCACCTGGGCGGTGCCCTGCGAGCCCGAGATGATCGCGCCCGCGTGGCCCATCCTGCGCCCGGGCGGCGCGGTGACCCCTGCGACGTAGCAGACGACCGGCTTGGTGACGTGCTCGGAGATGAACTCGGCCGCGCGCTCCTCCTCGGAGCCGCCGATCTCGCCGATCATCATGACCGCCAGGGTGTCGGGGTCCTCCTGGAACGCCGCCAGGCAGTCGATGAAGTTCGTCCCAGGGACCGGGTCCCCGCCGATGCCCACGCAGGTCGTCTGGCCGACCCCCTGCTGGGAGAGCTCGTGGAGCGCCTGGTAGGTGAGGGTCCCCGAGCGGCTCACGATGCCCACCGGGCCGCCGGCGAGCGCGATGTCGCCTGACGTGATGCCGATGTTGCACTTGCCCGGCGAGATGATCCCCGGGCAGTTGGGCCCGAGGAGACGCGTGCCCGGGTGGTCCTGGACCAGGCGGTTGTAGGTGCGGGCCTCGTCGTGGGCGGGGATGCCTTCGGTGATGCACACGATGAAGGAGATGCCCGCCTCGGCGGCCTCCAGGATCGCCGCGGCGGCGTAGGCCGGCGGCACCGAGACGAACGACGCGCTCGCTCCGGTCGCCTCGACGGCCTCGGCGACGGTGGCGAAGACCGGGATGCCGTCGATCACCTCCCCGCCGCGACCGGGGTTCGTCCCCGCGACGACCCTCGTCCCGTAGTCGCGGTTGCGCTTCCCGTGGTAGAGGCCCTGGCTGGTCGGGCTCAGTCCCTGGACGACGACGGTCGTCGTCTCGTCGACGAAGATGCTCACGCTCGCTCCTCGCTCCCTCGCCCACCTGCGGCCGCCAGGGCCACCGTCCGGCGCGCCGCCTCCAGCATCGTCGCCTCCGCCATCAGCCTGTCCGAGAGGTGCGGCTGGAGGAGCGCCCGCCCCTCCTGCACGTTCGTGCCGTCGAGCCGCAGCACGATCGGCGACCGCAGGTCGACGCGGCCGAGCGCCTCGATCACGCCCTTCGCCACCTCGTCGACCCGGGTGATGCCGCCGAAGATGTTCACGAAGATCGCCCGCACGGACGGGTCGGCGTTGATCACCTCGAGCGCGGCCGACATCACGTCCGCGTTCGCGCCGCCGCCGATGTCGAGGAAGTTGGCGGGCGCGCCGCCCACCTGGCTCACCACGTCGCAGGTGCTCATCGCGAGGCCGGCGCCGTTGGCGATGATCCCGACGTCCCCCGAGAGGCCGACGTAGTTCAGCCCCTTCTCCTTGGCCATCTGCTCCCGGGGGTCCTCGGTCTCGGTCGCCGCGAACTCCTCCCACTCGGGATGGCGGAACCGCGCGTTGTCGTCGAGCGTGACCTTCGCGTCGAGGGCGTGGACCCGGCTGTCGGCGGTGAGGATCAGCGGGTTGATCTCGGCGAGGTCGCAGTCGCCCTCCTCGTAGCAGCGGTAGAGGGCGACGAGCACCTCGGCGGCCTGGTCGCGGGCGGCGTCGTCGAGCCCCGCCTCTTCGGCCCACCGGCGAGCGGTCGCGAGGTCGAGACCGCGCACCGGGTCGACGTGAAGCCGCGCGATCGCGCCCGGGTTCGTGGCGGCGACCTCCTCGATCTCCACACCGCCCTCGGCCGAGAGCATCCCGAGGTACGTCTTGGCGGGGCGGTCGAGGGTGAAGCTCGCGTAGTACTCCCTGGCGATGTCCGACGCGTGCTCGACCCACAGCCGGTGGACGACGTGGCCCTTGATGTCCATCCCGAGGATGGCCCCGGCGTGCCGCCGGACCTCCTCGGCGCCGGCGGCGAGCTTGATCCCGCCCGCCTTGCCGCGCCCGCCGACCTTCACCTGCGCCTTCACCACCACCGGGTAGCCCGCGGCCTCCGCCTGGGCGACCGCCTCGTCGACGGTGCCGGCGACGCCGCCCGGCGAGGTCGGGATCCCGTAGCGGGCGAAGTACTGCTTGCCTTGGTACTCGAACAGGTCCATCCGGCTCCTTCCGGCTCTAGAGGGCTTGGCGGGCCTCTCGCCGGTCCAGCGCGGCCTCGAGCCACGCACCGATCGAGGGCAGCGGCGCGCCCGGCGTGAACACCTCGGCGACCCCCTCGCGCAGGAGCACGGGGACGTCACGCTCGGGGATGATGCCGCCGACGACGACCAGCACGTCGCCCCTCCCCTGTGCGGCGAGCTGCGCCATGATCTTCGGGACGAGGGTCAGGTGGGCGCCCGAGAGGAGCGACAGCCCGAGGGCGTCGGCGTCCTCGTCGACCACCGCCTGGACGACCTGCTCGGGGGTCTGATGGAGGCCGGTGTAGACGACCTCGAAGCCGGCGTCGCGCAGCGCCCGGGCGATGACCTTGGCGCCCCGGTCGTGGCCGTCGAGCCCGGGCTTGGCCACGACCACGCGGTAGGGGCGGTTCATCGACGGTGATGATAGGCGGCCGCGCGCGCGGCCCCGCCAGCCGGGCGCCGCATCAGGTCGCCCGTCGCAACGGCGACGCGCACAGGAGCAGCGTCTTGCGCCCGACGGACTCAAACCTCACGGTCGCCTGCGCGCGCTCCCCCTCGCCCTGCGAGCCGACCACCACACCCGGGCCCCACCGCTCGTGCACGACGTGGTCGCCGGCGGCGAGGCCGAGGTCCTCCGCGCCGGTGGTCGCCCGCTGCGCCGGAGCCGCGAGCCGCGTCCCCCCCGATCCGAGCAGCGAGCCGCCCGGCAGGGGAGCGCCGGCCGCGTCCTTCCCGGAGCCCGCGCCGAAGACGCGTCCCCCGCCCACCTCCTGGCGGAGCTCCTCGGGCACCTCTGCGAGGAAGCGGCTCGGCAAGCCCGGCATCGTGCGCCCCCAGAGGGTCCGGCTCCACGCGTGCGTGAGGTAGAGGAACCGGCGAGCGCGCGTGATGCCCACGTAGCAGAGCCGGCGCTCCTCCTCCAGCTCGAGCGGCTCACCGAGAGCCCGCGAATGCGGCAAGACGCCCTCCTCCATGCCGATCAGGAAGACCGCGGGGAACTCGAGGCCCTTGGCGGTGTGCAGCGTCATGAGCGACACGCGCGACCCGCCGGCGTCGAGCTCGTCGGAGTCCGACACCAGCGCGACGGTCTCGAGCAGCTCGGACAGTCGCTCGTACTCCCCGGCGGCGTCGACGAGCTCGGCGATGTTGTCGATGCGGCCTTCGGCTTCGTGGCTGCCCTCCGCGGCCAGCTCGTCGAGGTACCCGGACCGCCTGGCGACCAGCTCGACGAGGTCGCCCGGCGCGACCTCGGCGGCCGCGGCCCGCAGCTCTTGCAGGAGGCAGGAGAGCTCCTGGGCGCCCTTGAGCGCCTTGCCGGTCAGCCCTGCGGCCTCGGCCTGCTCGAGCATGCGGCCGACGGGCGCGCCCGACGCCGCCGCGGCCGCCGCGAGGCGTGCCACCGACGTCTGGCCGATGCCCCGCTTGGGGACGTTCACGATCCTGCGGAACGAGATCTCGTCGTCGGGGTTCGCCACGACGTGCAGGTAGGCGAGGATGTCGCGCACCTCCCTGCGGTCGTAGAAGCGGGTGCCGCCGACGACCTTGTAGGGGACGCCCTGGCCGACCAGCTCCTCTTCGACGACGCGGCTCTGCGCGTTGGTGCGGTAGAAGACGGCCACGTCCCCGTACGAGAGACCCTCGGACGCGTGCAGCGTCAGGAGCTGGTGCGCCACGAACGACGCCTCGTCGCGCTCGTCCTCTGCCCGGTAGAGGCAGATCCGCGGCCCCGCACCCCCCTCGGTGAACAGGTCCTTCGGGCGCCGCGCCAGGTTGTTCGAGATGAGGGCGTTGGCTGCGTCGAGGATCGTCTGGGTCGACCGGTAGTTCTGGTCGAGGACCACCGTCGTGGCGTTCTCGAACGCGGCCTCGAACTCCAAGATGTTGGCGATGTCCGCGCCCCGCCAGCGGTAGATGGACTGGTCCGAGTCGCCCACCACCGTCACGTTCCCGTGCTCGCGCGAGAGGAGGAGGACCAGCTCGTGCTGCGCGTGGTTCGTGTCCTGGTACTCGTCGACGAGGACGTGACGGAACCGCCGCCGGTACGCCTCGAGGACGTCCGGGCACGACTGGAGCAGGATGACCGCCTGGAAGAGCAGGTCGTCGAAGTCCATGGCGTTCGCGGCCCGGAGCCGCCGCTGGTACTCGGCGTACACCTCGCCGATGCGCCGGCGGAACGGGTTCGCGCCGAAGGACGCCTCCTCGACGAAGCGCTGGGGCCCGACGAGCTCTGCCTTCGCCTGGGAGACGACGGCCGCCGCGGCGCGCGGCGGGAGGCGCTTCGTGTCGACGCCGAGCTCGTCCTCGACGAGCTCGACCAGGCGGCGCGAGTCGGACTCGTCGTAGACGCTGAACGCGCTGGAGTAGCCGACGCGCCCGGCGTGGACTCGCAGCATGCGAAGGCACGCCGAGTGGAAGGTCGAGACCCACATTCGCTCGGCGCGCGCGCCGACCAAGTCGACGACTCGCCGGCGCATCTCGTCGGCCGCCTTGTTGGTGAAGGTGATCGCCAGGATCTCCCAGGGCGCCGCTTCGCCGCTCGCCAGCAGGTGCGCGACGCGCCGGGTGAGGACCCGCGTCTTGCCCGACCCCGCCCCCGCCACGACGAGCAGCGGGCCGCCGCGGTGCTCCACCGCGGCGCGCTGCGCCGGGTTGAGATCGCTGACGAGGTCGCCGGTCGCGCTCAGCGGCCCATGCCCACGCCCTGGGACCGCTGGAGCTGCTTGCCCTCGGTCTGCAGCGCGGGGGCGACCATGACCTCGGCCTTCTGGAACTCCTTCACCGACTCGTAGCCGCAGGTGGCCATCGCCGTGCGGAGTGCGCCGAAGAGGTTCATCCGCCCGTCGTTCTCGTGGGCGGGGCCGAGGAGGATCTCCGAGAGACTGCCGCGGACCCCGGTCCGGACCCGGGTCCCGCGCGGAAGCGTGGGATGGAAGGTGGCCATCCCCCAGTGGAAGCCGCTTGCGGGCGCCTCCACGGCGGACGAGAGCGGGGAGCCGAGCATCACGGCGTCCGCGCCGCACGCGATCGCCTTGGCCACGTCGCCACCCTTCGACATCCCGCCGTCGGCGATCACGTGCACGTACACGCCCGTCTCGTCGAGGTGGCGCATCCTCGCGCCGGCGACGTCCGCGATCGCGGTCGCCTGCGGCACGCCGAGGCCCAGCACCGCCCTGGTGGTGCACGCGTTGCCCGGCCCGACCCCGACGAGGACGCCCACGGCGCCGGTGCGCATCAGGTGCAGGCCTGCCTGGTACGACGCGCAACCTCCGACGACGACGGGGATCTCGAACTCGCGGATGAAGCGCTTCAGGTTGAGGGGCTCGGTCGTCCTGGACACGTGCTCGGCCGACACGACGGTGCCCTGGACGACGAGCACGTCGAGCTCGGCCGCGAGGCAGGCGGCGGCCAGCTCCTCGGTCCGCTGCGGAGTCACCGACGCGGCCACCACGACGCCGGACTCCTTGATCTGGCGGATGCGCTCGGTGACCAGCTCGAGCTTGACGGGCTCCTGGTACATCTGCTGCATCCGCGGGGTCGCCTTGTCGTCGTCGAGCTCGCGGATCTCCTCGAGCAGCGGCATCGGGTCTTCGTAGCGGGTCCAGAGCCCTTCGAGGTTGAGGACCCCGAGCCCTCCGAGCCGGCCGAGCTCGATCGCGGTGCGCGGGCTGGTGACGCCGTCCATCGCGGCCCCGAGGAGCGGCAGGCGGAAGCGCCAGGCGTCGATCTCCCACGAGATGTCGACGTCCTCGGGGTCACGGGTCCGGCGGCTGGGCACGATGGCGATGTCGTCGAACCCGTATGCCCTGCGCCCCGACTTGAAGATCCCGATCTCGATGTCTGCCACGATCGCCTCCAGTGGTCCGCGCCGACGCCCGAGCGCGTCCCACTGTACCGGGCGCATCCCGGCGGTCAGCGGCCGCGCGCGGGGTGGTCAGCGGCCGCGCCCGGCGGTCAGCGGCCGCGCGCGGGGTGGTCAGCGGCCGCGCGCGGGTGGTCAGGCGTCCGCGCGCGGGCGGTCAGGCGTCCGCGCGCGGGCGGTCAGCGGCCGCGCGCCGGGTGGTCAGGCGTCCAGCCTGCCGTCGGACAGGACCGTCGCGAGCAGGTCGAAGAGCATGCGGCCCGTCGCCCCCCAGACGGTCTCGCCCTCGACCGAGAAGAAGTACATGGCGGACCTGGGCTGCTCGGGCGAGCCCCACCACTCCTC